>CAYQDF010000161.1:0-6356 GCA_964416175.1 uncultured Anaerolineaceae bacterium
GGAGGAATAGTTTGAAAGAGGCTTGAAATTGTTGGCTAACAATGGATGCTAAGAAACAGCGAGAACTGGGGTTGATGAGGGCAAGAGAGAAAAACCCAGCCTGGCAGCGCATCCGGAAACCACGTTGCAGCACGAGAGATACCTCACCAATACGATTGTTCGGCTTGCCTGCATGACGATTCTGCGTATACTGGAAATGTGCTACTTGCGCCCTTGTTTCATCCGGTTGGAATGCCGGCAGGTCGGCCAGGAAGTGTGCACCTTACGCCGCTCCGCTGCGCTTCGCGGCGCGGCTTCGCCAATCGAATAACAAAGTCAAGAACATATTAGCTTGATTGGGAGAAAACTTATGGGCACAGCGAATATTCAAGGACAGATTTGGGGAACGCGAGCAAGAGATTGGGCTGAGGTACAGGAAGGTGTTGCCATTCCACTGTATGAAGCAGTTTTAAACCAGATAGTAATAGGTGAAGGGACTTCTGTCCTCGATATCGGATGTGGGTCAGGCATTTTTTGCGAAATGGCGGCAAAACGTGGCGCACGGGTAAGCGGGATTGACGCAGCCGAGTCTCTGCTTGCAATTGCTCGTGAGCGCGTGAGTGACGGTGATTTTCGAACAGGCGAGATGGAAGTATTACCCTACGCAAATCAGACTTTTGATGTAGTAACGGGTTTCAGTTCTTTCCAGTTCGCTGCCAGCCCTGTGAATGCGTTACGGGAAGCGAGCCGTGTATCACGGACTGGTGCGGTCGTCATCGCCGTTTTTGGTAAACGTGAAGAAAATGAATCCGCCGCTTATATCGCGGCCTTGGGTTCATTGTTACCTCCACCGCCGCCAGGCGCTCCTGGACCTTATGCACTTTCGGCTGATGGAGCGCTAGGAGCCCTCGTCATAGAAGCGGGAATGGTTCCGGGAACAGTTGTGACTGTTGATTGTCCATGGGAGTATCCTGACGAGAAGACAGCGTTGCGCGGTTTGCTTTCTTCGGGTCCAGCCATACGGGCAATTCAACAAACAGGAGAGGATGTAGTGCGCGATATGGTCTTGAGTGTCATCGCGCCATTCAAAACTAACGCAGGCGGATATCGTCTCAAAAACAATTTCCGCTACATGATTGCAAAAGCATGATATTGTGGCGGTAGTTTGGGAGTGGGTTTGGCATAAAGGGGCTCTATCAACCGTCGATTCGTCCGCTCTATGCTACCTGACCCGCGGTGACATGGCCGTCCTCAAACTCGATAAGCAGGGGAACCTGATTTGGGTGAAGACCTGGGGGACTGAGGGCTTTGATGCGGCCGATGGGCAGATTGTCGTGGATGAAGATACGATTTACGTCTGCGGGCGTGTAAATGCGACGGACATGTTCTCCGGCGGCGACGCGGTAATCGTCAAGTTCTCCAAAGAGAGCGGCGACTATCTGGCGCATACAACCTGGGGAGGCGCGGCCTTTGACGATGGCCTGGGTATGACCAGCGATGGCGCATATTTGTACGTTGTTGGCTTAACGCTCAGTCTGGATTATTCCGGGGAATACTCCCCGCTCGTCACCAATTTCCGCACTTGGCCGTCCCCCGTTTCATAGACGTTGTACTTCAACTCAATCGGCGTCACCTGGGACAGCATGGCATGAGCCGGGCAGTACTTTGTCGCCGATAGTTCGATCGAGCGCAGCACCGCGGAAGGATCGACGTTTCTCCCTGTGATGTGGTATTGGATGATCACATGCGTGAAGACCCGCGGGTGATCTGCCGCGCGTTCGACATGAGCCTCCACCATGAAATCCGTGACCTGCTGGCGCTTTTTCTGCAGAATAGAGATCACGTCCATGGCGGTGCAGCCAATCAGTCCGAGGGCGATCATTTCCATGGGGCTCGGACCGCCCTGTTCGCCGCCATCTCCCCTGGAACCGAGCGGTACCACCGATCCGTTTTCTGTCGCCCCGGTAAAAAATAAATTTTCTCGCCAGGTCACCTGGACATTCATGAACGCTCCTTCGACGGTTTCCCATTCACGACCCGCAGGATCTCAGCCAACAGGTAATCTTCAGGCACGGCTCCAACGACTGTCCCCGCGCCGCTGTTGATCGTCGTCTGAGGGACGCCGCTCACACCGTGCTCCTCCGAGAGCTCCGGGAACTCCATCGCCTCGACCATCTCTGCCTGTATGAAGGGGCTCTCCAGCGCCATCTGATGGGCCAGCACGACGGCGCGCGGGCAGTAAGGGCAGGTTGGGGTGACGAACACCTGCAAGGTGATGGGTTCATTCACCTTCCTTAGCAGGTCGCGGGTCTGTGTGCTCAACCCGGAGTCGCGTGCTGAGACCAGGATCAAATCGTGGACCAAAGATGTGAATTCATGCCCGGAAGGGATGCCGGCGTAGCGGACGCCGTAATCTACAATTCGATCACCCTCGCGTCCGGCGATCACGATCCCGGGAGCTTTGTCGACCTGGTAAGTCTTTGCCAGCTGGCTGTCTCCGTCCAGGTCGTAGGCGCTGAAGTGGAGGAGATCGGAAAGCCCGGCCACTTCCTCCGCAAGCTGGCGGGCTGGCTCGCAGAAGTCGCAGTTCTCCTGTCGACCAAAAAAGAGAATTTCAACCGGTTCTTTGAGCCGGGTGAATACTTCTCGGACCTGGGTTCGGATGTCTTCCGTTAGAATTTGTTCCACTGAATCACCTCGTTATTCAATACTCCCTGATATCTGACCCATGCACGCCCACCCGGGGCGGGTTGGATCTCATCAGGTGAAACTTCCGCCTGCCGCAAATCCGCAGGCCGGGCAGGCCAGGTTTAGGAGACTGTTGTAGTCCAGTATGCCTCGTTTGCAGACCGGACACCGGTTCCCTGCTCTCAATTCCCGGACAGGCACGCATTGGGCTCCCACCCTGGTATCATCGACTGCGGCCTTTCTGGAGGGAGACGGATCAACCTTGATCTCGTGCATGGCATCTTTTAGATGCAGGAACCCCCAGGTTGGTTTCATTAAATCGAATTATCGATCGGCGCTGCCTGCCTGTCATTCTTGCAGCGGCGCCTGGGCGGTTAGAAATTCATCCAGATCCAGCTGGTGATAGAGTCTTTGGCGAGCATCCTCCGGCAAGTCTACGCTGGCTGAGATGGTGCGGTAAAGTGATATCGTCTTCCGGAGGGTGTCGACGACCACGCGGCAGTTTTCGCAGTCGTCCATGTGCCGCTCGATCTCGGCACACAGCTCTTCCTCCAGCTCTCCGTCGATATAACCGGAGAGGGAGGCAAGCAGATGGCGGCACTCAGGATGTTTTCCCATTTTCATCTCTCGCTCAAAATATCACCGAAGTAGGTGGTGAGCAGCTCACGCAGGCGCAACCTCGCCCGGGACAGCCGGGTCTTCACAGCAGTCTCACTGAGATCGAGGATCTCTGCCACCTCTCGGGTGGACAGACCCTGGATATCTCGCAGGACAAAAACGATCCGCAGGCTGGCAGGCAGGGCATCGATGGCTCGATCCAGCGCTTCCAGGCTTTCAGCGGTCAGATAATCCTCTTCCGGCAGACAACACCAGTCGAGGATCTGCATTGGCTCCTGGGGCTCGGCTGAATCTGCGAGCGGTTCTTCAAGCGAGACCAGCTCGGGGCGCTTCTTCCGGAGCGACATCAGTGCTTCGTTCGTCGCAATACGATACAGCCAGGTGGCCGGGCTGGAACGGCCGTCGAAATCGCCCAGGTGCTGGTACGCCTTGATGAAAGTCTCCTGCAGGATGTCTTCAGCGTCCTGCGGGTTGTTGAGCATCTTCAGACCCAGCCGATAAATCAGGGGAGAATATGCCTCCACCAGACGGGCAAACTCTGCACGATCACCCTGCCGGAGCTTTTCCAGAGAGAAGACTGGCTGCCTGTTCTCGTTATCCATTAGATGCGGTTTACCATCGAAATGTTACCAGATTTGCGGAGGTTTTCTTCATTGCCTCGGCCTTTTCATCCTCGTCCTTTTCTGGGCTCCAGAGGTCCTCCGTGCTCCCCATGGCTTTCCCAAAGTCGTGGGCAATCCCCACGTTCAGAAGGGAGACTGCTTCGCAAAAGCCGCTCGCTGTGACATCTCGAGCAGAATTTTCTGACTTTGGGAAAACCATACCATCCTCCCTTGAAAGCCTTCTGGAGGAACCATTCTGCAATTATAATTTCTCCCTCTCCCCAGGGACCAGCCGGATCGGTGGGACTTGGCCCACAGATGTCCGAGAGACCCTGCCTTACACCAACCCAATATTACGATTGGCAGCCGGGTATAATGGGAAAATAAAATTGCGCCAGAAGGAAACGATTGATTTATGAATGCAACCATGAACCGTGATTCATCTGAGGCAAGGGCCGGGGAAGATGCCTGGCGTTACTTCAAATACATGGCGGAGTTTGTGGGCTTCGAACCAGCCGACAGCGCCGCGATCCGTGAATCCGCGTTGATCATCGAAAAGCACCTCCCCGACATTATCGGGCAATTCTACACGAACCTGCTGCAGTACCCTCCCACGCGGAAATTCTTCTTGAAGCCGGATGGAAGCGTGGATGACCATTACCTCCAGCTGCGGATGTACCACCAGGCGAATTTCTGGCGGAGGACCGCCGGGGGCGTCTACGACGCGGACTACGCCCGGTATGTGGACTACGTCGGACGCGCGCATACCTGCCGGGGCGCGGACCCGAATATCTACATCGCCGAGCGCTACGTCATAGGGATGGTCGGCTTTATCCAGCATGCCATCACCGAAGCCTTGATGGTAGAACTAAGGGAATTCGACTCGAACCTCGAAAGCCGGGCGATTAAAGCCTGGAACAAGTTGTGCATGGTCATCCTGGAAATGCTCGCCAGAGCCTACGGCCACGAGCGCGAGGCGGAGACATTCGATGAACTCCTGTCTGTAAATCCACAGGTGATTATGGAGATGTCCATCGAGTCCTACGAGAAGGGCCTGGGCATTCGCAGATTGGCATCATATAAAGACATAGCTGTTGCCCGGGTCGCTGAAATACCGGACGGCGAGCGGAAGATAATCCAGGTCGATGGGCTCTCCATCGGCGTCTTCCACCACGCGGGCGGATGGTATGCTCTGCACAACAGCTGCCTGCACCGGGGGGGACCGGTCGCGACAGGCGATCTGGTCGATGGGAAACTCGTCTGCCCCTGGCACGGCTATACCTTCGAAGTTACGAACGGGAGCCTGATCACAGACCCCAGCGCCAGACTCGAGATGTACCCGGTCTCGATCGTAGATGGCGAGGTGCGGCTGCGCATCCCGGTACTGATGCAAACTGCGCAAGACGATGAAGCAGGGGAAGTGGGGACGGCAGGTGAAAGCGAGGCGCAATTGAAAGAGAATGAATTCTTCATCAGGGATGTGCCAGCTGGCCAGGTGAAACTGGTGCGTGTGGCCGGGCAGCGCGTCGCGGTCTATAACGTCGAGGGAGTCATCTACGCCACCCAGGAGGAGTGCACCCACGCCGGAGGGCCATTAAGTGAAGGAGAGCTTGAGGGGAAAGTGATCACCTGCCCGTGGCATGATTCCTGTTTCGATGTCACGGATGGGTCGGTTGTGTGCAGGCCGGCCGTGAAACCCTTGAAAACCTTCGAGATCGTCCGCGACGGGGAGATCGGCCGTGTGGTCTGATCATTTGAAATGTCGGCGGCAGGAGGCGTGCGATGACTGATTCGGTTGAGCTGAAAGAACGACCGAAAACAGAAGAGACCTACATGCTGGCTGGCTGGCGGCAGTGGGCGGATGGAGGGTCGGTCTCTTCGGGTCTTCCTCAGTACCTGATTAAACTGACAGGAGCTCGCCAGATCGGAACGATCCGCAACGATGGGTTCTACCTGTTCCAAATCCCAGGCACTCACGACCTGGTGCGCCCGGTCGTCAAGTACATCGAGGGATTCCCCGAGAGCCTGCAGACCCAGCGGAATGAGCTGTATTTTGCCGAAGTTAACGGGAAAGGGCTCCTGATCTTCGTGGGGGATGAGCCGCATATCGATGTGGAGCGGTACGTCTCCAGCATCCTGTTCATCGCAAAAACATTTGCTGTCCGACGCATCATCGGCTTGGGGGGCGTGTACGGCGAGCTACCCTACGATAAGGAACGGTTGATCACCGCGACCTACAGCCTTCAGCACCTCAAGGATGAGCTACGCGGTCTTTCCGTGCACCTGTCAGATTACCATGGAGGCGCAAGCATTGGTTCCGTGCTGTGCAAGCGGGCGGGCGACCAGGGCCTGGAATACATCGCTTTCTATGCCTTTGTGCCCGCTTACGATTTTTCCAACGTGGCAAATGTCGGCAATACGATGCGTGTCGAGAATGATTATATGGCCTGGCTGGGCGTCATGCAGCGA
>CAYQDF010000162.1:0-6158 GCA_964416175.1 uncultured Anaerolineaceae bacterium
CGCTTCAGGAAATTGCGCGTGAGCTGGTCAAGATGGTACGAAACAATGTGACCATCGATTGGACTGTAAAAGAAACGGTGCGCTCCAAATTGCAGGTAATGGTCAAAAGAATCCTGCGAAAATATGGTTACCCACCCGATAAGCAAGAAAAGGCCACACAAACCGTTCTGGAACAGGCAGAATTAATCGGAGCGAATTGGGCAGAGTAAGTTACAGATTGTATGAATTGTAAAGAAGAATTAAGGAGAAGCAAATGAGAGATGCCCAAAAGCCTGATCACATCGGTCTTAACTCTCTGGTGGAGAAGCTGAAAGAAGGCCGCTTCGTCATTCCCGATTTCCAGCGCGATTTCGAGTGGAAACCCTGGGATATTCGTGATTTGATGCGCTCCATCTTTCTGGATTATTACATCGGCGGCCTGCTGCTTTGGAAAGGCGAAAAAAAGAATTTTTCGGCCCTGGCCTGCGAACCCATTTACGGCTACGGGGGGGAAGGCAAGCCAGAATACATCGTATTGGATGGACAACAGCGCCTGACGGCGATGTATTACGTTTTCATGGCTCCGGATTTGCCCCTGCCCAATCGTTCCAGTCGGGCGTTTTACTTCATCCGTGTTGACCAGTTTATGGCAGAAGCCTACGATGAAGCCTTTTACTATGACTGGTTGTCCAACCGCTGGCAGAAGATCCTTGCTGACCCGAAAAATCAATATCAAGAACATATCTTTCCCCTGTCGATCATTGGCGCAGGCGGCTGGGAACTCGCGAACTGGTCGCAAGGCTACGAACGCTACTGGCGGGAGAATGCCGACGCCGCCAGAAAAGCTGGTCGGATAGCCGATGCAGAACGAGCTGAGCGTCATGCCCGAGATGCCCATGATTTCGGCCAGCATCTGCGCGGCATCACTCAGGAATACCAGATTGCTTATGTCGAACTGGATAAAGATTTACCGGTCGACAAAGTCTGCGATATCTTCACGCAAATCAACAGCCGCGGCATCCGCCTGGATGTTTTCGACCTTATCAATGCATTACTCAAGCCCAAAGGCCTGCAGCTCAAGCACATGTGGCGGGAGGTTGAACCCCGCTTGGCCAGCATTGAAACCGAGCGCATGGACCGTTATGTGTTGCAAGTCATGTCTCTTCTGCGACAAAACTATTGCTCTCCGAAGTACCTGTATTTTTTGCTGCCTGAACAGGAAAAATACGTGCGTGAGCCAGACGGCAAACGCCGCAAGGAAATTCTAATTCGCGACACACATGAGTTCAAGATACTTTGGGAGCAGGCAGTCAAAGCGCTCGAATCATCAATTCGGTTGCTGCGCGATCCGCGCGAATTCGGCGCGATTGTCTCGAAATATATACCATATGTGTCAATTTTGCCGGTATTTGCATCCATTCAGGCGCACATCGAAAGTTTGCCCGCAGAGAAAAAACTGGACGCGCAACGCAAAGTACGCGCCTGGTATTGGGCCAGCGTTTTCACCAACCGCTATTCTGGCGCTGTCGAATCGACCAGTGCACGCGATTTTCTAGACTTCAAAGCCTGGCTGGCCGATGACGCTGCCCGCCCGACTCTATTGGCTGAATTTGAATCCCGCTTTCAGGGACTAGACCTGCGCCGCGAGACCAAACTCGGCTCAGCCATCTACAATGGCGTTTTCAATTTGTTAATCTTACAAGGAGCGCGTGACTGGACAACCGGTCTTGCCCCGCAATATGACGACCTGGACGACCATCATATCATCCCTGCTTCCTGGAGCGAGGCAGGACATCTCGAGGAAGTCAGCGTAGATACTGTTTTGAACCGCACACCCTTAACCGCTGAGACCAATCGTCAAGTGATTCACAATCGCTTGCCCAATAAATACCTCCCTGAAATGATGTCTCGCAACGGCGAAGCGTTGGTGCGCGATATCTTTGCTTCTCACCTGATTTCGCCCAAGGCCATCGAAATCCTGTTGCGCGCCCCATTTACGCCTACCGATTTCATGGAATTCATCGCCGAACGTGAACGTACTATCAAACAGGCTATAGAAAGCTTACTCATCCGCGGGCGGCTCGATTTACAACCCCTGCTGCGCGACCTCGATGAGCGTATTGAAAAAGTCGAGTTAGCTCTGCGTGCCGCTATCGCGGATGCCCTTCGCAACAATCTGACTTGCCTGCCTGGCCATATTCGCCCGAAAATCGAGGAGCGTATACAAACAGTCTTGCGCCGTAACCCAGCTTTGAATGGCAACGACTACGAGACGTTGATTGGCAAACTGGAATTTACCGATTTGCGTGAATTGGAAGACATCATCATTGCTAAAGACAATTGGCCACATTTCAAGGCGCGTTTTAACAATAAGCCACTGCTTTCGACCCGTTTTGGACAACTGGCTGAACTGCGCAATAGCATCCGGCATAGTCGCACTGTTACCGAACTAGTAAGAAAAGATGGTGAAGCAGCATTATTATGGTTTGAGGAAGTTCTAAAGCCATAACCTTGTCCGCTCACCTATATATATGTATATCGAGATCTGCAGAAAAGTGAACGACAGACAAAATGGGGTCCGAAATCAAGCTAATCTTTTTCTTCCACAAGTTCTCCCATCTGTGCACCAGAATGTAAGACCATGAAAGTCCAGCCGCGCCGCCATACTGAGCAATAAACTGAGTTCCATTTCAATAAGACGCCAACTTTGGCACCTTTTTGCACCACTTGAGTTTATCCTCCCCCCATACTATCAGGGCTCTTCTTTGAAATTCTGGAACAAAGCCCGATATCGCTATACTTTGCCAAAGGCATACCAGTCACTGGCAGGATATCATCTCGGATATCTTGCTTCCTGGCTACCCATAAACCATGCTACCGCCCCAGCCGCAATTCCCCTTTGATGACCAAACCTGGATTATCTCCGATACTCATTTCTTCCACGAGAACATCGGTCGCTATTGCGACCGACCGGATGGCTGGCAGGAGACTATCATTGAAAACTGGAACCGCCTTATTCAACCAGATGAGATTGTTTTCCATATGAAACCAACCAGCGCGCTGATCCTTAACTGGTAGCCAATCATTTACTTCCGGTCTCTTATATCAGCCGGCAGTGGGCGCTGGCGGATTATGGCATGCTCCCCGAGCACGTGCCGGTGGCCACCAGCGTCATCCCAACCCACCAGCGCACCGGGAGGGGCTAAGGTCTTTCAGAATGCCTTGCAACAGACCGGCTGGGACGGACCCGTCCCGGACGCGGAGAACCGGCGGGGTAGCCTGTGTGCGCGATCGGAAGAAAAGCTTCGCCGACGTGAAACCCTTTTAAGTCAGGATTATCGGGCTATTGTTGGCGGCAGAAAGGCCGGGCAGAGATCTGGCGAAGGCCTTCGCCAGATCTCTGGGCAGGTTTTACGGCTCACCCGAACAGCAAATCGGCGGTGCGCTTGATCATGCTCACCCCGCGCACCTCCGTCTCGAACTGCGGCAAGATCGCCCGCACGTTGCCGTCGAACTGCCGTTCGATCTCCAGCATGTACTCGTCCTGCATGGCGACCCGGTTCTTGACGAACTCGTTGGTGCTCTCCCGCAGGCTGCCCTTGTCGATCACCTTGTTCACCAGCACCCCGCCGACCGGGATGCCGAACTCGTGGAACCAGGTGATGAACCGCGTGATGACCGCGATGGGGAGCGCTTCCGGCAGGGTGACGAAGAAAAAGGCGGTCAGCTGGTCATCGGTCAGGAGCTTCTTTGCCCGGCCCATGCGGTCCCGCAAGCTGAGCAGGTACTCCATCAGGGGATCCTTCTCCTGCTTCTTCTTGCTGTAGGAAAGCAGGTCCTTGAGGCTCATCGCCTCCTCGCGGCTCTGGACCATCTTGTTGACCCACATGGAGTACACGCTGGACATCCCCAGCAACCGCCGGGCGTTGGCCGTCGGCGCCGTGTCGAAGACGTAAGCCTGGTACTCGTCCTTGAACATCAGCTCGATCATGTTCTCGAACATGGCCGACTCTTCGAAGGCCGGGTTCATTGTCGCCGATTCGACGAACTCGTCCGCTTTGGTCTTGATATCCGCGTACTTGAGGAACCATTCGATCTTCTCGCGGATCTCCTTCTTCGATCTCTCGATCGTCTCCCGAGTGTCGATCTCGCAGGCGAAGAGATTCGGGATTCCGGCAACCGGAGTGAGCTTCCCGAACACATCCTGGTCGAGCAGGCTGGAGAGGGAATGGACCGGATTGGTGGAGGCCAGCAGGGTCTTCTTACCCTGCTCTGCCGCCCACAGGGCTGCGCTGCCGGCCATGACCGTCTTCCCGACGCCGCCTTTCCCCCCGAAAAAGATATACTTCAGGCGGGGATGTTCTTCCATGTATTGCTTCATCGTTTTCGTGATCACAGCGACCCTCCGAACAAGACTGCTGCCATCCGCTCGATCATCTCCAGCCCGGTAATGTCGCGCTCGAATTCCGGCACGCAGGTCAGCACCTGGTCTCCAAAGGTTTGCTGGATCTTCTGGAGGTACTTCTGCTGCATCTCCATCTGGTAGCGCAGGTAGTCCGGGATGTCCTGGCTGGCGAGGTTGGCCGGGATGACGCGGTTGACGATGTACCCACACAGCGGCACGTTGAATTTTTCGAACAGGCCGGCCGCCTTCTGGGTATCCAGGATGATCATCTCCTCCGGGATCACGACGAAGAAGAAGGCGGTCTTCGCCTTGTCCGTCAGGATGCTGGAGGAGGTGTTGATCCGGTATTTGATCTCCTGGAGCTCCATGAGGATCTTGTCTTCCTCGGTCTCCTTCTTGCGCTGCATGATGGCGGCCACCTTGTCGTATTCGGCCATCTCCTGGCGCAGGGCGGTGATCTTGTCGATCCACTCGTCGTACACGGAGGCCATGCTCAAGTAATACAGGGCGTGCCCCAGCGGCACCAGGTCGTAGATGTAATAGTCGTACTCGCCGCCAACGACGATGTCGACGACCTCGTCGAAGATGGCGCTCTCCTCCATCGCGGGCTCGGCCGCGGCTGCCTGGATGTAGTTCTCGATCTCGTCGGGGATGCCGTCCATGCCGTACATTTCGCGGATCTTCTGCCGGATCTCCTCCTGGTAGTCTTTGATCCGGCGGTCGGCGTCGATCTCCTGGGCGAAGAGATTCGGGATGATCTCGACCGCCCCCTTGCCGAAGATATCCTGCTTGAAGATATCGGACAGGCTGGCCTGGGGGTCGACGGAGAAGACCAGGACTTTGTACCCCTGTTTTGCCAGCCAGTAGGCCGTGGCCGCGCTGAAGGTGGTCTTGCCCAGCCCGCCCTTGCCGCCGAACATGATGTACCGCCGTTCGGGATTCTTCTCGAACACTTCTCGTAAGGACATTGTTTTCTCCGTAGAAAGCGTGGTCACGCCAGAGCGTCCGTGAGGTCCTTTTCCCGCAGCATCCTCCGCTTCCAGGTGCTGATCTGCGGGACAACATAGGGCAGCAACCGCAGGCTGTAGTAGGGCGGCAGGATGGGGATCCCCAGCAGGTCGCCCATCGTGATCAGGATGAACAGGTGCTCCATGCTGCCGCGGGTCTTCAGGGCGTAGCGCGCCATGTCGTGTCCCGCCATCCCGTACAGGACGCTCTTGAAGCTGTCCATGAATCCCGGTTTACTCTCTTCTTCGGTCATTTACAGGCTCCTTTTTTGAGATGAACAGGCACCCTGAGCGGAAGGCAGTCGCAATCCCCGGCTTGCGGGGGAGCAGCCACAGGCTGCCAGCGCGCTTCTTTTGAAGGGGATCACTTTGCAAGCTCCACTCAGAGCGCCTGTCTCCAGATCAGTTTGCGTGGTCCACGCGGTTCAGGCAGCGTCACGTGAATTCCTGGTCGCACATGTCGGTGATGTCGCGCTCGCGCAGCATGCTCCTCCGCCAGCCGGTGATGTTGGGCATGACGTACGGCAGCAGGCGCAGGGTGTAGTAGGGCGGCAGGACAGGGACGCCGAGCAGGTCGCCGAAGACGACCAGGACGAACAAGGTCTCCAGGCGGGCGCGCTCCTTATGGAGGTCGCGCACCATGTCGTACACCGTCGCCCCGTACAGCATCTGTCTGGCGACGATGGATGCTTCCCGGGCGCGCTGCTTGAGGTGGGCGAGCATGAGTGTTCTCAGGAGAGGCGTGGCGCGCGCTTGTAAGCGCAGCA
>CAYQDF010000163.1:0-6156 GCA_964416175.1 uncultured Anaerolineaceae bacterium
CCATGTAAATGTTATTCCTCTCAATCCAACGCCCGGCTATGCAGGACAGGCAACTACCCAGGTACGAGCCAAAGCCTTTCGAGATGAACTGGTCCGACACGGCATCCCGTGTACCATTCGCATCAGACGCGGGATTGAGATCCAGGCTGGTTGTGGTCAACTGGCAATTAGAAATACGGATATTTCTGTGCTGAAATCATCTTAACCGAGGTGAGCTTACTTGACAGCAAAGGTCATATTTAATCCATACGCAGGTCGATGGCTGGCGAGGGAAAAACTGGGAGAAGTGCATGCTGCACTCGAGCAAACCGGGATCGAATACGAACTCGAGATGACTGAAGGTCCGGGTCACGGGATCGAATTGGCCTCCCGTTCGGTAAAAGCTGGTTATTCCCCCATAATCTCGGCAGGAGGGGATGGCAGTATCAACGAAGTCGTGAACGGGATGGTCGACTCTGTTGAAAACATGACAAATGTGCCGCTGGGAATTATCCCCTTAGGGTCCGCCAATGACCTGGTCGACAACCTGAAGCTCCCAAGAGATATTAATCAGGCAGTGAAAATCATCGCAAACGGAAGTCCGCGTGCAATTGATTTATGTCAGGTGAATCAAAGATATTTTGTAAATAATGCAGCCATCGGTCTGGAGCCGTATATAACATTAATCCAGCAGAGGATCACGCGCCTCAGGGGAAATTTCCGTTATCTTACGGCGACTCTGCTCGGCGTGTTCGATAATCCGAAGTGGCTGATGGATCTTGAATGGGATAATGGGAGTTATTCCGGGCCGGCCACCCTGGTGACGGTTGGAAATTCTCCGCGCACCGGTGGGCTATTTTACATGACACCTCATGCTGACCCTTTTGATGGGAAGCTCACTTTTGTTTATGGGTATATGGCCACGCGGATAGAAATCCTGCGCCTGCTCCCCCGCACGTTGAAACCGGAAGCTGGCAGCTACGTAGAACATCCCGCCATCCACGAAATCTCCTCGACCTGGTTGAAAATCAGAACTTCTTCTCCCACGCCTGCCCATGCTGACGGGGAGATATTCTCAGAATCAGTCCAAGAATTGGAATATCGGGTATTTCCAGGAGGTATCCAATTGTTGATGTGAGGCTTTCATATTGTCAATGAGCCGGGCTGGAGAAAAACCACTAACTCGACTGGCTGCCTGGGGGCTGGAAACCTTTTTTTATCTTCTTTATAACCAATTCGCCTGGACATACGATTGGGTTTCTTCTCTGCTCTCCTTAGGCCGATGGCAGACCTGGATCGAGTCTGTACTTCCCTACCTGACGGACGATCATATCCTGGAACTTGGACACGGTCCTGGACATCTCTTGAGCAAGCTCTCGAAGCGCGGTGATCATGTGGTGGGGCTGGATGCCAGCTTCTTCATGAGTAAGCTGGCTAAAAAGAATTTAATCAGGGATGGGATTGCTTATCAACTTGTGAGAGGGGACGCGGAATTATTGCCTTTTTCTGATTGTTCATTCTCGTTCGTTTATGCAACTTTCCCAAGTGAATACATTGCAGATCCACAGACACAAAGAGAGATCTGGCGTGTCCTGAGGCCAGGCGGCAGGCTCGTGGTGCTTCCAGGAGCGTGGATTACAGGAAAGGCGTTGCCGGACAGAATATTAAGGTGGATTTACAAAATCACGCGCCAGTCGTTGGACGAGAAAGAAATGGAAGCGGGTCTGGAGGACTATTTATTACTCAAGCGGGCAAAGGAAATTGGATTTCAGGTAGATGTGAAGTTCATAAATTTCGAGGCGAGCAAAGCTGTGATCATCCTGGCTGATAAGTCAGCATAATGTGGTCGTATCTGTGTGTGACATCGGAGTAAAATAGGATGTAATGGAAGTTGTCGTTGGGATCTCGAAAATCAAGAAGTATGCGACTTCCGAAAGCGGGGATACAGTCGAAGTTGTTGAAAGACCCAATGGGGGGCTATCGATTGTCCTCGCCGATGGACAGAGCTCAGGAAAAGGGGCGAAATGGATATCCACGCTCGTTGTCAGAAAGGTGATCACCCTGCTTGCCGAAGGTGTCCGCGATGGAGCGGCAGCGCGAGCGGCGTCAGATTCCCTCTACACAGAACGGGGAGGAAAAGTCTCCGCCACATTGAATATCCTCTCCGTGGATAACCAGACGCGCACTCTTGTGATCACCCGCAATAACCCGGCGGCGGTACTCCTTACCATGCATGAGACAGTCATTTCGTTGGATGAACCCAGCATCCCAATTGGTTTGTACCGGGGGACCCGCCCGCTTATCACCGAAATACCTCTCGAACCGGGTATCGCAACCGTGGTCTACACCGATGGGCTCATTCATGCTGGGTCCCGGTATGGAGAATCGATGGATGTACCAACGACCTTGCAGTCGTTGCTGGATGAAGAGGACCCTCATCCTCAATTTATCGCAGATTCTATTCTAAACCACGCTTTAAAACTCGATCGGGGACGTCCCGCAGATGACATAAGCCTGGTCGTGTTGCGAGTCACCAGCAAACAAGGCGATGATGTGCGTAGGATGTCTGTCCGGCTACCATTAGAATTGATCTGAGATTTTGCCCTGATTTCATTCGTTAGCAGGTAGTATATTCATGCTGATCGGCGTGATCGGTCCTTGTTCTGCCGGAAAATCGACTTTGATCCAGGCCCTGGGAGATCATGGGTATTCAGCAAGACATATCGCCCAGGAACATTCGTATGTTCCTGACATGTGGAGAAGGATCGTCAATCCAGATGTGCTCATCTACCTGGATGTGTCCTATGTTGTCTCTATGCGCCGCCGCCCCCTTGAAATGGATGAGAAGGAATTCTTCGAGGAGGTCAGCCGCTTATCACACGCCAGAGAACACGCAGATTTGTACTTGCACACCGATAACCTCACCCCGCAGGAAGTACTCGATCAGGTGCTAGGGTTTCTTAAAAATAGAGAAGCAACGAAGAGATGCAGATAATAAAAAAAATTGGGTTTACGCCGCCAATTTCTTCTGAACTGCATAACTCCTAAACATATAAAGAATTTTACAATCCATCGGATAGGGAGTATAATGCTCTCGCTCGCCAGCCAATGGCTGGTATTTGTTTGAATCGGAGGTCTTTCCTATTGAGCCGGCAATTACGGATGTTGCTCCTTATTTTGGTAATCGTCATCCTTGCAGTATGGATTGATCTGCCGGGCAATTCCGGCATCCATATTGGTAGTTATAACCGGGCGATTGAAACACGACTTGGGTTGGATCTGCAGGGTGGCGTACAGGCCCTCCTCGAGGCCGATCTACCCGCCGGGGAATCAATCGATGCAGACAAGATGAGCACTGCCCGGACAATAGTTGAAAACCGCGTGAACGGCCTTGGTGTGAATGAAGCAACCGTTCAAATCGCCGGAGATCGCAGAATTGTTGTCGAGCTGCCTGGAATTGGAGATCCTGAAGCGGCCATCAAGACAATCCAGCAAACCGGTTTGCTTGAATTCGTAGACATGGGGGACACTGCACTCCCTGAAGGGACTCGTGTCCAGACCGATTTTTCAGCTTCTGGGGCAGAAACGCAGGTCTCGCCTACGCCTGTCTCTCCAACACCGGAGGCATCCCCTACGCTTGAGGCATCTCCCAGCTCGGAACCGGTGCTCCACACTGTAATGACTGGTGAATTTCTAGACACGGTTGAAGTCGCACTTGATGATCTTGGCAATTACGTCATTCAGTTTACACTTAAACCTGAAGGTGCGAGTACGTTTGCTGAGTACACGACCTCCCACGTAGATCAGATCCTCGGCATTGTCCTGGATAAAACCGTCATCTCCGCTCCCCGGATCGACGAACCCATTACGGAGGGCGAGGGGATTATCCGCGGCGCTTTCACCGCTGAGAGTGCGAACGCGCTGGCAGTCCAGTTAAGATACGGCTCTCTTCCGATCCCTCTCAAAGTAGTTGAGAGCCGGACTGTTGGACCTACCCTGGGGCAGGATTCGTTGAACAAAAGCCTGATTGCTCTGGCTGTGGGCTTTGCAATTGTGATCCTGTTCATGGGACTTTATTATCGTCTCCCCGGGATCATCGCCGACATCGCAATCCTCATCTATGCCTTGATTACGTTTGCCCTCTTCAAATATATCCCGGTCACGTTAACTCTTCCGGGGATCGCGGGGTTCATGTTGAGTACGGGCAGCGCTCTCGACGCCAATATCTTAATCTTCGAAAGATTGAAAGAAGAGCTTCGAGCCGGAAGGCCTCTCATGCAGGCGGTCGATCTGGCCTGGAAACGCGCCTGGCCCTCAATCCGTGATTCGAATATCGCCACATTGATCACTTGCGCCATCCTTTATTGGTTCGGCAGTTCGTTTGGAGCAACGATTGTCAAGGGCTTCTCCGTCACGCTTGCGTTAGGTGTCAGCGTGAGCCTGTTTACAGCCCTGGTCGTCTCGAAGACATTCCTCACCCTGATTCTTGAGTTCTTCCAGGAAAGAAGCCAGGCGCGCTGGTTTGGAGTTTGAATGGTGCCCAAAATGATCAACATACTGGGTAAACGCTACATTTTCTTCACAATTTCACTGCTGATCATTATTCCTGGGCTGGTGCTCACTGTGATTGGCGGCTTACGACTCTCTGTAGATTTCACCGGTGGAACACTGATTGAATTTGATTTGAATCCCGGCTCGCTCCCTGAACCAGCTCAGATCATCGCGATCTACAATCAGCTGGGGATCGAAGATGTTCAGGTCCAGACGACGGGTGAAGAGACGATCCTTGCGAGGTCCTCCTTCCTGGATGATGAGACCAGGTCCGCATTGTTAGCTGCAGTTGGTGCTGAGTTCGGCCAATCACCCAACGTGCTTCGATTTGACAGTGTAGGACCTACAGTGGGTAGAGAAGTCGCCTCCCGTGCCGCGATTGCGGTGGGTGTCGCTGCCATTGTCGTTGTGATTTATATCACCTATGCCTTTCGCGGCATCCCGCATGCCCTCCGTTATGGGATTTGCGCGATAATTGCGATGATCCACGATGTTGCTCTCGTGATCAGTCTGGGAGCGATTGGAGGATATCTTTGGGGTTGGCAGATCGATGCGCTGTTCCTGACAGCACTTTTGACCGTAATTGGTTTTTCTGTGCAAGATAAGATCGTCGTTTTCGACCGGATTCGGGAGAATTCGAATATATACAAAAAACTGCCATTCGAAACACTCGTCAATCATTCGATCATTCAAACATTGCAGCGCTCGATCAACACGCAGCTGATGACCGTCGAGTTCATGCTCCTGGCCTTGGCTTTATTCGGTGGGGTTACCCTGCGGGAATTTGCGGTAATTCTCCTCGTCGGTTTATTCAGCGGAACCTATTCTTCGATCTTTATCGCGGCGCCCGTGCTTGTTGTTTGGGAAAATCATGAGTGGAAGACCTGGTTCAGGCGGCGTAAAAGCGAAGAAGCAATTGCGTCATGAAATTTCCTTCAAAAACATCGACATCGGACGTCGAAGCTGAAACCAAACCCCATTACGAAGTCGACCTGTGGAAAGATCATCCTCGACCACCTGTGCAGAAGAAGGTGAAGCGGTCGCTTTACTTAGGATGCTCCCTGGCAGGTTTTCTCTTCGTTTTTCTGGTATTCATTGGGGCGATCTATTTCTTGTTTCCAGCCCGGTTGAGCATCCTGATTTTAGGGATTGATAGAGCACCGGTAGGGACCTCATTGGGGCGGAGCGACACAAATATCCTGATTACGATGCTTCCATTAAGACCGTACGTTGGAATTCTCTCGATTCCAAGAGACCTGTGGGTCGAAATTCCGGGTTTCGGAGAGAACCGGATCAACACTGCACACTTCTTCGCTGAGAATCAGGAGCCAGGATCTGGACCTGCTGCAGCATTGGATACGGTGAATCACAACTTCAAAGTCGATGTCAGGCACTTTATTCGCATCAAGTTTGACGGCCTGGTCCATATTGTTGATGCGGCAGGGGGTTTCAAACTTACCCTCGCAGAGCCATTAGGGGGACTGCCAGCTGGGAAATACCTTCTGACAGGCGATGAGACACTCGCATTTGTCCGTGATCGCCAGGGGACTGACGATTTTTTCCGAATGCGACAGGGGCAGATCTTCCTTACTCAATTTTCTGCTCAACTATTGAACCCTTCTGCTT
>CAYQDF010000164.1:0-4976 GCA_964416175.1 uncultured Anaerolineaceae bacterium
GACCGCGTGGTTGAGCAGCGGATTCTGCAGGTCCTGGGAGAGCTGCTCGTAATAATACTGCGGGATGAAGCGCGCCATGCGGTTGTTCTCGTACGAAGGATAAGACACCATTGCCAGGACCTCGCCGGTCTTCGGATTCAGCGCGATCACCACCCCGCTGTTCATCCGTTCTTCGCCGAAATAGTTCCTCCAGAAGTTGAGCTCGCGCACCAGGATTCCCTCGGCTGCGCTCTGCAGGCGGGTGTCGATGGTGAGGGTCAGGTTGAAGCCTGGCGCCGGGTCGACCGGCGGGATCATATCGCGCAGGATCTGTCCCGCGACGTCGACTTCCACCAGCCGCCGCCCGTTCCTCCCGCTCAGGATGCTCTGGAAGTAGCGCTCCACCCCGGCATACCCGACTTTATCTCGGTTCGGGACTAAATTCCGCGACACGTAGTATTCCTCTTCGGCCGCCGAGATGGGACCGAGGAAGCCGATGATATTTGCAGTCAGGGACCCGGTTGGGTAATCGCGCACCGATTCGATCTCGATGTCGACCCCCGGCAGGTCGACGGATTTTTCCTTGATGACCATCGCTGTCCTGCGGTCGATGTTGCAGGCGATGCGCACCGGGGCGTACGGCGCGGTCGATTCGCCGTATTCAACGATCTGGGTGATGCCGTGTTCGGAGAGACAGGGGACGTAAGGATTTTCCGGAGACACCTGGTTGAGATTGATCGGAACACCGGTCAGCTCGGAGAGCTGGCGGTAGATACCCTGGATCTCGCCTGTGTCGTCGGGCAGGCCGGCCGGGGTTACGATGACGTTGTAAGAGGCGATGTTGCGCGCCAGGATGGAACCGTTGCGGTCGAAGATGATCCCGCGCTGGGCGGGAAGGTTGATCTCGCTGATGCGGTTTTCTTCTGCCTGGGCAGCCCATTCGGGTCCTTCGAGGATCTGCAACGCGAACAGGCGCCCAATGTAGACCAGAAAAGCGATCGCGATCACCCCGGCAAAAGCCAGGATCCGCCAGGGCTCCAGGGTGTTGTTCAATGTCGGGTTGTTGTTCATACCTTAAAATAACGTCAGTTCGGAATAACCGCCGCTCCGCTCAGCGCGCTGGTTTGTTTTATCCCGAATTCCTGTTAAAATCTTGCCGCAGTCGGCCAATTCTTCCCATTATATTTCAATTTCCTTCGGGTGCAGCCAGTTCGCCAGGTCGGAAACGAAGGCGAAAACAGGGATCGCCAGCAGCAGGTTAAGCAGCACGCTGGGCAGCGTGACGATGTTCAAAGCCAGCCCGATGGGGATCGCAATGTTCGCCAGCCGCAGGGCGACCTGGCTCACAGCATGCGAAATCAGAGTGCCAGTGATCGCCGCCAGGATCATAGCGAGCAGCGGCCTCGCCCAAAAAATGCGCCTGAACAAGATCGCTCCCCCAGTCACCAGGAGGTAAGACAGTATCACCGTAAGAGCGGGGATCGCTGTGACCAGGCTGACCAGGACCCCGGCGATGAACCCCCAGTGCCAGGCGGTGTTGACCCGCTCCTGGACCGCCCAGGCAACCAGCACCAGCAGGACGAGGTCGACCATGCCGTAGAGCAGGCGGACCTGGCTCAAGACCGCCGATTGGACGATCACCGCCAAGCCTATCACCGGAACAGCAAGCAAGATTGCCATGGTAATACCAGGGTCTCCTACGGCGTGCCGGGCGAAGGCAGGAGCGGGGTGATGTCGATCGGGCGGAAGTTGACAATCACCAACACGATGTCGAGCTGGGAGAAATCAACGATCGGCTGTACGGAGGCCGTTTGAAACAGCTCGACCGGGCTCTGGCGGACGCCGCTGACCTGGCCGATCAGGATGTTGGGAGGGTAGTTCCCGCCCAGCCCGGAAGTAAGCACCAGGTCCCCTGTCTGCACCTCGGCCTCCTGCGGGATCGATTCGAGCGTCAGTTCGCCGGTGATCGAGCCCTGCAAGATGGCTTCCGCGCCTGACCCCTGGAGGCGGATGTTTATCGCCACCCCGGGGTCGGTGATGAGCTGCACGCGGGCGGCGTTGGCGGTCACCGCCGCCACGCGCCCGACGAGCCCCTGCGAAGATACGACCGGCATGCCGCGGCGCAGCCCATCGTCCGATCCCCGGTTGATGATCACGTAAAAGAGGAACGGGCTCGGATCGCGGCCGATGATGGAGGCGGATAGATACTCATTCTCAGGGTGGGAGCTGGCGAAATCGAGCAGGGCTGAGAGGACCTGGAGCTGGGTGTTCTGCTGCTGCAGATCGATGATCTGGGCCTGGAGCCGGGCGATCTCCGCCTCGAGCTGGGCGTTCTGCTGGCTCAGCCGGGCGACGTCGCGGGGCGCGTAGATAAAGTCGCGAACCGCCTGGTAGCGGCTCGCCAGCCAGGTCTGCGCACTGATGAACGGGGAGAGGGCGTAGCGAGACAGAGGCGAGAGGTATCCCCCGAGAGCCAGCAGGAGGATCCCTATCACGACCAGCGCCAGGGTGGCGGTTTGGAAAGAACGGGAAGAATTCATCCAGAACAGACGAGTCAGGCGTGGCGGGTGCTCCCACGCTCCAGCCCAACCAGCAGCGATCTCAAGTTATCATAGTCTTCGAGGATCATCCCCGCGCCCCGTACCACGCAGGTCATCGGGTCTTCGGCGACCCAGGCCCGGACGCGCAGTTCATCAGTCAGGCGCCGGTCGAGGCCGCGCAGCTGGGAGCCGCCCCCTGCCAGGCAGATTCCGCCTTCCATGAGATCGGAGATGATCTCCGGGGGCACTTCATCCAGGGCGTCTTTGATGGTGTCGATGATGGTCAGTACCGAGCCGGAGATGGCTTCCCGGATTTCGACGGAGGACACCTCGACTGCTTCCGGAAGGCCGGTTACGAGGTTGCGGCCGCGCAGGGTCAGGGTCATTTCCTCGGGCAGGTGATACGCAGAACCGATGGCGATCTTGGCCTGTTCCGCCATGCGCTCTCCGATCAGCAAATTGTACTTGTTGCGCATGTACTGCACAATTTCCTGGTCCATCTCGTCGCCGGCGACGCGCAGAGAACGAGAGATCACAACACCGCCCATCGAGAGGGCAGCCACCTCGGTCGTCCCGCCGCCGATATCGACGATCATGCTGCCGCGGATCTCGGCGATGGGCAACCCCGCGCCAAGCGCCGCTGCCACTGGCTCTTCGATCAGCCCGACTTCCCGCGCGCCAGCAGACATGGCTGCGTCGTACACAGCGCGCTTCTCGACCTCGGTCACCCCGGAGGGAATACCGATGATAACGCGCGGCCGGGGCACCGGCACAATGCTCTGCTGGTGTGCTTTGCCGATGAAGTATTCCAGCATCGCCTCGGTGATCTCGAATTCCGAGATCACGCCGTCCCGCAGGGGGCGGATAGCGATGATGTTGGCCGGGGTCCGCCCGACCATCTCTTTGGCTTCCGCACCGATGGCTTTCGGTTCTCGGGTGCGCTTGTCAATGGCGACCCAGGACGGTTCGCGGATTACGATGCCTTTGCCGCGCACGTTCACCAGCGTGTTCGCGGTTCCCAGGTCTATGCCGATGTCAAGTGAGAAAAACCCCAGTAGCCAGTTGAGGGGATTGAAAGCCAAATTGAGGCTCCTTTATCAGAGGATACGTAGGTGCTTTTTCCCTCGCAAGCGTCGTCTCTACTCTCCGGCTTTTCGGGTCAGTCTCAGACTTTGTACGGGGACGGTGTCTGCCCCTACCTCTATGCCTGTAAAAGCAGCGCGATTATACCATTGAACCTTCAGTACTATTCCCGGCGGGCAGCCAGGCGGGTTTCGGTCTGATTTTGGATGCCTGATCCTGGAAAATGCCGGCGGTTGAAGCCGCAGCAACGGACTGCCCAAAGCCGGCCGGCAAAGTGATAATTGGGTTGTTCAAAATCGTCGAATTCCAAGTATAATTCTTCTCCCAACTGGATAACGAAAGGAGGATAAAAGCGGACTAAACACAAAAGTCGATGAGGGAAGGCCAGCGCATGGCCCCTGCGTGAAGCAGGGGTGACGAGGAGGAGGGTTCCCCGCCGCAGAGCGGGGCTAATCCCGGCGGGGGTACGGCGGCCGGGAGAAAATCGAGAGATCAGCGGATGCCCTCTGGGCGAGCCACAGCCCATCCCTTTCCCTCCAGGCCTGAATCCTGCAACAATGCCTCTCGGGCGACCGGTGGACAAAAAGCAGGCTGGTGGCGCTAAATCTCAACCACGGAGGGAATTCCCATGTGTGGAATCGTTGGATACATCGGTCCGCGGGATGCCACGCCGGTCATCCTCAACGGGCTGAAACGGCTGGAGTACCGTGGCTACGACTCAGCCGGGTTGGCTGTGCTCGAGAACGGGCACATCGAAGTGCGCCGCGAAGCCGGTAAGCTGGAGCGCCTGGCGGCGCTGGTGGACGAGAAACCCCTGCACGGCCACCTGGGCATCGGGCACACCCGCTGGGCGACCCACGGCGAGCCCTCGGCCCGGAACGCCCACCCCCACCTCGGCGCCACCGGGAAGGTCGTGCTGGCGCACAACGGGATCGTCGAGAATTACCTGGAGCTGCGCGAAGAGCTGGCCGCCGAAGGGGTGGAATTCCAGTCGGACACTGACACCGAGGTGATCGTCCAGCTCGTCGACCGCTACCTGGCCGCAGGGGATGAAATCGTCGAAGCCGCGCGGCGGGCGTTCTCCCACCTGAAGGGCACCCACGGGATCGTCCTGATCACGGCAACCGAGCCGGACAAGATCGTCGCCGCCCGCATCGGGAACGCCGGCGGCGTCGTGGTCGGGATCGGGGAGGGGGAGATGTTCGTCGCCTCGGACATCCCCGCCATCCTGGAGCACACCCGGCAGATGGTGTTCCTCGAATCGGGCCAGCTGGCGGTTGTGTCGCGCCACGACCTGGACCTGAGCACCCTCGACGGGAAGCCGGCCGCATACCAGGTGCATTACCTTGGGTTTACGCGATTTCATGCGGGTGC
>CAYQDF010000164.1:4986-6122 GCA_964416175.1 uncultured Anaerolineaceae bacterium
CACAGCGTCCCCTGGGACCACGTGGCGGCGGAGAAGGGTGAGTACCGGCACTTCATGCACAAAGAGATCCACGAACAGGTGCGCTCTCTGACCGACACCATCGCCGGGCGGGTAGATTTCGAGGCCGGGCGCATCCGCCTGCCGCAGCTCAACCTGACCCCCGAGCTGGCGCGGCGCATTAAGCGGATCTTCATCACCGCCTGCGGGACAGCCAGCCACGCTGGAATGGTGGGGAAGGTGCTCATCGAGCGCATCGCCCGGATCCCGGTGGAAGTTGACATCGCCTCCGAGTTCCGCTACCGTGAGCCCATCGTGGACGCGGACACGGTCGTGCTGGCGATCAGCCAGTCCGGGGAGACCGCCGACACCCTGGCGGCGATGGAAGAAGCGCGGTCCAGGGGGGCTGTGCTGTGGTCGATCGTCAACGCCATCGGGTCGCAGGCGATGCGCATCGCCGACGGGTACATCTCCATGCAGACCGGCCCCGAGATCGGCGTCGCCTCCACCAAAGCCTACACCGCCCCCCTCGTCGACCTGTACATGCTGGCGGTCCTCCTGGCCGACCTGCGCGGCGCCTTGAAGAACGGCGAGCGCCGCCGGCTGGTTTCCGACCTGCGCCTGGTGCCGGACCTGGCGGGGCGGTGCCTGGACCGCGAGGCCGAAGTGGAGGCGGTCGCCCGGGCGCTGAAGGACGTCGCCCACTGCCTGTATCTGGGGCGGGGGATCAACATGCCCACTGCCTACGAGGGCGCCCTGAAGCTCAAGGAGATCTCCTACGTGCACGCCGAGGGCTACCCGGCGGGGGAGATGAAGCATGGGCCGATCGCCTTGATCGACCAGGACATGCCGGTGGTGGTGATCGCGCCCCGCGATCCCTGGTACGAGAAGATGTTCAGCCAGATCGAGCAGGCTAAAGCCCGCGGCGGCGTCGTGGTCGCGGTGGCGACCGATGGCGATCAGGTCATCCCGACCGTCGCTGACCGCGTGCTGTGGGTGCCGCCCACGCCCTGGATGCTCAGCCCGGTGACGACCGTGATCCCCTTGCAGCTGCTCGCCTATCACATCGCCGCGCTGCGCGGCCTGGACGTCGACCAGCCGCGGAACCTGGCGAAGAGCGTGACGGTGGAGTGATGATT
>CAYQDF010000165.1:0-6078 GCA_964416175.1 uncultured Anaerolineaceae bacterium
TCCTTCTTCCCCCAATCCGCCAGCAACGGACCTCTTGGGACGTACATTACGCGCCAACCCGGATGAAGACCAGGCAGCGAGGCGGCTCGAGACAGCACCAGAGCTGCTGCGGTAATCCTGCCATCCGAACTGCGCCAGACCCGATAGTCTGGCTCCCACCCAGAATAGCTTTTGATCTCCCCCCATTCCCAGGTTTGCAGGGGGTGGGCTCCCGGAAGGCTGGCGATGAGGTTGTTCCAGGCATCCCTATCCACGCAGACCGCCTCGCTTCGCCCACACCAAGTAGACCAGGTACAGGCCGGAATGATACACTCGATCCCATGGTCCGGCAGATCGGACCAGTTTGCCCCCAAAACCGCGTTTGAACCGGTAGACTCCCCACAACCCATCCGAACGTTTTTCGAATTGGGACTCGAGGGTGGCTTCATCCGCATCCGGCACCCCCCAAAGGTCGTACTGCAAGCAACCTCGGGCGCGGGCCCAGCGCATTGCCTCCCACTGCAGCAGATACGGGGGCATCACCTCCCGGCGCCGCTCCGCCGACGCTCCATAGAAATACCAGGATCGCTGTCCATGGGCAAAGACCATCAGCCCCGCGAGAATCTCCCCCTCGAATTCCGCCAGCAAAAGCTGGCAGCTCTGATCAGCACTGAAGAGCTCCAGCGCACGGCGGTAATATGCCGGCGTGTGGATGGCAAACTGGTTCCGCTCTCCGGTCGCCCTCAAGATCTGGTAGAACCGGTCGACCTCCGTGCTCGCGCTCATCTTCACTCCTTTTTTCTGCGCCAGGCGGATGTTGTAACGAGTTTTCTGCTTCATCCTTCCCTGGATATCCGCCTCGCTCCCCGCCAGGTCGACCAGGATCGTTCGCAGCGGCTGTATGGCGTGCGGACTGGCGCGAAACCCCCGGGGCGGCTCCATTGCTTCAGTGTCCAGCAGGTCTGGTTCGACCTTAAGCAGGACTGCCTTCTTTTGCCGGCACACCCCGTCAATCTCCTCCCATAATCCTCCCAGGGAGCTCCATGCGCGAGCTTTTTCACCGGGCGGTTTGTCGGGAAGAACGGGACCTTTTGGAAGGTAAGCCAGGGAGAAACCTAGTGGCAGCTTGCGAAACAAGATCTGGGCCCCTGCCGGGCCGTCCGCCGTTTCCACGAGGACCCTCACCACCTCCCACCCAAAGGAAGCTTTTAATTCACCCCATCCCCACGACTGGAGGATGTGGGCATGCGGATTCAGCACCATGAAGGATTCCCACTGGGTATCACTCAGGATCGGCATCAGAACAGCAACTCGAACGATAATCCGCGGCGGGTGACCGGTCTGGAAGATCGGTGGGTCAGACGACGGACGTCAGGTCAGGCGGAGGAGTGCTGCGCACCGCTGCGCCAGGGATGGTCTCGTCGAGCAGGTGGATGATAGCGTCCACATCCCCTTCCCTGCTCAGATAAGCCAGCTCGTTTACTCGTTGGGCGAGAATCTGTCCATTCAGCAAGGAATCATCTACCAGGCGCAGGATGTCCTCGTGTTCGGTTGACTCGAATTGAGCCCACTGGTCCCAGAGTTCTTCGCTCAGCTTTTCACCAGGGCGGATGCCGGTGAAGACGATTTCGATATCCTTCACCGGTTCCAGCCCGGATAGGCGGATCAGGTCCTCTGCCAGTTCCAGGATGCTTACCTGTTCCCCCATCCGCAGGAGAAATACCTCACCGCCCTCACCCATGGCAGAGGCCTGCAACACCAAATGGACCGCCTCGGGGATCGTCATGAAATACCGCTTCATTTCCGGGTGGGTGATCGTGACCGGCCCACCCTTGGCAATCTGGTTCTTGAAGATCGGGATGACGCTTCCCCGGCTACCGAGCACGTTTCCAAACCGAACGACGGAAAAAGCTCGCCCAGAGCGGTTTGCCGCGTCCAGCACCAGCATCTCCGCCACGCGTTTCGTCGCTCCCATCACGCTCGTAGGCCGGATGGCTTTATCGGTTGAGATCATCACCAGCCGATCGACGCCGTAATTCAGCGCTGCTTCGACCACATTGCGCGTGCCGATTACGTTGTTCGTCACAGCCTCTTCGACGTTCACCTCCATCAACGGGACATGTTTGTGCGCCGCAGCATGGAACACGAACTGCGGACGGAGGTTCTCGAAGATATTTTCCAGCCGGTCCTGGTCGCGAATATCGGCAATAACGGGATGCACAGGCAAGGTCGGGTAAGCTTCCTCCAGCTCCACGAGGGTTTCGAAGATGGTGTTCTCCCCGTGTCCCAGCAGAACCAGGTCGGAGGGACCCCAACGGGCTACCTGGCGGCAGAGCTCCCGCCCAATCGAGCCGCCAGCCCCGGTGACGAGCACCCGCCTGCCGCTCAGGCTGCTCCCAATCAGGTTGCTGTCAATCTCAACCGGAGCTCTCCGCAGCAGATCGGTGATCTCGACGTCACGCAGGCGTCCCACGTTGATCTTCCCGCCAATCAGCTCGTAGATACCGGGCATGGTGCGGAACGGCACCCCTTTGAGCCGGCAGATTTCGGTCACCTGGCGGACCACTCGCCCGGGAGCGCTCGGGATCGCGATGATGACCTCCTGGATATTCCAGGCATCCACCACCTGGCCGATGTCGTCCAATGTCCCCTCGACCGGGACATCATGGATGCTCTGTTTTTGCTTCGCCGGGTCATCATCAACAAAACAAACCGGCTGGAAATGGAGCTGGGGGTTCTTTTGCATCTCCCGTACCACCAGCGCCCCGGCGTCGCCCGCACCGACGATCATCACCCGCCGAGTCCGGGCAGGGGCGCGGACACTCCCGCTCCGGCTCTCCGCAACCAGACGCATGGCAAACCTCAGCCCGCCCACAGCTAAGAGCGACAACAGCCAGTCGATAGCCAGCACGCTCCGAGGAAACCCTTTGTACACCTGCAAGGAGGTGATCACCACCATCACCACCGCAACCGCCGCCGAAGCCAGTGATACGGCGGCGGCGATGAGCTTCAACTCCCGGGTGCTTGCATAGGTCCACACACGCCGGTAGAGGCCGAAGCTGGAATAGGTCAGCGGCTTAATCGCCAGGGC
The DNA here is from genome assembly GCA_964416175.1 of uncultured Anaerolineaceae bacterium. Lineage (GTDB taxonomy): Bacteria > Chloroflexota > Anaerolineae > Anaerolineales > UBA4823 > CAYQDF01. Next base: position 3,071 of record CAYQDF010000165.1, read on the forward strand.
AGTCCCGATCATCCAGTACGCCTGCGGCAGGTTGTCGAAGAATCTTTGGTCCAGCGGGAGGCGCAGCACAAAGCTCCCAACCACGCTCACCACGATCAGGAAAAGATCGCCCAGGAACAGGATCCGGTTCGGATGGCGGAGCAAGAATTTCATTGGCCCCTCAGCCCAAACATGGTTGCTGGCGTCCTCAGGAGGATCAGGGTGTCCATCAGCAGGCCGCGGTGTTTGATGTAATACAGATCATATTCCAACTTCGTCACCGTTTCATCAATCGTCGAGGCATAGCCGAAGTTGATCTGCGCCCAGCCGGTGATCCCGGGCTTGATCAGCAGGCGAGCCCGGTAAAACGGCACGTGCTGCTGGAACAGTTCAACGAGCTCGGGTCGCTCGGCGCGTGGCCCAACCAGGCTCATCTCTCCCCGCAGGACATTGAGGAACTGAGGCAGCTCGTCGAGGTGCGTCCTGCGCAAGATTTTTCCCACACGCGTCGCCCGCTCATCATCCTCTTTCGCCCATTGGGGCTTGCCGTCTGCCTCAGCGTCCTGGATCATGGTGCGAAATTTCAAGATTCGGTAAGGCTGCGCCCCCCGCCCGGCGCGGGTCTGCGTGTAAAAGACCGGCCTTCCGCTGTCCAGCAGGATGCCCAGGCTGATCAGCGGCAGGAAGATTAAGAGCACAACGACCCCGATCACCCCGCCAAGGATGTCTACCAGGCGCTTCCCAAGTTCGTAAAAACCGCTGACCCGGCTCTGATCGACGAAAGAGCGCAGGATCCAATCCGCCTCGAGCAACCGGATCGGGACTCTGCCGAGCAATTCCTCGTAGACGACAGGCATGCGACTGATCTCAACGCCCTTTTCCTGGGCGTCAAGCAGTTTTTGGAACGTCCTGCCCTGCATCTCACCGGAAATCGCCACGATGATATCCGAGACTTCTTCACTTTCGATGATCTCCAGGAGACAGTCGCTGCTGCCCAGGACCGGGTGGCCGGCGATCGACTGCCCGATCTTTTGGGGGTCATCGTCGATAATGCCCACCAGGTAGAAGGGCGGCGGCCAGAGGTCGTCGATGACATTCAGCAGAGTCTGTCCCGTGATCCCTCCGCCAACCAGGAGCACACGCCGCATAAAAGCCGGCGCGGTGAAGATCCGTATGTAGAGGAACCGCCAGGCGAGCGTCAGCAAGGGGGCTGCAACGAAGAATCCCGCCACCCCTCTCCTTGGCAACAGCGATCGGGGTGGATCGGTGAAATAGAAGAACAACAGCAGGTACAGGCCCAGGCCTATCAAAGTCGCTGCCGCCAGGCCGCGTACGGTCGCCCCGAGATCACCCGCCCGGCGTAGATCATAAAGCTCAACCAGCAGCACCAGCCAGAAGACTGGCAACAGGTAGAACCAGGCTGGCACCCGCTCGACGAGGAAGTCAACCGAAAGTCCTAACCAGCGCTCCGCACGCCCCCAAAAGATCAGAGCTGCAGTCAGGGCAATCAGGCCTACCAGAAAGTCCCCCAGGACCAGCACTGTACGCCGTTCACGGGTGTGGAGCCTCCAGCGTTTCGATTTCTGGACTCGGCTGGGAATTGTCATGCTCAAGACCAGATCAGTTCTTAAGGGATTGAGTAGAAGCGACCATCAATCGGACCGCGGTCTCCAGTCGATCAGACTCCACAGAAATCCGCTTCCCCATGAAAAATGCATGACGGCTATCGCAATGGGCACACCCAAAAACATACCGAAATCCTTCTTTTTCCATCCAATATGCACTCCAGCTGCCATCAAGGCCAGCAGATATACCAGCGTCTCCAATCCGAGCAGCCGCCAGGCCCAGGGCAGCCACAATCCAAAAATCGCCAGCAACGGAAAACTGATCACAAACAGACCCGCAGCCTGGCGGATGCGGAAAGCCCCCGGATAACGGCGCAGCATGCGGGCTTTCCAATACCCATAACGCCAGTACTGGCGGGCCAGTGCCGCAAAATCCTTCCGGGCGAAGTATGCGGATCGGATCGCCGGATCGAACCACACGCGGCCGCCCGACCGGCGGATGCGGACATTGAACTCGTAGTCCTCGTTCGTCAGGAGAGTCTCGTCAAATGGACCGATCCGTTCCACGAGCGCCCGGTAGAATGCTCCAAAAGGGACGGTGTCCACCAGCTGAGGTTCGCCTCCCACGCGGTAGCGCGCATCCCCTACGCCGAGCGGGTGGGCTGCGGCGGCAGCGATCGCCCGCGCCTTCCAGCTCTCGCCCCCCGGCTGGATCTCCCACAGACCGCCGACGTTCTCGCCAAACCCGGCTTTGAGCGCTGCTACACACTGCTCCACGTAATCCGGTCGCGGCGCGGAATGGGCGTCCAGGCGAACGACGATCTCACCGCGCGCGTCTGCCAGCGCCCGGTTCAAAGCGGCAGGGATGATCCGCCGCGGGTTATCGACCACTCTCACTTCCAGCTCCGGATGCGCTCCCTGAAACGCGGCGATCTCACGCCGTGTGTCGTCAGTCGAGAGCCCATCCGCGATGATGACCTCCATCTCGCTTACTGGGTAGGTTTGCCCGTGGATCGCATCAAGCAGCAGGCGGATGGTCTCACGCTCATTGTAACACGGCACAATGATGGAAACTCGAGGCATGAATTATCTCTGAGCACAGGAGAAATATCACGGAATCCCCGGACCCTTGACGTGCCAGTGCATGGGAGGGGTGACTCCGGGCGCCGCAGCATTGGTGCGGACATAAAATCCGGTTCGGTCGAGACCAAGCTCCCGCGCAGTGCAGTACCAGTCTCGAAAAGCCATCAGCTTGCTGGATCCTCACTTTTTATATTCCGGTGCGCTAAGCATCTTTCAATTAGGACTTACGCAGTTGGTAGGAGGTTGTTCCTGAACTGCGCAGCTCCTGCTAGAGGTTATCGCAAAAATGGGTTGTTGGGGAGTTTTTAAGCGGCGGGGCCGCTGAAAAACTCCCCCATCTCATGATTTTTGAGATAGCTTGTAATAAAAATCCGTCGCAAT
>CAYQDF010000166.1:0-6044 GCA_964416175.1 uncultured Anaerolineaceae bacterium
ACGTCTCCCGGCCGGATGTGGCTCGCCAGCTGCTGGGAAAAAACGCTCTCGTACCCCTCGTCGTTGGCCAGGGCGGAGAACAGCGCCATGTTGTCCGTCAGCCCCATCACACGGAAGTTCGGGACCCCGGCAACCCGCGTATTCTTCCCCAGATCGCAGACGAAATGAGAGGCGGTGGATGCGCTTCCGCCGTTTCCCATGATGAACACCTGCTGTTGGTTGAGGCGCGCCGCGTGCAGGGTATCGACCACCGCCGCGATATCCGCGAGCGGTAATCCATTCAACACTTGCTTAAGACCACTAAGATAATCAACAATTGAATTCATCCTGGCCTCCTGAGAGTTCCCCCCGCCCGGGCGGAGTGGAGATAACAATAGCACTTACGCAGTTGGTAGGAGGTTGGCTGCGTAACCTAAACAATATCGCGTCGAAAGGGTTGGACTGACTGACCGCGCCTTGCCGGTGGATCAGGCAGGCACTTCGGCTTTTCTGAAATGGTCTACGGTCTTTTGAAGCCCCGTTTCCAGGTCGATAGTCGCCTGCCACCCCAGCAGCCGTGCGGCCTTGCTCGCATCGAGGAAGATACGCCGGGTTTCGCCCAGCTTCGCCGGGCCGTGGACCGCCTCCGGCCTGTACCCCGTGATCGATTTCAGGGTGGAAAAGATCTCGTTGACCGTCGTCCCCCGCCCAAGCCCCAGGTTGTAGATCGTATTGGCATTCTCCGTCTCCAGCGCCAACAGGTTTGCCCTGGCGCAGTCTTGGACATAGACGAAATCGCGCTCCTGGAGCCCGTCCCCATTAATCACAACTTGTTCCCCGTTCAGCATCTGCCCGGTGAAGATCGCCACCACACCGGCTTCCCCGTGTGGGTCCTGTCGCGGTCCATACACGTTCGGGTAGCGCAGCACCACGTACTCCAGGCCGTACATCTCCCGGTACATATATAAATAATGCTCGACCGTATGCTTGCTCGCCCCATACGGGCAGATCGGGTTGACCGGGTGCTCCTCGTCGCACGGCAGGTACACCGGCTCGCCGTATACCGCCCCCCCCGTCGAAATGTAGATTAAGCGCCTGACCTCGAAGCGGCGTGCGAGCTCCAGCAGGTGGATCGAGCCCAGCACATTCACGTCGGCGTCGAACAGCGGTTCGGCGACCGACCGCCGCACGTCCATCTGGGCGGCGTGATGGTTGACCGCCTCCGGCAGCTCCTTTCTGAACACCGCCTCCAGCTCGGGGCTGCGGATGTCGACCTGGTAGAATCTCGCTTCCGGGTTCAAATTGCTCCGCCGCCCAGTCGAGAGGTCGTCCACGACTACTACCTGGTGGCCTGCCGCCACGTAGGCGTCCACCACGTGAGAACCGATAAAGCCTGCACCCCCGGTTACCAATATCTTCACAGATCCGCTCCTGAATGTGGGATTTCGATTCCTTGGATCGAATAGATTTTATCGTATTTCGGGGGTCTGGTCCGTCGCGGGCGTGTTCAATATGCCCCACGCCTGCGGATCACCGCCGGGATGGTCTGCATGAGCAGCTGCAGGTCCAGCCAGATGCTCCAGTTGCGGATGTAGTGCATGTCCAGCCGCACCCGTTCCTCGTAGGTCACATCGGAGCGGCCGCTCACCTGCCACAGCCCGGTCATGCCCGGGCGTACGGTCATCAGGTTCAGGTCCCACTTCTGGTACTTCTCGACCTCCGCCGGGGTGATGATCCGCGGGCCAACCAGCGACATCTCCCGTTTCAGGACGTTGAACAACTGGGGCAGCTCGTCCAGGCTGGTTTTGCGCAGGAACTTCCCAACGCGGGTCACGCGCGGGTCGTGCTTCAGCTTGAAGTTGCGCGCCAGCTCGGCTTTCAGGTCGGGGCGTTCCACCAGAAGCTGGTCCCCGTTTTCGTACATGGTGCGGAACTTGTAAGCGTCGAACTGCTGTCCATTCATACCCATCACCCGCCTGCGATGCAGCACCGGGCCCGGTGAATCGAGCTTGATGGCGACCGCGATCGCCAGCAGCAGCGGGGAGATCAGGATCAGGCCGGGGATCGTGATCAGGTAGTCCAGCAGGAATTTCAGGATCTCATCAACGCCGGTCAGCCGCACTTTGTTCACCCCAACCAGCGGCACGTAGGCGAATTCTTTGACCGTCAGCCCGGTGGTGATGATCTCGTACAATCCGGATGACATACGAACGTTGACATCGCTCGAGATGCCGTATCGCTGGAAGATCTCGAGCATCTTGTCGCGGGAGGAGATCGCGCTGCTCGCCAGGATGATCTCCTCGATGCCGAACCGCTTGATCAGCGCGTCCAGCTCTTCCACCGGACCCAGAACGTACAGGTTATCCATCAAGTGCGTCCCCGGTGGAAACTTCTTATCGACGAAGCCCAGGATGTGGAAGCCCGACGATTTCCAGCCGGTCAGCTGCTGGGCGAGGGACAGTCCCTCGTTGTTGGCCCCGACGATCACCGCCGAGGAGAGGAAATATCCCCGCTGTCGCAGGGCGTACACCGCCCGCCGCAAGGTGAACCTGCCCACTGCGGTGAACAGGAACGCGAAGACCCATGCCAGGAGCAGCCAGCCGCGGGCGAAGATGAACCCCGGGTCGAGGAAGCCGGCTGCGATGACCAGCACCATCCCGATGGTCGTGCCGTTGAACACAAGGGAATACTCCTTCGTGCCCCCCAGGAGTTTCTGCCGGTCATACAGCCCCAGGATCAGGTAGATGAACAGCCAGGCCGGGATCAGGAACGCGACCAGGCGCTGGTAGAACTCGATGTTCGGGGTGGGGTTCGGATTGAAGATCCCGATCGGGAGGTCGAACCGGACCCAATACGCCACTCGGTTTGCCAGCCCGATCATCAGAATATCCGAAACCACCAGGCTGACCAGGTAGAGCCGCCACTGGCGTTGGCGGGGGATGCTCTGGGAGGCCTTATTAATTTTTGCTTTCAAGGGGGTGTCAACGAACAAGTGGCCGCTCGATGGTGTAGTTTCCATGGGTTTTCCCTCCGCTGGACGAAGTTCCCCTCCAACTCTCTGGCTGGCGCGCTCCGCCCTTCCGACATAATCTCTTTCGTCAGATAACTGGCAATACCCGTCTGCATCCGGGTCGAACGCCCGGATCTATTTTGTCGCCACCACTAGGTCGGAGAGTCTTCGACAAGAGCTTGAGTTAAAACAAAGTCTTTATTGACGAACGATAGATGAAGGTGAGGATATCCTTCGGCACGATCCGCGTTAACGAACCTTCTTTGGTTGTGTTACGCTTCCCGTGTTAACGTCAGGTTAAGTTTCCCGTGAACCCCCGGGGAATGCGGTTTCGCGAACGCACGGGTATAGCGTGAGAAAACTCCTCTCGCTGTTTTTAACGATGCCGGTGAGAGCATGTTACACCTGCTGACGGGTTCCCGCCCGGATGCTGCTCACAATCCACCTCGTCCTGGCTGTTGTCTCCTGTCGCTCTTCCTGAACCTGTTAATCTTCCTGTGGCTACTTAAAGAAAAACGAAACCTGCTTGTGGGCGGTTTCGCTACTCGCTCCCCGAAGACCCTGCCTGGCCCCTCCCAGGCAAGCGACCATATCAGGTCTCCGGATCATTGCATCCACGTCTTATTTGGCGCTGGATACTGTCTGTCTACAAAACGATATAACGTCCGAAATCCAGATTTGTTACAGATTATTCATAAAAATCGAGGGAATGTGGCTCTTTTGCGAGGCTGCGGTTGGTGCTCGCTGCAATTCCCCACCGTGGACCGGCAGGCCGAAACCCTGCCGGAAATCTGGAGTTATCAGATGCGAATTATACATTAAGTCAAGAAGATTACTGGTCCTTGAACCTTAAAAAGTAGTCCTTTGGTAGTCCCCCTACATCTCCTTATCCTGCAATTGCTCGAAGGGAGGGATCCCCTGTTCGGCGGGGGTTTTCCGGCCCCGCCGGGGATCTGACCGGAAGTCTGCTTTCCACATCCGGCAAGATGAAAGGCGACTCTACTCCCCCCAGGAGATCAACAGGAACGGGCGCGACTCCGCCACGCCGTAATCAGATGACCAGAAATACTTCCCGGTGTGCTGCGGAGCGTCCGCCGAGTAGAGCGCCAGGCGCAGCGGCGCCCCGGCTGCGTATGCTTCCGCGGCGGCGCGCAGCACATCCCAGGTGCGCGGCACTCCGTACGGCGCGCCGGAGGTCCCCATCCAGGGCACTTCCGCCTGGCTGACATTCTCCAGCGCCTGCGGCGCGTTGTTCCAGGTCAGGGTCTCTTCGTCCCATTCCTCGCCGATCGTGAGCACCTGGATGATCGAATCAGGCCCAGGGTCCACGATCCCCAGGCCGGCGTTGCTGAACTGATAGATGGTCAGCTCCGCCGCAAGGATCGTTTTCCCCTCCGGGATGGGATCCAGGTCGAAGGTGACGAAATACTTGGAAAAACACGGAAAATCCACCACGTCGTACTGGTTCTGCACGTTGAAACCCTTCTCATGGGCGTAGTTCGCCTCTCCCCACTCAGTGAACCGCTCGAGGGTGTGCCCGCAGTTCGTCCCCCCTCCCACCGTCCCATCGGGCACCACCGCGCCGTTCAGTCCCTGCCGGATCTGCAGGCTGCCGGTCGGGGCGGCAGCGGGCGGAGAGTAAGACGGCACGCCAAACCGGAGCCGGCCCCAGGTGCCCGGCTTATCCGGATGGAGCCCCGTCGGCCACTCCCGGTCAGGGATCGATGTCCCCCCAGCATCGTCCCGATCGTACACCGCCATCCCCAGCCTCCACAGGCTCCCCTGCGCCGGCGGCCCGGCGAGTCCCAGGCTCGTGAAGGGGATCCGGTATGTGATCCGCCAGCCGCCGTCGTCCACTTCATCGTTCGGACCGCCTCGCCAGAAGGCATCGGTGGTGAAGGGGATCCCTGCCGGTGACCAGCTCACACCGTTCCCCTGGTATGCGGCCTGATAATCCTCCATCGTGTTGGACACGTTCCGCACCTGCCCGACGAACCGGTAGCTCTTGGACGTCGGCGCATTCCCTCCGTTGCCGTCCATGTGGATAAGTAATGAGGCTGCATCCCAGGCCGTGAGGTCGGACCCGGTGCGGGTCTTGTCGTACCAGACCAGCCGGTCGAAGATCGCCACATGTACGTACAGCTCCTGGTCTGTATAACCAACGCGCACATCCGCGTAATTGCCGGTGAGGTCCACCTGGCCGAACCAGAAGATGGCAGTCTGGTTGATGGCGCCGGTTTCAGCGTTGATCCCCTGCGGGAGATAGGGAGCGTTGACCTGCTGGACTCCCCCGCCTGGAACACCCGCTGTGGAGGTGTTCAGGACCATCGGCAGGTGATAGTCCGTCGCCGCGGCGGTCCCGGAGGCAGGGATGCCGGGGGTCGCCGCCTGCTGGCGGCCCTCGCCTGTGTGCCCCAGGTCGCTCGAAAACGTCGCCAGGCAGAGGGTCAGGATTGGGGGGATCAGGAGAAAACGCCAGTTCGTGAATCGCATCGCAGGAATTACCCGGTTCAAGTACTGAAAACGCAAAAAACCGCGGCCCCCGCTCGCGATTTTTCGACGCAGGCGTTCTCACGGAGGAGATTCCGCCCGTCAACTTCTAAGAAACGACCGCTTCCGGTTGGTTTCTCGGGTCGGCTGGAGCAGTGGTTGCCCCGATTATACTTCAGCCTTGATGTATATTGCGGCTGGATGCCCCTCGGATGCCATCCGCCTGCGGCGCTCCAGGGCGATCTTCGCCGGGCTCTTGAACGGCTCATCGATCCGGCTCAGGCGCGAGGAGTTCATGCAGACGAGGGTCACCAGGAACCCGGAGAATACGACCCAGCTGACGGCGACCGCGATGATGAGTACAGTCATGGCACCTTCCTCCCGATTTGGTCTTTCTCAGCGGACGTTGCATTTTCTGTGCCGTTGCCTGACTGTCGCACGAACCTGGGCGTCGTCAGCTGAGGGAGCCCGGCTGTCCTGTCGCCTTCCAGCTTTACAGCTGAAGGCTCTCTAGACCCGTGGCTTTGCGTCTCTGCCTTTCGACAGATTTGCCTTTTCTACGCTG
>CAYQDF010000167.1:0-5992 GCA_964416175.1 uncultured Anaerolineaceae bacterium
AAGCCACCGAATCGCTCTTCGACGAAGGTGTGGATATCTTCATCCCGGTCGGCGGCCTGATCGGCTCGCCCGGTTTCGACGTGGCCAGGGAGCGCGGCGGTTACGGCATCTGGGTCGACACGGACGGGTACGAATCGCTGCAGGGTGTACAGGATGTCATCCTCACCAGCGTGATGAAGGTCATGGATAACGCAGTTTTCAGCGTGATCAAGGACGCGATGGAAGGCAACTTCAAGGGCTGCAGCAACTACGTTGGCGACCTGACGAACGGCGGCGTGGGGATAGCTCCCTATCACGATCTTGAGAGCGCAGTGCCCCCCGAACTCGCAGCGGAAGTCGAGGACCTGAAAGCCAAGATCATCTCCGGTGAGATCAGCGACACAGGCTGCATCTCCTACCCGCAGCATTGCCCCACGGGCCTCTACGAAGCCCCGTAACCCAGGGCTTTCATCTCCCGGCGTGCTCGGATAAGTGAAAAAGACAGGCGGTGCCTATCGGAACGAATCTTGGCACCGCCTGTTGTAAATCAGACCAGCTTGAGATCGAGTACAATCAGCGCGAACTGAAACACCAAGGAGTGACCCATGCCCCCGGTGTTGGAATTGCGTGACATTACTAAGAGGTTCCCTGGCGTCCTGGCAAACGATCACATCAACCTGACACTCAACGAAGGAGAGATCCTGGCGCTATTGGGGGAAAATGGAGCAGGAAAAACCACCTTAATGAATGTCCTCTATGGACTTTACACACCGGATGAAGGGGAAATCTTAATCCGGGGAGAGAAAGTTGAAATTCACGACCCGAACGACGCAATCGAACACGGCATCGGGATGGTCCACCAGCACTTTATGCTGGTGCCGGTCTTCACCGTTACGGAAAATGTCATGCTCGGGGTTGAGAGCGTTAAGAATGGGCTCTTCCTGGACCGGAAAACTGCAGCCGAGCGCATTCGGGCAATCTCCCAACAATTTGGGCTCAAAGTCGATCCTGATGCAGTGGTCGAGGACCTCCCTGTCGGCGTCCAGCAAAGGGTGGAGATCATCAAAGTCCTGTACCGGGAGGCAGATATCTTGATCTTCGACGAACCGACTGCCGTTCTTACTCCCCAAGAAGTCGAAGAGCTCTTCAAAGTGTTTAAATCCCTGGTTGAACAAGGCAAATCGCTGATCTTCATCACCCACAAGCTGAACGAGGTGCTCGCCATCGCCGACCGGATCCTGGTCCTGCGCAATGGGAGGGTGGCTGGCGTCACGACTCCCCAGGAAGCCACGAAAGAATCGCTCGCCAGCATGATGGTTGGACGCGACGTCATCCTGGAGGTGGAAAAGCCCCCGGCCAGGCTGGGAGATCTCGTCCTGGAAGTCCAGGATCTCGTGGTGCAGGATGACCGGCACCTGGTGGCAGTAAAAGGCGTGTCATTCCAGGTGCGGGCAGGTGAGATCCTGGGCATCGCCGGCGTCCAGGGCAACGGGCAGACGGAACTCGTCGAAGCCCTCACCGGCTTGCGACCGGTCGTTTCCGGCCGCATCACAATCCTGGGGGAGGACGTCACGAACGCCGAGCCCCGCCAGGTGATCGAGTTGGGGTCCGCCCACGTGCCGGAAGACCGGCAGAAAGACGGTCTCGTGCTCACTTTTTCTGTCGCAGACAACCTGGTGCTCAACACCTACTACCAGATGCCTTTCGCCCGGGGGATCAATCTCGACCATCGCGCCATCGAGAGCGCCGCCAGCGATCGCGTGGAGCAGTTCGACATCCGCACGCCGAGCATCTTCATCCCGGTAGCCAACCTTTCCGGGGGCAACCAGCAGAAGGTTATCGTGGCGAGGGAGTTTTCTCGCCCAATCAGGCTCTTGATCGCTTCCCAACCCACCAGGGGTTTAGACGTTGGTTCGATCGAATACATCCATTCGCAGATCATCAAGAAGCGGAACGATGGATGCGCGGTGATCCTGGTCTCTCCAGAACTGGATGAAATCTTGAGTTTGTCCGACCGGATTGCGGTCATGTTCGAAGGCAGGTTCCTGGCGGTTCTGCCGGCCGAAGAGGCGACCCGCGAACGATTGGGGTTGCTCATGGCGGGGATTCAAGAACCGCTGCCGGCCTGATACGCCGCCGGGATGGTCAGCTCCACGCGGCCTTTCTTGGAGTGAGGAGGTTAACCTTGGACAACGAAGCCATCACTTCTGATAAAGAACCCCAGCCATCGGCAGCTGCCAGGCGTCCGATCCTTCCAAGGATCTTCATCAGAAAGGGGATCTGGGCTTCTCTGGTCGTTCCTATCTTATCAGTATTCACCGCCTTTATCATCGGCGGCGTCATTATCGCTGCTTCAAATCCCGCCGTGCTCGCGGCATGGGGTAATATCTTCACGGCCCCGATGGATACACTCCGAGTAACCTTCAAAACGGTGTACGATGCTTACCTGGCTCTCTTCCAGGGCGCATTTGGACAACCGGCAGAGTTGTCCGCCGCGATCAAGACCTGGCGCGAGACCGGGCAGACCCAGGCGCTGTGGGCTGCCCTGCGGCCACTCGGAGAAAGCCTGGTGATCTCGACGCCCTACATCTACGCCGGTCTGTCGGTTGCATTTGGCATGCGGGGTGGGCTGTTCAACATCGGCGCCGAAGGCCAGCTGTTCGTCGGCGGCCTTGCATCGGCATACGTGGGCTATGCAGTCAAAGGACTCCCCTGGATCGTCCACATGCCGCTCGCCATCCTGGCAGGTCTGGCCGCAGGTGCCCTATGGGGCGCCATCCCGGGCATCCTCAAGGCGAAGACCGGGGCGCACGAAGTGATCAATACCATCATGATGAACTACATTGCCTTCCGGCTGACCGATTACCTGCTCACCGGACCAATGGCCCGGCCGGACCGGCTCCCCATCACGCCTCAGGTGCTCCCTTCGGCTTATATCCCGACTATCTTCCCCCAGCCGGTGCGATTCCACTGGGGGTTTTTCCTCGCTTTGGGGGCAGCAGCCCTCATGTACTGGTTCCTGTGGAAGACAACTCGCGGTATGGAAATCCGCATGACCGGCCAAAATCAAGATGCAGCTCGGTATGCCGGCGTGCGGATAGCGATGATCACCGTCCTCACTATGGCTGTGGCAGGGGCTTTAGCCGGTATGTCGGGTACAAACCAGATCCTGGCGGTCGATCACCAACTCGTGCGTGCATTCTCGACCGGTTACGGTTTTGACTCGATCGCCCTGGCCTTGCTGGGCAACAGCCACCCCCTCGGCGTGGTCTTATCCTCCCTGTTATTCGGCTTCCTGCGCGGCGGAGCTGCCCGGATGCAGTCAGTCGCCGGCACACCGGTCGAGATCATCCGCATCATTCAGGGAATGGTCATCATCTTCGTCGCAGCGCCCGAGATCATTCGCAGTTTGTATCGATTGAAGGCTCCACGCGAAGAAGACACTGTCCTCTCGCGAGGCCTCTCTTCGTGAGCGGAGGGACATATGGCTGAAATGGCATTAACCCAACGCAAAGTGCGCACTCGCCGATCGGTGACGATTGGAATTCTGTCTATTGCAATCGGCGGGATGATTATGCTGATGGCGCGCGGGACTGCTGGTCTCACATCCACCTTTGTGCTCACCAGCCAGCGCGCGGGGGTCAACATCGCCGCTCCCGACCTCATCCTCCCGACCAACATCGCGCTCCTGCTGCTGGCTTCACTGGCGGTGCTGGGCGGAGCCTGGGAACTGGCACGCGGCTTTAAACACGAGGACCGCCTCGTCATCATCGCGTCTGTACTTTTGGTGAGTGCTTTTCTGGTATGGGCAACCCGCGACAAGTCATTGAACCTGACTGGCATGCTCGTCAGCAGCATCGTTCGCGCCACACCCATCTGCCTGGCAGCGTTGAGCGGGATTTACAGCGAACGGTCCGGGGTGGTCAACATTGGCATTGAAGGCATGATGTTGATGGGCGCCTTCACATCGGTCGTGTTCGCCAGCCTGACGAAAAGCATGCTGGTGGGTGTGATTGCGGGCATTGCAGCGGGGATGGTTTTCGGGCTGCTTCACGCGGTGCTGTCCATCCGGTACATGATCAACCAGATCATCAGTGGGACGGGGATCATCATCCTCGCATTGGGGCTGACCAGCTACCTTCAGCGGGCAGTATTAAATATCTATCCCAACCTGAACACGCCCGGACCAGCCATTGCAGCGATCCCAATTCCCGGCCTCTGGCAGATCCCTGTCCTGGGACCGGTGCTCTTCAATCTGAGCCCCATCATCTACACGATGTTTGCCATGCTCATCGCGACCCATGTGCTCTTTATCAACACGCGTTGGGGACTGCGCGTCCGTTCGGTCGGCGAACACCCCAAAGCCGCGGACACACTGGGGATCAACGTTTTTCGAACCCGGTACATAAGCGTGCTGCTCAGCGGCGCCATTGCCGGGCTGGCAGGTTCCTACATGAGCATCGGAGCCGCAGGTCGGTTCAACGAAGGGATGACCGCCGGGAAAGGCTTCCTGGGCCTGGCGGCGATGATCTTCGGCAACTGGAACCCAGGAGGCGCATTCCTCGGCTCGCTGATTTTCGGTTTCTTCGATTCCTGGCAGGAGAAACTCTCCCTGCTGCAGATCGGCGTCCCCGTCGATCTGCTCGGCATGGCGCCGTACATCGCCACGATGATCGTGCTCGCTGGATTCGTTGGCCGCTCGCGTATGCCCGCGGCAGATGGGACCCCCTATCAGAAGCAATAGCTTTCCCTTGTCCATAGAAATTGCTCAGCGTCTATCAGCTCACCGACGCGCGTGGAGGTCATACTGAACTTGGCAGACGAACTCCTGGCTGAGGTAGCCAGGGGCGTTTACGAATGTTTGCTCTCCACCAACGAGGCAGGTCGGGATGGCGAGTGATTCAACGCTTGAAATCCCAATTGCAGGCATGGACTGCGCCGAGTGCACCCGGCAAGTGCAGCGGGCAATCGCCTCCGTGCCGGGAGTCGAAACGGTCGAGGTCTACCTGGCGGCTGAAAAAGCAATCCTCCGCCACCAAGGAGATATCGACATAACGGCTATACGCAGAGCAGTCCGGGCGGCAGGCTACTCCGTCCCCGACAAATTCCCAAAACCCGTCCAGACCGATCACACCCGTTCGATCTCCGCCCTGTTGGGCATCCTGTTTGGCGCAGTTTTACTGCTGGTGATCGCCGGTGAGTGGCTGGGGCTCCTGGATGCGGCCGTAGAACGCATCCCCTGGTCTTTGGGACTGGCCGGGGTGCTCCTGATCGGCTTCCCGGTTTTCGTTAAAGTCGTCCAGGCGGCAGTGAACCGGCAGATCATCGCCCACACGCTGATGATGGTCGGCGTGCTGGCTGCTGTCTCCGTTGGAGAATGGACAACCGCAGCTGTGGTCGCGTTTTTCATGCGCATCGGCGACTACGTCGAGCGGTTTACTGCTGAACGCGCCCGCAGAGCCGTCAAAGATATGAGCGCTATCGCTCCGCAATCCGCGCGCGTGGTCCGGGAAGGTAACGAGTACGAAGTGCCCCTTGACCAGGTGGATGTGGGCGAAATCGTCGTCGTGCGCCCGGGTGAAACGATCCCCGTGGACGGCGAAGTGATCGCCGGCCACGCAGTCGTTGACCAGGCGGCTATCACGGGGGAAAGCATGCCGGTCGAAGCAGGACCAGGCTCGCGTGTCTTCGCTGCAACGCTGGCCCGCCAGGGCAGCCTGCGAGTGCGCGCGACGCAGGTGGGGCGAGACACGACCTTCGGAAGAGTGATTCGCATGGTCGAGGAAGCGGAAGCCCAGCGCGGCGAGATACAGCGCCTGGCAGACCGCTTCTCGGGCTACTATCTGCCCGCGGTGATCGGAGTGGCGGCGGGGACGTACCTTTTCAACCAGAATCCACTCTCAGCCACGGCTGTGCTGGTCGTGGCCTGCTCCTGCGCATTCGCCCTGGCAACACCCATCGCGATCCTGGCTTCAGTCGGAGCTGGAGCGAGGCGCGGTTTGCTGATCAAGGG
>CAYQDF010000168.1:0-5971 GCA_964416175.1 uncultured Anaerolineaceae bacterium
AACAGGTCGTAATTCGGCACCCAGGCGCGCTGCTCATCACGCTGTTGTCCGAACATGCCCTCTGTCGCCCCGTATATTTCACGGATGGCTGCCGACCCGTACATGGCATTTAAAGCGGGCTGGTGCTTGGTGTTGATACCCGGAACGCTACCCAGAGTCATGATTTGCACCTGCCACAGGTCTTTGGGATACACCTTGTGGACCCTGTGCATATAGCGGCCGAAGCGCAGCGCAGTGGGGCAGACTCCTCCCACGAGCGTGACGTTCTGGCCCTGGCATTTCTCATACGCCTGTTCAAACCGGCGGTCCCAATCGCGCTCGGACTTGCCGCCCCCCAAAGCATCGATCTCTTCCTGCGCCGGGACGCTCTTGATCGGCGTAAACGCCGAGACGTGCCGGGTATAGATCCCGGAGCTGTACCCGTATTCGATCTCCCGCTCACCGACTTTGATCGTGCCGACAACGGAAGGGAAATTCAGGTTCAGATTGACGCCGGCGAAAAGTTCGTAACGGTTAGAGGTGAAGACAAAATTCATCATCGCCCGCCCGGCATGGATCCGCATCCCAAGGTCGGTAGGGGTCATGGGGATATATTTTGATTCGCCCTTCGTGGTGCCGCGGGTGATTGCCCAACCGATGGGTTCTTCCCAGAGCAGCAGATCGATATCGCCTGCCATCACCTTCTGAATGGTCGGCTGGATTTCCTCGTAGGTGATGACCGGGAAGGCCCGGCGGTAATCAGCCAGGCTGTCGATATTACCCGCCCCGTGCTGCCTGCCGTATTTCGTCTTGGCGTAATCCTTCAGGAGCTGGTGGAGCACTTCCGCCTGAGCTGTGGGTGGATCAGCTACCGCTGCGTGCCAGGGGTCTAAGAATGCCTTGAGGAGCTGCGAACCGGTCTGTGGATCAAGGTACACGGCGGCCCTCCTGTTTCAGGATCTCCAGGCGCGTTTGTCGATGCATGAAAAGCCAGATAGGATCAGGTAGCGTTCTGCTCCGGTTCTTGAAAGAACCTGCCTGAAGCATTGAAAGTCGCGGCATCTGCGCGTCCAAGGGTATCAGTCTGACGGACACCCTTCATTGTATGAGGGAATGGCCTCCAGGGCAAGAAGATGCCTGGTCTGGTAAAATCGCCCCCTCGTTTTCAAGCGGCTCGGGATACAATTAATTTAGAACAATTCGGTAGGACTGATCACAGATTATGGAGAGGCCTGACAGTGGGGCATGACTTGCTCTATCAACTGATTCGTTTCATCGGCGGGTCGCTCATACGCCTGGCGACGCGCCTGGAAGTCACAGGGTTGGAGAACCTGCCCAACGGGGGGTACATTGCCACAGGCAACCACCTTGGAGCGCTGGACCCATTCCTGGTCTACCACCTCCTCGATCGGCGCGACATCATCATGCTGGTCGCTGAGAAACATCGCAAGTACGCGGTGGCTCGGTGGCTCGTGAAACTCCTTGATGCCATCTACGTGGAGCGTTATGCGGCAGACTTTGCCGCCATGCGGCAGGTCCTGGCGCGCCTGAAGAGGGGAGAAGCGCTGGTGATCGCGCCAGAAGGGACACGCAGCAGGACGGGAGGGTTGCTCCCCGGCAGGTCTGGCGCGGCGTACCTGGCGGTGAAATCCGGGTTGCCGCTGGTGCCGGTCGCTGTGATGGGCACCGAGGACGATAAAGTCCTCGGACACCTGAAGCGCTTCCGCCGGGCGCCGGTGAAGATCCTCGTGGGGCAACCTTACCTGCTCCCGCCGCTACCAGGTGCTGACCGCGAAGAAATGCTGGAGCGGTACACCGACGAGATCATGTGCCGGATCGCGGCGCTGCTCCCCGAGGAACACAGGGGAGCATACCGGGAGCACCCTAAATTGCTCGCGATCTTGAAATCCGAGAGTACCCCTGCCGGCGTGTAACCTTTTACCCAATTCCGCATCTAACCTCAACGGATAATCACAGGTTGAGGTGCATTGATGCCGATCTTTGAGTTCGTCTGCCAGGATTGTGGGCGCCCGTTTGAAGAACTGGTGCGGAGCGCAGCTTCCGCCAACGGCGTGACCTGCCCGGAGTGCGGAAGTACCCGGGTCAAAAAACAAATCTCCAGGTTCGCCACGAAGACCCCGAGTGGGTTCTCCGCCGGAACCTTAACGAGTTCGCCAGCTTCCACCTGCTCCACTTCTGGAGGTGCCTGAGGGATTTGACGAGCTTCGACCGTGTGTCGAAGACCGAATGGCAGCATAACGCTGCGGGCCCACTCCGAAGTATAATCGCCTTGCCATGCCACCCAGGAAATGGATCGATGGCGGCTACGCCGTCACAGAAAAGCGCGATCTGGGGGCGATCCGCCGGGTATTGATAGCCACCATGCTGCTGAACTTTGCGGCTACAGGAATTAAGCTCGTTGCGGGACTGCTGACCGGAGCGCTTAGCGTGGTGGCCGACGGCCTGGACAGCCTGTTCGATGGTCTTTCCAATGTCGCTGGTCTGGCTGGCTTGAAAGCAGCTGCCAGGCCGCCAGACGCCGAGCATCCTTACGGCCACCGCAAGTTTGAGACTGTGGCTGCCCTCAGCATTGCCTTTCTTCTCTTTCTGACCAGCTGGCAGCTGCTGCAGGCTGCCTGGGGTCGGTGGTTTGGTGATGCGATCCCAGCTGTGGACCTGTGGACTGTGGCGGCGATGGTGATCGGTATGCTGATCCAGGCCGCGACGAGCGCTTACGAGCTGCGCCAGGGGCGCCGGTTGAACAGCGAGGTGCTGGTCGCGGATGCCCTGCACACCCGGGCCAGCATCCTGATATCGGCTTCGGTCCTCGGAGGTCTTTTATTGGTGGCAGTCGGATATCCAAAGGCTGACCCGGCTCTGGCTGCGTTCGTGGCAGTAATGATCGCGAAGGTGGGAGTGGACATCCTGCGCGAAACATTACCAGTGCTCGTCGATCAGGCTGCCCTGGATCCCGTGAAAATCGCAGGCATCGTGGAGCGCGTGGGTGGGATCGAATCTTTTCACAAAGTCCGCAGCCGCGGCGCTTCTGGCAGCGCAGCGATCGACCTCCACGTCCGTGTCTCGCCGGACAAGACGATCCAGGAGGCGAACGCCATCGCAGACGAGGTCCGGCGGCGCCTGCTTGCGCTTGGCGGCGTGAGCGACGTGACAGTGCACGTGGAAGCCCAGCGCGAGCCGGACAGCGGTGCTGCAGACCTGTTTGCAACCGCCAAACACGCCGCGGCCGAGCTGGGTTTGACCGTGCATGAAGTCTGGGCGCACCAACAGGGGTCCGGGTTGTACTTAGAAATGCATGTGGGCGTGGAGCCGCACCTGACTCTGGGCGAAGCCCACGCGCTGGTGGACCACCTGGAGCAGGAAATAAAAAAGCGCCTCCCGGATGTCCGGGAGGTTCACACCCACATCGAATTAGCGACGGTCCAAGTGCTTTCCGGCGGGGAGGCTGACCTCGACCTGGAGCGGGAAGCTCGCCGCGAGGTGGCGCTGGCGGTCGACGGGATCCCCTCCCTCTCGAACCCGCACAATGTCCGGCTGCTCCGCAACCCGGCGGATGCCGACCAGGTTTACCTTTCTCTCGAGTGCACGATCGCCCCGGAGGTACCCGTCACCCAGGCGCACCAGCTGGCCACCCAGCTCGAGCAGGAGCTCAGCCGCCGGCTGCCCGAAGTGGCGAACGTTTCAGTCCATCTCGAGCCACCTGACCAGGACGAGGATTTCTCTTAATTATCGCGCTCGATCTGCCTCGTTCAATCGCCGAGCTTTTCCACTTGGCCCAACCCACTGACCTGCTCATCGATGGTTGGATTTCCGTAATATCTCACGGAACCTCCTCCGCTGATATCCGCCCGGAGGAGATCGCTTACCCGGACTGTCGCGGACCCCAACCCGGAGATGCTGATATCCGCTTCCTGGACCTGCAAATTCTCGGAATCCAGATCACCGCCGCCGCTGATGTCCACCTCGAGATTGCCAGCTTCTCCTCCGCCGATCTCCAGATTCCCCAGCCCGCTGATATCGATTTCAACCGTTTCGGCTTCCAGGCTTGCGAGTACGATGTCGCCCCCACCGCTGATGGCGATGGTGAATCGCTCCGCCTGCAGGTCTGGCGCTTTAATGTTTCCCAGGCCTGAAGCGTCCAGGGCTTCGAGGGATACGACCGTCAGGAAGTAGCGGATCGATCGCGTCGGCCTGGGGTACGAATTATCTTTGAATCCTATCCTGAGGGTATCGCCGATCACTTCGGTCTCGATCAGCGGCAGGAGATTGTCTTCAGCTTCGATTCGAAGCGCCGGTCGGTCGCCGGTCTCGATCTCCAGATCGCCCATCCCGGAAAGCTCGATCCGGGTGAAATCCCCCACCTGGCGCTCCTCAGTCACCACATTGCCAGAGCCGCGCACGCCCATGAAGGGGACATTCACAGATAACTGGCAGGCCAGTGAGACGCTCACAAGCAGGATAGCAGGGACCAGGCAGGTTATCAGGTACTTGCGCATCGTGACTCTCCTTGTTTTTGGAAATCACCGCGAAAACCCGGAGGGGGATTCCCGCTCCTCCGGGCATCAACCATCGAACAGT
This sequence comes from uncultured Anaerolineaceae bacterium, assembly GCA_964416175.1. Classification (GTDB taxonomy): domain Bacteria; phylum Chloroflexota; class Anaerolineae; order Anaerolineales; family UBA4823; genus CAYQDF01. Next base: position 4,576 of record CAYQDF010000168.1, read on the forward strand.
TGATTTATCGTTTCTATCAGCCGACCCGAAGGGCTGACTGCGCGTGATCAGCCTTTTCCAATCCCGCACGTGGCACAGCTGTGCGTGGCGCAGGCGGTGCAGGAGGGAGCGCTCTGCGCGATGGTGCGTCCATCCGAGTGAGCGAAGAACAGCGAGATCACGCGCGCGGTGTGTTCGCTCTTGCATTCCTGGCAAAGGATCGGGGCGTCGGCATCAGCGAACGGGCGGAGTGCATCGAAGCGGGTGCGGCAGTCAAGGCAAACATATTCGTAAAGGGGCATAGGCTTCTATAAGGACACCTTGGCGAAAATTTTACCGATTCCTTCAGGCAGATAATAATGTGTTTCGGCGCTACAGATTGTACCATCAGACAGCCTGACCGTTGCGATTCCCCTCATTTTTCTCTAACGAACTGGTCCATAGATTTTGCGCAAGCGAGCGATGTTCCGGATCGAACTCCCAATCGCGATGGTTTCGATGCGTTCGAGCTCTCCGCTCAACCTCCCCTGGCGGCGCGCTATACGCCGCGTTGCTGAACAGCCATTGGCGCAGGAGGTCCTCGCTCACGCCGAAAGGCCCGAGCATCTCCGCGGCGGCGCGCACCAGCAGCTCGCTGTAACGTCGGATGTCCACTGCCGCAGGGTCCGGCGGCTGAGGCAGGTTCCAGGCGTAGACGCCGGGTTCGCCGCGTGTGTAGAGGAAGCGCACCCGCTCGCCCGGGCTGGTGGACTTGCCGATCGCCTGTAGCTGGGCCGCGGCGCGTGCCACCGGGGATGGCGTGCGGAACTCGCTCAGCTCCCGGCTGAGCTTCTGGGCTATCAGAAGCTGCTCCAGCGGCACTTTGCCCGCGCGCAGGGCAGCCAGCTTGCGGCGCAGCAGCGCCAGGATGCGGGGCAGCTGCCCGTTCACTGGCGCCTCGGCCGAGACCCCGGTCAGCGCGGCCAGCACCTCCATTTGCATGCGGGTGATGAATGGCGGGGTGTCCCGGCGGCGGGCGGCGATGCCGCGTACTTTCACCGAGCCGTCCTGGAAGACGCCGAAGTAGCGGTTGGCGACCGGCACGCGCGCGTCCACGCGGGAGGGGAGAAAGGCCAACCAGCGGTAGATCCCCTCCAGCGCGACCGGCAGACCGGTGCGCTCGACAATCTCGTCGAGGAGGGGCTGGAAATCGGCCACCTCGCACTCCCCTCGATGCCCTGACTGGGGATCGCCTGGCAGGGAGACCCACATGCCGTCCACGTAGAGGTGCAGCACGGTAAAGCCGAGGTCCTCTGCGGCTTCTTTGGCGCGCAGCAAGGCCTCGCGGCCGTAGGCGGTGACTGCCTCGTGGGCCTCGATGCGCCCGAAGCGGGCGTTCTTGTTGAAGAGGTATCGTATGAAGTTCAGTATCAGACAT
>CAYQDF010000169.1:0-5949 GCA_964416175.1 uncultured Anaerolineaceae bacterium
CTCGGGGTTGAAGCCAAGCCTGTCCAGGCGCAACGCCGACACGCCGGTCGTGATAGCTTCACGGTCCAGAATGCGGACCACCGCCGATTCCCCGAACACGCTGGGCAGGATGGAGACGCGGAAATCGACGGTCTTTCGATCGAGGCGCATGCGAAAGCTGCCGTCTTGCGGCACGCGCCGCTCGGCGATATCGAGGTCCGACATCACCTTGAGCCGGGACACCAGGGGAGCGTGGAGTTTGAGGTCCAGGGGTTCCAGCGCCGGCACGAGTATGCCGTCGACGCGGAACTTCACCCGTGTCGCGCGGTCCGTGGCTTCGATATGGATGTCACTGGCGCGCCGCTGCATGGCGCTGAGCAGAATGGTATCCATCAACTTGACGGCCGGACTTTGATCCTCAGCATGGTCGACGGTGAGGATTTCCTCGCCGCGGTCGTCCTCTTTGACCAACACCGACCGGTATTCGGCTTCCAATTCCCGCAAGGCCTGGCTCGAGCCCTCACTGCGGTCCAGGGCGGCCAAGATGGCGGACCGCGGGCTGACGACCACGTCCAATGCTCGATTCAGCAACAGCTCCAGTTCGTCCAGCGCGAGCAGGTTTTGTGGATCGGGGATCGCGATCGTGAGGCGGCCATCCTGATCACGGAGAGGGACGAACGGATGACGGTGCATCAGCTTGACGGAGATGGTGTCGAAGAACCGCTGCTCGATTCGGCATTCGGCCAGGGGATCGTAGGGCAAGTTGTACTGGGTCGCGAGGGCGCGCGCCAACTGCTCTTCCGAAATGAGCCCCTCGTCTAAGAGGGTCGAACCCAGGGCAAGCTGATTATTCCCCAGCCGTTGAAGGACCTGGTCCACAGCGGTCTGACTCGCCGCCCCCTGGCCGACCAGCACCTCAGCGAGCGCAGGACGTGACGACACGCGGGCCATGATCGGAGAGTTAGGCCTGGACAGCGAGTGCCTTTGAGATAGCGCCTTCATTGAACCGTTCCAGCCATCTGAAACACGGGCAAGTACATGATGATAACGATCGTGCCGACTAAGAAGCCCATGACGAGCAGCAAGACAGGCTCGATCCATGTCGTCAGTTGGGTCAAGCGCATGTCCAGATCTCCCTCGTAAAACTCGGCTACGTCTCGGAGCATCGGTTCGAGCGAGCCGGTTTCCTCACCCACGGACAGCATTTCGATGGCCAGCCTCGGCAGAATCTTGGGCCGGTCGAGCGCACCGGCAAGGGTTCCGCCTTCTCGAATCTCGTCCACAGCTTCTGCAAGGCCTGCCGAGATCCGTCTGTTGGAGACGGCTCCTCGGGCGATCTGCAAGGCCTCCACGAGCGGCGTGCCGCCGGCCAGGACGGTGGCCAATGTGCGCGTAAGTTGGATAGTGTGATGCTTGATGAACACGTCCCCGAACACCGGTAGACGCAACAGGAGACGATCGATCGCGTAGCGTCCTGCCGGAGTGGCATACCAGCCTCGCACCGCGACCGCGACACCGCACAGGCCGAGCCCGACCGGAAACACATGAGCTTGGGCAGACGCAACGAGGTTGATCAGGGTCTTCGTAGCGGCCGGCAACGTGCTTGCCGATTCGCCATAGACCGCGACAAAGGTCGGCATCACATAGCTTAGGAGAAAGCCGACGACGGCGACGCCGACAAGCACCAGAAAGACGGGATAGGCGAGGGCTTTGGTCACTTTCTGGCGGAGTCCGAGCATCAATTTCAGGTAAACGACGTAGCGTTGCAGCACGTCCGGCAAGTTGCCGGATTGCTCGCCTGCCCGAATGGTCGCGATATAGAGGTCTGAAAAGTATTGGGGATGATTCGCCATCGCTTCGGACGAGGAAGCGCCGCCGCGGATCGCGTTCCGAACCGCGCGCAGCGCGTTTTGAAAGTGACTGTGTTGAGCCCGTTCGATCAGAAGGTCCCAAACGCGCAGGACGGGGAGGCCCGCTTTGACCAGCGCCAGGAGCTCCTGATTGAAAATAAGAAAGTCTTGGAGCGGGAGCCGCCCCACAGGCAGGAACCCCCCGGCAGGCAGCGACGCGAGCGCCCCCCGCCGGTGAATCCTAAAGACCAAGTATCCTTGCCCTTCGAGCCTGGTTCTGACCGTCGCTTCTTCGTCCGCCTCGATATGGCCGTCGAAGGTCGTGCCGTCCGGGCGAGCCGCTTTATAGTGGAACGTGGCCATGGATACGACCCAGTGGGCTCGAATGGGGGATAACTACCCAACAGAGCTATTCTGGCCGCGAGGCATGGGGCGACCGCTCTGCCTCGCCGGGGACCGGATGAGGATCCGGCAACCACAAAGCTTGGCCGGGTTGTATGTGGTTGTTCGTGACATTGTTGAGCGCGCGCAATTCCCTGACATCGACACGGTAGCGACGGGCGATGCTCCAAATCGTGTCCCCTGCTTTGACCGGAATGGCCTGAAGAGCTTGGTTCTCCAGCGGAAGCACTTGGTCCCTCGATGGCTCGGGCGCGTGACGGTCCGCGCGCAGCGGCATGACCGGCACCGCCCTTCGAACGGCAGCCTCCCGTACAACTGGCGGCCTGGAGGGGACGACGGGGATTCTCGTCGCGGGTCTGTGCGAGGTCTTGGCCGGAGCCGCCTCAGCGTCCTCTTGAGCTGTTCGGCTCTGTAATTGTTTCTGGAGCAATCGCATCTGATTCTGCAGTTGCCGGCTGGTCGCGGCAAAGCGCTCGCGCTCCGCGCGCGATGCCTTCAACTCCTCACGCTGCAGTTCAACGACTTGTCTCGCTTCCGTAAGGCGCCGCTCGGCTTCTCGGACGCGTCCTTGCAGTCGCGCGCGAGCGACTTGGGCTTCAGCGAGCTCCGTCCGTCTGGCTTCCGCCTCACCCCTGAGCTCAGCGATGGTCCGCTGGGTGTCTCGGAGGGAAGTCTTGAGGGCATCGATCGTGAGTTGAAGATCCGAGACTTGCTCCGGATCCACCATCGGCTCCAGTTCGGCACAGGCCGGGAGCATCGTCGTCGTCAGGGCGAGGGCGAACGCCAGCGTTGGTGCGACACCGAGTCGGTCGCGCCGTTCATGACCGCTCTCCTTGTGCATCCGCATCGGCCTCAGCGCCTCACCATTTGTTGTACGGTACATCATTGGTCCCAACGAGGTCAGATCCCGAAAAGACGTCGTAGATTCCACCCTCGGCCGGCTCCGCAAGTTCCTGCCACGTCGTGGCCGAATTTGTCATCGGATCGACCGGGATCGCCCGCAGATAGCCAGCCATCACCAATGCCTGCAGAGTCGGAGGGTACTTGCCTTGGTCCGCTCGGTGTTGATCCAAGAGATCCCGCAATGTGAACAGATCTTGTCGCAAGACCGCTTCTTTGGCCTTACGGACCGTGGTTTGATACGACGGCACGGCAAGCGTGCCGAGAACCCCGATGATGGCGACCACGATCATCAGCTCGAGAAGGGTAAACCCACTCTCTCGGACAAGCCGCCGGTTACCAGTCCCGATACTTCGTTCCATCCAATGCGATGTCCTGACTTTGCGTGGACACATCGTACACGTCATCGCCGCACCAGGAGCTGGCATTCGGAGGGTCGCGATAGCATCGGAGCAGCCAGTCGACTTTCCCGGTCAACGGATCAGGAGGAACTGATCGGAGATAACGTCGCACCGTCGTACCTCTGAGCGTGGCCTCCTCCCCTGACAACTTGATGCCGAGCATCACGTCCAGCGACTTGGGATAGCCGTACGCGCTCGTCACATCTTTACAACTCAGCTTGTTCTTGACGCATAGTGGTCCCAGGAGGAGGTCTCCGTCCCGATTCCATTCCAGCTTGAAGGTGTCGATCGCATTGCGGAGCATCCGGAGATCCTGCCGCAGTTCTATCTCGCGGGCTCGCTTTCCGGAGGTTTTGCTCAACGGCATGGCGACAGAGGCGAGAATCATCACGATCGTGATCGTCACCAACAACTCCAGGAGCGTTACTCCCGTCTCTTTCACCGGACTCTCACAAGACTCGTGCTCTCGCCGGCATTCACCGGATCCTCCCCTCTTTCGGATGAGCGGGCCAGCAATTCGACGTGCACGGCCGAGACGCCCGGAGCCTTCGTGGCAAACGTCAGACTTGCCAAACTGCCGTCTCCCACCAACGGTCGCCCGTCTTTGCGCAAGGTGATCCGGACCTTGCCCTGCGAGATATTCGTGGAGACATCCACTCCTCTCGGCTTGGTTTGCCCTCTGAGAAGGTCACCTTCGGAGGCACTGCGGAATTCGAGCACCTCTGGGTCGTAATCGACCTTGAGCGTGCCTTCCCGCAATCCCTGCAGACGTTCCGCAACCAGTTCCATCTTGACCACTTTCCCCAGCGGGACGATGGCTTCATTCGGCTGGAGGGAAAGCGAAGCCGGGCTTTGATTCGGAAGAGGAAGCAGTGTCACCCCGCTGGTGGGACGGCCGTTACCTTCGGCCTCAGCCGTCTGTGCAGAGGCCGGTTTCTCATTGCGGGGTAGCATCACCGGGATCGACGCTTTTCGGCTTTTTCCCGGAAAGAGCGGATTCGTTGCGTAAAACGCATCCGTGCCCGACCAAAAGGCCTGGGCAGGTAAGGACGGCGGGGTGATCGGTTGGATGATATGGGGCGTAATCGTGAGAATAACCTCCGTTGTCACCCGATCGGTCCGAAATGAGCTGAGGAGATTGCCGATGATCGGCAGGTCGCCCAGCCACGGAACTGTCTGTCTCGTCCGGCGATCCTCTTCCTGGATGAGCCCCCCCAGCACGATCGTTTCGCCGTCCTTGATATTCAGGATCGTTTCCGCAGTTCTGTTGCCGAATCGAAACTGCTGGATGGGGGGAGAGGCCTGTAAGGTGACCAGATCCCCGATCCTGATGACCTCGATTTTCATCTTCAGCGACAATTCGTTCGCCAGGTGGATCGAGGGCTCAACCGTCAGCTTCACTCCCGTGTCTCTGAATTCGATCGAGGTCACCGTGGAGGTGGTGGGGACCGCGCCCGATCCTTATGTGGCCCGGGACCGGATTGTCCAGGCCCGCCCCGACGTCATCACCCTGGACGTGGAAATGCCCCGCATGGACGGGCTCACCTTTCTGAAAAAAATCATGCACTATCACCCTCTGCCGGTGATCATCGTCAGCTCCCTCACCCCCCGGGGCAGCAAAATGGCCCTTCAGGCCCTGGAATTGGGGGCGGTGGAGGTGCTGGCCAAACCGGGGGGCGCCTTCAGCGTCGGGGACCTGGGGGAGGAGCTGGTGCAGAAAATCCGCAGCGCCGCCCTGGTCCGCTTCAACAGCCCGCGGCCGGCCCCGGGAGCTGCATCCCCGGCTGCCGCGCGGCTCAGCCCCCTCACCCAGACCACGGACAAGATCATCGCCATCGGCGCCTCCACCGGGGGCACCGAGGCCATCAAAGAGGTGCTGGTGCGCTTGCCCCAGAACACCCCCGGGGTGGTCATCGTCCAGCACATGCCCCCCAAGTTCACCACCGCCTTCGCGGAGCGCCTCAACCAGATGTGCGCCCTGGAGGTCCGGGAGGCCCAGGACGGCGACAGCGTGGTCACCGGCCGGGCACTGCTGGCCCCGGGGAACTTCCACATGCTCCTCAGAAGAAGCGGCGCCCGTTACTACGTCCAGGTGAAAACCGGGCCCCCGGTGCATCATCAGCGCCCCAGCGTGGACGTGCTCTTCAACTCCGCCGCGGAAAGCGCCGGGGCCAACGCCGTGGGGGTAATCCTCACCGGCATGGGCGCGGACGGCGCCGACGGCCTGTTGGCCATGAAGGAGAAGGGCGCCTACACCATCGCCCAGGACGAGGCCAGTTGCGTGGTCTTCGGCATGCCCAAGGAGGCCATCAAGCGGGGCGCCGCCCACCGGGTCCTGTCCCTCACCCGCATCCCCGAGGAAATCCAGCGGGGCTTGACGATGAACGCCGCCTGAACGCCGCCCGGTGTTTTCCTGG
>CAYQDF010000170.1:0-5906 GCA_964416175.1 uncultured Anaerolineaceae bacterium
TGACCATCGGATCAACCTCTCCTCTTACAATCTACCGGCGGTGATGGATGGAGAGATCGATTTCTTCATAGACGAGCTGGCCACGCGAGATGAGCTGGTGCGCATGGCAGCTGTGGGAATCGAGGCGTGACCGAACTCGGCCAAATCTTGCGGAAAGCCACACTGAGCCTGTCCAGGATAAGCGATACGCCTCTCCTTGACAGCCAGACGCTGCTGGCCCACGTATTGGATCGGCGGCGTTCCTGGGTCATCGCCCATCCGGATTTTGAACTGTCCTCAGAAGAATCCGCTGACCTGGAATCAGCTCTGCAGCGTCTGGCGCAGGGCGAACCGCTTCCGTATGTAATCGGACAGTGGGAATTCTTCGGCATGACTTTTATCTTGTCGCCTGCCGTACTCATCCCGCGCCCAGAAACTGAACTGCTGGTCGAATATGCTTTGGCGTGGCTCGATACTTCTGGTCGGCAATCGCTCGCAGCGGATGTTGGAACCGGCACAGGATGTATCGCAGTGGCCCTGGCTTGCAACAACCGGAATGTCAGAGTCATCGCCTCCGACATCTCTATTCAGGCGCTCCAGGTGGCATGCCAGAATATTGAACGACATAACTGCACGGAGAGGATCTCCTGCGTCCAGGCAGACCTGCTTCCGCCCGTCTCTGTTCCATTCGACCTGATTTTAGCCAATCTGCCATATATCCCTACCGGGATCTTGCCGACTCAGGCAGTGTATCGAAAAGAGCCAACTGTTGCGCTCGACGGGGGGATCGACGGGCTGCATTTTATCCGGAAATTGATAGACCTGGCACTACCCCGCATTGCCCCTGGAGGCTTGATCCTGATGGAAATCGATCCTTCACAAGCCGAATCTGTACAGACTGCCCTTCACCAAAAGATCCCGGCTGCGGAGATCAAGATCGTCCAGGACCTGGCGCATCTCGACCGGATGGTCGCCGTTCATATCCCTTAGTATCCCTGATTAAACGAAACTGGAGCGAATATCAGAATTTCCATCCAGGGGAAAATCAATTATTCCCCGTTTCGAGATGCATGTATAATTCCGCAAGATGCTGAAAAGGAAAAGCAAGATGTTTAGAATACTCTGCATAGTGTTAACGCTGACCTTAATCCTGGTTGGCTGCGGCGGACCGCCGGCTCAGACGGAGTCACCAGAACCAACTGCGTTGGTCGAAATCCCTGGCACTTCACCCACAGACACCCTCGGCGCAAACGAGATCCCCGCTCCTGCCCCTGGAGAGCCTGAAACGGAAGATTCAGGAGCTACTCCTGACAACAGCGTGCCGGAGTCTTACCCTGCTCCGGCTCAAAACAATCCGGTCAATCCCGCGACTCAACCTCCGACGAGCGGCAATTCTGGGTACCCTCCCGGCGGGGTTGCCTTCCGCTCTTTTCAGATTATCCCTGGCGAATCGCTGGTATCTTACGAAGCCAATGTGACATTGATCAGCGAAAACAATCGGACTGAAATAGCTGTTGGGGCAACCGATGATGTTACCGGAGAAATACTCATCGATGTGGAAAACCCCCAGAACAGTTTCATTCGGTATGTCAACATCGAGCTGGCTGATTTCGACTCGGGTAACGATGAAAGGGATAACGCCGTCCGCGATCAGATCCTGGAAGTTGAATCGTACTCCTTCGCGACTTTTATCCCGCGGGACATCGAGGGTCTGCCCGCAACTTACCAGGAAGGCGAACCAATCTCTCTGGAAATCAGCGGCGACCTCTCCATCCGGCAGGTCACCAAAACCGTTAAATTCGCTGCAAGCGTTCAGCTTCAGGGTGATACTTTAACCGGCGAAGCGGTCGCCACGATCTCTTTGAGCGATTTCGGCATCGGGCCGGTGGGAGTCGATGGGGTCATCGCGGTGGACGATGAGGTCACAATCAAAATTGAATTCATCGCCAGACCCTGATCGGCTTCCCCAACCGGGTATCTGGTCAGCCAAGATGAGGTTTCGTACATCGACAGGATTTGAGCGACCATGACAACCCTCTTCGACGAGAAACGCATTCTTCTCGGGGTCACGGGTTCAATCGCTGCATACAAAGCCGCGGACCTGGCCTCGAAATTGACGCAGGCAGGCGCGCTGGTAGATGTTATTTTGACCCAATCTGCGCTGCATTTCATTACTCCACTGACCTTTCAGTCAGTCACGGGCAGACCCGCCTTTACGGATTCAGATTTGTGGGGATCCGAAGGGCATGTGCTGCACATTGGTCTGGCCAGGAACGCGGACCTTGTGGTGATCGCCCCAGCGACCGCCAACACCATCGCCAAGCTGGCTCATGGCATCGCCGACAATCTCTTGACTTTGACAGCATTGGCTACAGACTGTCCCGTACTGCTGGCCCCTGCCATGGATGGGGGGATGTATCGCCATCCTGCCACCAGGGATAATTTCGAAACGCTCGAGAGGCGGGGACTGGTTTTCATCGGTCCGGCTGAGGGGCACCTGGCATCCGGATCGAGCGGCATCGGACGGATGGTTGAACCGGAAGTTATCCTCGGGCAAATCCGCTACGCCCTTTCAAGGGAGGGTCCCTTGAAGGACAGGAGGATCGTCGTCACGGCGGGAGGGACGCAGGAACCAATTGACCCGGTGAGATCGATAGTCAACCGGTCTTCGGGCAAACAAGGTTACGCGCTCGCCCAGGCTGCTCTGGACAGAGGCGCAGACGTGACCTTGATCAGCGCTCCTGCACATCTGCCTGTCCCTGCCGGGGCAAAACTGGTCGAGGTTCTCACGGCAGAGGAGATGCTGCCGGCTGTGATGAAGTAAATCCGCAAACCCGACGCTCTCCTCATGGCCGCGGCTGTGGCGGATTTCAGGCCTTCAGCCGCATCTCCGCAGAAGTATAAACGCCAGACAGGTCCTTTAAATATTCAGCTCGAACCCACTCAGGATATCCTCCAGGAGGTCGCGGCTTTCAAATCCAGCACCGGTTTCCCACGCGTCATTGTCGGCTTTGCTGCTGAATCGCAGGACCTGAAGGAAAATGCTCGCGAAAAATTGCAGCGAAAATGTCTGGATATGATCGTCGCCAACGACATTACCGCAGCCGATGCGGGATTTGCTGTTGATACGAACCGGGTGATTCTCCTAGATGCTCAAGGAGGTGAAGAAGCACTTCCGCTCATGACGAAATCTGAGGTCGCTGACATCGTCCTGGAAAGAATTGTCGGTTTCTTGGGGCTGGGTTACAATATTGACCAGCCGCAGGATTAATTTTATGCGCCAGGACTGGGTTTCCACAAAGAATCGAATATGGCATCTGCTGCTGATCGCCCTTGCGACAGGAGGTCTGGCAGTGTTCTCAATTTTCGGCCCTTACCCCAGCCAGGTTTTCGCTGACGCCGGTGGGGTTCCGACTCGGACGCCGACGGTTACCCCAACAGGGACCGCGACCTCGCCGCCGACGCTCCTCCCAACTGCGACTTACACTGCCCTGCCAACCACCACCCTGGTCAACCTGTTGGAAGTGGAGGCAACCAGCACAACCAGCCTGAACGTCGCTGCACAGGCCGAACCTCAAAGCGCTTTTTCGCTTCTTTCCTGCTGGCCTCTGGGGGTCGTCTTTCTCCTGGTTGGTGTCATCATTGCAGCTTATTTGCTTGCCCGGCGGGTGAAGCTCGAAGCTCAACAATAGGCAAGTTTTACGAAAAGTTATTGAATATCAAGGGACCTCATCTATGGAGTCTTTTCGTTCCATCATCCCAAACGATTTCAGTTTGCCCAGGCGGATCAAGCGCTTGCCCGAGCTGGCGTATAACCTTTGGTGGACCTGGAATCCCGATGCTCAACGGCTCTTTATTCGTATCGATCGAGATTTGTGGGAGCGGACGAACCACAACCCAATCCGGTTTCTGCGCCAGGTGCCGCGGTCTGCCTTGAACGCGATCACCCAGGATCGATATTATCTGGACTTTTACGACAGGATCTTCAGCGCGTACGACCAATACATGCGCTCTCAAGATACTTGGTGCATCCTTAACTATCCAGAATTACACAACCGGCCCATCGCGTATTTCTCCACAGAATTTGGGCTCCACGAAACACTGCCGATTTACGCCGGAGGTTTGGGCATACTCTCCGGCGATCACCTGAAAGGCGCGAGTGATATTGGCCTTCCCCTGGTCGCAGTGGGATTTCTGTACACTCAGGGGTACTTTTCTCAACACATCACCGAAGATGGCTGGCAGGAAGCCAACTACATGCGGTTGAAATTCGAAGACTTGCCCATCTTGCCGATTATCACTGAATCCGGCCAACCCCTGACCGTGACGGTTGAACTGCCTGGCAGGGAAGTCAGGAACCGCCTTTGGGAAATTAATATCGGGCGGATCAAGCTGTTCCTGCTGGACAGTGATGTTGAGGGAAATACACTTACCGATCGCGAGCTGACTGCCCGGCTCTACAGCAGCGACCTCGACCTGCGGATCTCCCAGGAGATCATCCTGGGAATTGGCGGGGTGCGCGCTTTACGAGTCCTGGGCTACAATCCCAATGTCTGGCACATCAACGAAGGGCACTCGGCTTTTCTTAACATTGAACGGGCCAGAGAGCTGATCGCATCGGGCTACACGTTCGAAGAAGCAAAAGTGCGCATCCAGGCCTCGACGATCTTCACCACGCACACGCCGGTCCCCGCTGGAAACGACGAATTTCCTGAGTGGCTCATTGAGAAATATTTTTCCCAATTCTGGCCGCAGCTGGGGCTCGACCGGGAAGGGTTTATGAACCTGGCGCGCAACCCCAATCCCTGGGGGAGCACTTTCAGTATGCCGGTCCTCGCGCTGCGGACCTCTGGTCACCTTAACGGGGTTTCAGAACTCCACGGTAAAGTCGCCAGGAGAATGTGGAACCATCTGTGGCCCGAGCTCAGACCCGAGGAAGTTCCGATTTCGCACATCACCAACGGTGTACACACGGGCTCCTGGCTTGCCCGCCGCCTGCGCAATCTCTTCGACAGATATTTTGCTGCAGATTGGATGGATCGTCTGGACGATCCCGAAGAGTGGAACGCGATCGAGAAAGTCCCCGACAGTGAGCTGTGGGCAGTCAGGCGGCATCTCAAACGCAAACTGGTTTATTACATGCGTGAACGCGCTCGCGAGCAATGGCTCCATGACAATGTCCACCCGGTCCAGGTGATTGCTGCTGGCGCCCTGCTCGATCCTTACGCCTTGACCATCGGATTCGCACGTCGATTCGCAACATACAAGCGTGCCAATCTCATCTTGAGAGACATGGAGCGTCTGCTCGACATCGTCAATCGCCCCAACATGCCGGTACAGATCATCTTTGCCGGGAAAGCTCACCCGGCCGATGAGCCTGGGAAATTGCTCATCCAGGAGGTCTACCGGATTGTGAAGAAAGCTGAATATGGTGGACGGTTGGTTTTTCTGGAAGATTACGACATGAACCTGGCCCGGTATCTCCTGCAAGGCGTCGACGTGTGGTTGAACACTCCCCGCCGTCCATATGAAGCCTCCGGGACTTCCGGGATGAAGGCTGCGATGAATGGCGTGCTGAATTTCTCCGTCCTCGATGGGTGGTGGCGAGAAGCGTACAACGGGCAGAATGGCTGGGCTATCGGGCTTGATGAGGATATCGAAGACCCGGCGAGACAGGATCAGGAAGATGCAGCCAGCCTGTACCGGATCCTTGAAAATGAGATCATCCCCCTTTATTATAAAGAGCGATCCTCGGATGGTCTCCCTGGGGACTGGATTGGGATGATGAAAGAGTCCATTCGGACCCTGGCGCCGCAATTCAGCGTAAGGCGTATGGTGAAGGAGTACGCGGAACGTCTGTATTTACCAGCATTAAATCCCGAAGGGGTAAAAACCAACCTGTTCGATTGAGAGTTTATGGAAGCTTA
>CAYQDF010000171.1:0-5904 GCA_964416175.1 uncultured Anaerolineaceae bacterium
CAATAACCCTGGTAAGTTCCCGAGATAGGGCTTCGTCCAGTGGTTCAGGTTCGTATGAAGCCAGGATTTCTTGGGCTTTGCTCCGGGCCCAATCTTTGGGTCCATCCCTTCTTTCCTCCCATGTTTCGATCGGTCGTCTGTCCATGAAGGCAGGCACCCACCGCTCCCGCATATGGCGGAGGGTGTGTTTCTGACTCAGGAAATTTCCTCCGGGTCCGACGGCCTGGATGGTCTCGAGGGCCAGGTTTTCCTCGTCGACGGGGATCCCTGCAACAACTCTTGTAACCAGGTCGAATATTTCGCAGTCCAGCAACAGCTGTTCGTAAGACCAGACGCGGCTGCCATCAAGCAGCCCTGCTCCAAGGAGCATGTCGGACATCACCGCTGAAGCCATGAATGTGGAGAGGCTGTTATCGATACCGGCCTGCCAGTCTGGAGATTTTGCACCCGTGGCGAACGACCCCATGGATAAGGGAATATTGTAAAAATCGGCAAGCTGATTGGTGGCGCCTCCAAACAGGTAATCCTCCGGACCGCCTCCTGTGTAAGCACCCGTGCGCAGGTCGGCGGAAGTTTGAGCCGCGGCATAAAAAACCGGCGCTCCCGGGGAGGCGCACTGAACGAGGGTCAATGCAGCGAGGACTTCAGCGTTTCCTACTGCCAGGGTGCCTGCCAATGTCGCTGGTCCGGTCGTTATGCAGGCAGCCATCGTCATGAATCCGACCGGAACCCCGGCTTCTGCTGCCACGAGAGCAGCTTCCAGGCTGCCTCCGTCCTGGCCCAATGGGGAGCTCGTGCACTGCATGATCGACAGGACCGGTCTTTGACGGAGCGCCTGTCGCCCTCCCGCGATGATCGCAGCCATCTCGATCGCAGCCTGAGCTTCTGATTCGGAATAAACGCTTTCCGTTTGGACGTGTTTGGTTGAGTTTTCCCATATCGCTTTCAGTTCGTGCAGCCCCCGGGTTTCTTTCGGTCGATCCTGAGCGGAGACCGCCACCCAATGGAAGGCAATTGCGGGGAGATAATCTGCGATGCGCGCGATTTCTGCAACATCCTGAAGTCTGGACCGCCGTCGCATGCCAGAATCGAGCTCTTGTACCTCGACGCCACATCCATCGGTGCCTAGATAAACATGGTTCCCATCCAGGAGAAGATCTTGTGCTGGATGGCGGGCAGCCAGAGGATAAACCGGTGGTGCTTTCTTAAGCGAGATTTCGATCATATCAGGGGGAAATCGGGCGATCGAATTCTCCCAATCGATGTGCGCTCCGTTTTCCTGGAGAATATTCAGCGCTTTTTGCGAGGGGAACCGCACTCCGGTTCTCTCGAGAATTTCCAACGATGCTATGTGGATTTTCTGGACATCCTCATGAGAAAGGATTTGCAGTTTGATCCCTGGATTCGATATCGATTTAATTATTCCGGGCATAGTAATTCAAGTTGGTGATTCCTTGAAGTTTCATCGAATGAGATTCTCCAGGATAATCAGTAGCTCCAATCACCGCGATAGGCTCTGTCAATCAATTCAATCGTGTGCAGGACAGTTATTTTCTTGGGAGGTTGGCCGGATTGATTGAGTTGAGATGCCAGATGCGAGCGGATCTGCACAAGGCAGCCGATATTCCCGGTGACGACGATTTGTGCACCCGAGTTCAGGATGTTGGCGATTTTTCTTGCCCCAAGTTTGTCGGCTATCTCTGGTTGTTCAAGGTTGTATGAACCTGCTGAACCGCAGCACAGATCCCCTTCATTCAATGGGACGAGGATTGCATTTGGGATTTGACTTAACAAATACCTGGGTTCATTGGTTATCCCTTGGGCGTGTGCGAGATGGCAGGCATCGTGATAGGCGATCTTTGTGGGCTCGGGCAGGGCCGATGGTTTTTCGATCCCAACTTTTGAGAGAAACTCGCTGATGTCAACGACCCGAGAAGCGAACTGCTTTGCCTCTTCTTCCAACCTGGTGCCTTTAAACAGGAGTGGATAATCTTGAAGTGTGGAGCCGCACCCCGCAGCGTTGGTGATGATGGCGTCGTAGTCGCCCTGGAACGCTTCAAGAATTCTGATCGCATACTGCCTGGCAGTTCTGCTGTCTCCTGAATGCAGCGCCAACCCCCCACAGCAACCCTGGCCTTTTGGAATGTGCACTTCTACGCCATTTCGCGCCAGGACGCGCACACTTGCCCAGTTGATCTCCGGATCAAGTACTTGTTGGACGCAACCCGCGAGCAAGGCAACACGCGCATTCCTGGTCCCTTGTGCGGGGTATAAATCAGGCAGCGATCTTCCAGGGGGGATTGCAGGAGGTAATAGATCGAGCATGGCAGAGAATTGCTTTGGGAGCCCGCTTTTCACCGGTTTTGCCAGGTTGCCAAGGCGGGCTGCGGCGCGAAACCGGCCGGGATGCGGGATTGTCTCCTGGCTCAAAATTCTCACAAAACGCTCGATTGCGGGACGGCGGCGGCGCTCCTCCGCGTAGCTCCGAAATGGCATCACAAGTTCATCGTATGGTACTCCAGACGGGCAAGCAGTCACACACCCGAGGCACCCTAAGCAACGATCGATGTACGGGAGGGCATCTGAAAGCTCTATTTTTCCTTCGAGGACGGATTTCATCAAAACTATTCTTCCGCGGGGAGAATCCATCTCCTCTCCGAGGAGGTTGTAGGTCGGGCAGGCCGGCAGGCAAAAACCACAGTGCACACATTTTGTGACTGCGTTTGCCATTTCCTCTGCGAATGGTCCAATCTCCTCAACAGGAATAGCATGCTTCATTACCTTACCTCCGCCCAACGGTGATCAGGGTCGAGAGCTGATTTAACCCGCCTGTAAAACGAGAGTCCACTCTGCACACCAAGCTTCACCGGTCCTCGATCACCAGTGATTCTCAAACCGGCCAGATTGAGCCGACATAATTCGTCGTGCAGTTCCGAGGGATCGCCGTTCCAGGCCACCCAGGCTACATTCGCGCCGGCGGAATAGCGTCTGAGTGATTTCGTTTCACGAAATATTGATTCGAGTTCTGAAAGTCGAGCAGGAGTGATTGGGATTTTTATCAGGCAAGACCCTTCTGAAAGCCAATCAAAATTGCTTGCTGCCCTCCAGTAATGCTGTTCGCTGGTTCCTGAGAGGACTTCATATACGCGGTCGATAATCCTACCCAGCCTCTCAATGCGTTCTTGCAGTGACCCTTCTGGACCTCCGATCCGACAATAGATCAAATAAGAATCCTCCTTACACTCGATATCCAGACAATGAAGATCTACTGATGAGAGCGACAATCTTGCCAGAATCTGCTGAACCTGGTCGACAGCGGCAAGCTGCGTGAACACTGTGCGATATGCTGCAGGCTTTGGAAACACTTTGAAAGTCAGCTCCAGGATAGCCCCGAATGCTCCCAGACTGCCGGTCATCAGCTTGGGCAGGTCGAACCCTGCCGCGTTTTTCACTACTTTTCCGCCCGATTTTATGACTCTCCCTCGCCCATCCATGAAGACGACGCCGAGTATGAAATCTCTCACCCCCCCGTAACGATATCTCCCTGAACCGCTCAGGCCCGAAGCCAGAACCCCTCCCAGGGTAGCACCTTTATCAATGAATGGAGGGTCGAAAGGCAGGAATTGGCCGTTTTCTGATAGCAGGGCTTCGACATCGGAGATCCGAGTGCCGGCTCTTGCTGTAAATGTGTACTCACTGGGCTCGTATTCGAGCATGCCCGCGAAACCAAGCATGCTCACCAGCTCCAGCTCTTCGTATGATGTATGCCCCGGTTTGCTGTTGCCTGCTTTCGGAAGCAGTCGTGGATGGCTCAGGATAGCTTCGCGCAGGTCCTCGATGGTGGATGGTTGGAGCACAGCTGCCTCCGTTTCCGGTTTTTATACCCTGTGGTATTCGTTTCTATCAGGTGAATTCGGGGATGATTTCTGTGGCAGGGAACATTTTCCCTCGATTGGAGAGCTGGCTCGGATCGATCTCCATGCGAATGGCACGCAAGACATCCAGATCATCTTCATTATACATTTCGGGCAGGTAGTCTCTTTTTTCTACACCGATCCCGTGTTCTCCGGTGATTGATCCACCCATCCTGAGACATAGCCGGAGGATCTCACCCGCCAGTTTTTCCGCTTTCTCAAGCATTTGGGGTTCCCGCCCATCGAAGAGGATGAGAGGATGGAGATTTCCGTCTCCAGCGTGAAAAACGTTCGCCACGGGGATGTGATATTGCTCACTCATTTTTCTGATTTCCCCGAGCGTTGCGCCGAGCTTGCTCCTGGGAACCACACCATCCTGGACCAGGTAGTCCGGGCTCAATCGACCGACGGCCGAGAAGGCGCTTTTTCGGCCTTTCCAGATGCGCATCCTGTCCGATTCGTCTTGTGAAATGTGCACTTCATAAGGACCGGATTCCTCGATGACATCCAGCAGTGCGTTGAATTCTTGCTCTACCACGCTGGTTTCTCCATCCAATTCTACAATGAGGAGCCCTTCTGCCTCCAGCGGATAACCTGCGTTAACCGCAGCTTCCGCGGCTTTTATCGCGAGATTATCCATGATCTCGATCGCGCCAGGCAGCAGACCAGCGGCGACCACCATCGAAACGGCGTTGCCGGCGGCCTCGAGAGACGAGTAAGCCGCTAACACCGTTTTATAGCATTCAGGCTTCGGCAGCAGTCGGACGGTAATTTCCAGGGCGATACCGAACAATCCCTCCGATCCAACGAACAGTCCGACCAGGTCAGGCCCGATCTGGTCGAGACTCTCTCCGCCGATAACCACCACTTCACCATCCGGTAAGACCGCTTTGATGCCCAGGATGTGGTTGCTTGTCATTCCGTATTTGAGGCAGTGCGCTCCCCCTGAATTGAAGGCAAGGTTGCCCCCTATGGTGCAGATCTGCTGGCTGGAAGGATCGGGGGCGAAGTATAAGCCATATGGAGCCGCAGCTTTGCTGATATCCAGATTGATTACGCCGCATTCGACCACAGCCAGTCTCTGCTCGGGATCGAGCCGGACGATGCGGTTGAGCCTGTTCAAAGCGATGACGATCCCCTCAGCGACAGGGAGAGAACCCCCTGACAGGCTCGTACCGCTGCCTCTGGCGACAAACGGAACCACATGGTGGTGGCACAAGCGTACAGTCTCGATGACCTCTTCCTGGGTTTGAGGGATTACAACCGCTTTTGGGAGAACCTGGAATGATGTCAGGGCATCCGATTCGTAAGGAGCCAGCTGTGCAGGATTGGTCAGAACGCGGTCTTCAGTATATAACTTCAGCAGCTCAGCGTAAAATGCAGTGGTGTACATTTATGGCTCCAAAGAGATTCAAACAATAGTTACATAACATACATGAGACCAATTCGGCGGCTATATTCTAATAGATAACCCGAATGGTTTTCGAAATTGATCACCAGGGTCTTATTCTCACGGCTAATTTGGAGCGAATTCGTTATAATAGTGCAAAAGTTCATGCGACTTCTATTCTAACAAGGAAATTGGGAAGTTTTAGAGAACCTTGGGCAATTGCTGTTTGAGATTGCGAGTTACTGGTAGCTGGCGAATATCAATCTACTTGATTGCTGGGAGTTCAAAGACAACCTCCCAAGCATGGTTATGTATGTGATCGGAGGAAAAAGATGCCGCCACCGGTAATTTTGATTATGGATGACGAATCTCAGGTTCTGAATGCAGTCGAACGCGATCTGCGTCAGCATTATCGCAACGACTACCGCCTGGTCAAAGCCAACACCGGGAGAGAAGGTCTCGATGCGGTGAAGAGGCTCAAACAGCGCAACACACCCCTGGCGTTGTTTCTCGTAGACCAGCGGATGCCCGAGATGACCGGAACCGAATTTCTTTCAGAAGCGATGAAGTTTTACCCGCAGGCAAAAAAGGTGTTGCTGA
>CAYQDF010000172.1:0-5786 GCA_964416175.1 uncultured Anaerolineaceae bacterium
GCCCAGAAGATGCTCAAATGTCCATAATTTGCCCTGTCTGATAGCACGGTCTGGATCACAGGCCGCAGAGGTGCACCACCGATGCCCCCGCCAATCACCAGTAAATTTTTTCCCATAAATTTATCCATCGGAAAATAGTTTCCCATCGGTCCTCGAACCCCAACAATGTCTCCCACTCCCAACTCATGCAATTGGGTCGTGACACATCCTAAGCGCTGGATCGCGAATTCAAGCACATTCCCCCGCCCGATTGTCGAAGCGATCCCGAAGGGAGCTTCTCCTGCCCCAAAAGCAGAGAGAAATGCAAATTGTCCCGGTTTATATGTGCTGAATGCATCGCTGCCCCCATCCAACAACCCAACCGAGAACATTTTTATCTCAGTAGCCAGGTCTTTCACTTCAATGATCTCGGCTGGAAAAGGCAACATCGGATTATTAGTTCGGAATTGATTCATCCTAAGCACTCTCCAGTTCGACGCCATCTCCCAGACGAGCAGCAAGGTAATCCAAGACTTCAGTTATGTCGATATTTACTGGACAATACGCGATGCACCTCCCACATCCGGTGCATGCAGAAGAAGCCAGTCCATACTGCAACGGAAAATAATAAAACTTGCAGAAAAACCTGTTGCGCAATCGCTCGCCGCTTGTGGCGCGCGGATTATGCCCGCCTGCTATCCGCCGGTAGCCAACACCCGTACAGCTGTCCCAACACCGGAGTCGTTCAATAGATCCTTTATTCGTTCGCTCATCTCGAACATCAAAACACCTGCAAGTTGGGCAGACATAAGCACAGATCCGGCAACTTAAACACCTCTCAGCGACTTTTTGCCAATACTCATCCTCAAAAAAAGTCGGCCAGGCTTCAAGTTCGACGAGGCGGTGGATGTTACCGGGCTGAACACCTGCCAGTATCTGCCTGGTCTGCACCGTGGTTTCAGGTCTCGAGTCGGGCAATTGTTCTAGGGCCTGCGCTCCTTTCTCAGTAACGATATCAACCGCGTACTCTCCATCAACTTCCGTCAGGAACAAATCTACATCTTCTGAGGAATGGGGGGATCCACCAGTGCTCGTACAGAAACAATAATCACCGAGTTCTTTGCAGGCCAGGCCGATTATTGTTGTGTTTTTTCGCCGTTCTGCATAATAAGGATCCACGGGCGCCTGACCAAGGAATACGCTGTCCAGCATGCGGATCCCCCGCGCATCACAGGGACGGACTCCGAAGAGGATCTGCCGATCCACGGGGAGCGTTTCATTGAATTCGACCTTCGGTCCAATTTTCTCGATCCGAAACAGCGATTCCGTTGGTGGAAAGAAAAATTCCTTAATTGAAAGGATTGGCCGGGAATAATCCCAGATCAGTTCAGTGCTGGATGTTAATGACCCGTATCTTATAGTGCCATCGATCCACTTTGGAGCATAGAGGGTCGCCTGCCCTATAAGGATGTCTAACCAACTTGCGATCTGCTCGCGAGTCAAACCTCCCGAAGCTAACACGCTCAATCCTCCTTCTCGCCGATCGTCGTTACCAGCGGATGGGGTATCTCCGCGAGACCTGCTGTGTACCCGAACGCTTGCTGCATCTCATTAACGAGGCATTGGTTCAAAAGGCTGATCGGGATTCCTGCGGGGCAGACTCGTTCACACTCATTACATCCCACGCAGCGTCCTGCCAGGTGGTAAGCCCGCCCCAAGTGAAATGTCCGCTTTTCGTTCACGCGGATTCCCATGCCAACCCACAAGGAATCATCCCGTTCATAAAGACAGGTGGGACAGTTGCACATTGGACACACTTGCCGGCAAGCATAGCACCGGATGCATTGGTCAAACTGGCTCAGCCAGAATTCGAGGCGCACATCCTGGGGAAGCCTCGTAACCGCCGCGAACAAATCCGGGTCGGTCTGGTATTTCAGGCGCTCAGTCGAGGTCGGATCCAACGCGAGTCGGACGTTATCAACCTCGCCGACCAGGGTATCATAAATGAAAGGCATCCGTTGGTCGCAAGACTGGCAGCGAGCCTGAGGGCGAGCCTCGACCAGGTCATCCTTTCCGCGAAGCATACCCGAGTCAGGTCTGGGTTCCTGGACTCCTGGACAGGCTATCCCAATGATGTAGATATCTTCTCGCTGGTATCTCTGTTCTACCAGGTGGACATTAATTGCCCGGCTGTCGCAAGGTTTTACAACGATCGCGATCGGTTTATTCGATTCTGAACCTGCCTTCCTCCTGTGTTCGAACTTGGCTGGCAGGTATGCTGTCAGGTTATGAGTGCACATTTCATTCCAAACCAGCTTCTCTGTATCTTCTGGTCGATAAACGAACACCGGGCGGGTGCGTTCGCGGGGGCCAACCTCATAACCTATGACACACGTTACAGCCCCATTACTCAGCAGCTCCAGCGCCTTCTCCTGGATTATTTTCGTATAAATTTGATTAAATGAAGTCGATATGGCTGTTTGTAAGTCTTTCTCCGCATGAAGCCCCGAGAGAATGCTCCTGGCGTTTAAACGGAACTCTTCGCGGCCATCCGCTTTCCACCGAATCGGACCCAGTTCTTTCACAGATTGAGTGAACTCCTGAACGATCCGGGCAAAGCGTTCTCCTTCGGATGCAGAGACCCAATCCAGCCCCAATCGCTCTGGTTCTAAGCCAACGAAGGACATCAATGATCTCAGGATGGGTATTCGTTTCGCAGTCCGGTGATTACCGCTGTCGTAATGACATTCCCCGATGTGACAGCCTAACACCAGAACCCCATCGGCACCCTCGTCGAAAGCACGCATCACGAGCTCCGGTGAAACTCTCCCAGAACATGGCACACGGATTGGACGCAAATTCGCCGGATATTTTAAGCGCGCGATCCCCGCAGTGTCAGCGCCAGTGTAGCTGCACCAGGTACACAAGAAACCCACGATCTTCGGTTCAAACATGCACTGCGCCTCCTAAGCAAGAACTCCGGTCAATTCGGCCACAATCTGCCGGTCATCGTAATGGAGCAGGGTCACTGCCTTGTTGGGACAGGCGCCGGCACAGGTTCCACAGCCTTTACATAAGAATGCATTGACTTCTGCGAGGCCGGTATTGATGGTGATCGCCCCATAAGGACAGGCGATAGCACACTGTCCACACCCGGCGCATCTCATAGTTTCGACCACCGCAATGATCGGATCAAGCTCGATAGTGCCCTGGTCGATCAAAGATAAGGCAGCTGCCGCCGCTCCGCCAGCCTGGGCGACGCTGTCTGGGATATCCTTAGGACTCTGGCAGGCTCCGGCGAGAAAAACCCCATCGCTTACGGTCTCCACCGGTGCGAGCTTCGGATGCCGCTCCATGTAAAATCCATCCCGGCTCCTGCTAACCCCGAACAGGCTGGCGACTCTGCTGGCGTCCTCTTGCGGTTCGAATCCTGTAGCCAGGACAACCATATCGACCAATATGTGATCGGGCTGGTAATAGAAATTCTCATCCCACGTCACCAAGAGCTTCCCTGCCTTTTGCTCCACCGATTTCACCCTGCCATGGTAAAAATGGATACTCTTCTTCTTTGTCCGGTTATAAAACTCTTCGTAATCCTTCCCGAACGTCCGCATATCCCGGTAGATCTCGTGCACCTCGGCGTCTACGTAATCGTGGACCAATTGGGCGATCTTCAATGAATACATGCAGCAGGCACGCGAACAATAATCGTGAAAACGGCTGTCGCGGCTGCCAACGCAATGCAGGATTGCAACGCTTTTCGGCGGCTTACCATTCCTCAACAGTACCTTACCGTTCGTCGGCCCGCTGGAATTGATCATTCTCTCGAATTCCATACCAGTGATCACATTCTCGAGCCTTCCGTAGCCGTACTCAGGAGCGCGAGCGGGATCAAAATCTTTGAATCCAGTTGCCAGGATGATCGTACCCACCTTTAGATCGATGATCCGATCCTCCATCTCGTGATCAATTGCCCCTCGATCACAGGCAGCCAGGCATTCCAGGCATTCTGAACATACTCCGCAACTCAAACAACGTGCAGCTTCTCGAAGCGCTTCTTCTTCAGTTAGAGTCAAATCGACTTCCCTGAAGTTCCCCCAGCGCTCTTCAAGTGGGATTGAAGAGATCGGTATCCTTCTTTCGGGGATCGATTCGCCCTGTTCAATTTTCGCAAGGATCTCTTCTTGCGTCAGTTGGACGACGGGTAATCGTTTTGGTTCCTTGAGGCTTTCGGCGCCGTGCAAGTATCTGTCGATGTTTCTTGCCACTCGGTGGCCTTCCCCGATGGCATCAACAACGAAGAAGGTCTGCCCGCGGCGGACATCACCTGCACAAAACACGCCCGGCATGGTCGTCATCATGTTGTCATCGGTCTGAATCCCGACGGGATAGCGGGTGTTGATGCTGCCATCGGGTGGCAGATAAGTGAAGTCAGGTCCCTGACCGATGGCCCAGATCACAAGGTCGGCCGGTAGGATATGTCCGGACCCGGGGATCTCCTCGATATCCGGGCGTCCGCGTTTGAATCCAAAGAACTTCACCTCAACACACCGTACACCGGTGATCTTCTCATTCTCAACGATGATCTCTTTGAAGCTTCTCCCAGGGAAGACCTGCACCCCCTCCTGCTCTGCAACACCCACTTCCCATGCGAATCCAGGCATCTCGCCGCGCGATTCGAGGCACGCGATTTGTGTCCGTGCTGCCCCCAACCGGGTTACGACGCGGGCGGTGTCCAGGGCAACATTCCCGCCCCCAAGGACCACTACCTCCTTACCAGATAGATCGATCCTTTCACCCAGGCAGACCCTGCGCAGGAAATCCAGACTCAGCCAGTTGTCTGGATGATTAGAATTCCGGATCGGGAGCTTTTTTGCCTGGTGCGCACCAGTAGCCAGGAGGACTGCATGGAAACCCTTGTCCAGGAGGCCGGGCACATCATCGATCCGGGTATTCAAACGGATCTCCACACCCTCATCGACAATTTGCTGGATCTCCCAGTCAAGCAGCTCGGACGGCAACCGGTGGGGAGGGATGCCTACCCGCATCATACCGCCAGCAACGGGCAGCGCATCAAATACGGTGACAGCGTGTCCCAGGCGGACGAGATCCAATGCAGCAGTTAACCCCGCGGGTCCTGCCCCGATGATCGCCACCTTCTTTCCGGTCGGCTTTGGGTTGTGGCTGAATGCGGTGCCGACGATTGACTTATCGCGCAGACTGGGGAGCTTGTCGCGGTTGGCAAATGCCCAATCCGCAACAAACCGCTTCAACCCCATGATGTTTACGGGTTCGTCATAGGTGCCTCGGCTGCAGGCATCTTCGCAGCGATGATTGCAGACACGCCCACAAACCGAGGGGAATGGGTGTTCCCTGCGTATCGCCCAATACGCGTCTGCATACCGCCTCTGGCGGATTAATGCGATGTATCCCTGCGCCCGTTGATCGGTCGGACAGGCCCCCCGGCATGGCGCGATCCCGCGTTTCTCGATCACATAGGCGTTAGGTACCGCTTGTGCAGAATTCCGATATGCAGCTTTGCGGGTGCTCAATCCCAGGTCGAAGAGATTTGATTTCTCAACCGGGCAAACTTCCGCACATTTGCCACAACCGGTGCATTTACTTTCATCAATGTAACGCGCCTTCCTCCGGACGCGTACTTGAAAATTGCCGACGAAGCCAGAGACCGACTCTACTTCCGAATAAGAGAGCAGGTGGATGTTCTTGTGGCGTCCCACGGACACCATTTTTGGAGTGAGTATTCAGGCCGCACAGTCCAGCGTTGGAAAGGTCTTATACAGCTGGGC
>CAYQDF010000173.1:0-5637 GCA_964416175.1 uncultured Anaerolineaceae bacterium
ATGGATCGACCGGATGACGCTCGCCGAGGTCAAACAGTACCTGGCAGAGGGTGTGCATTTTGCCAGAGGCTCGATGGCTCCCAAGATCCAGGCGATCATCTGGTTTCTGGAAGCTGGCGGGAAGCAGGCGATCATAACCAATCCTGAAAACATCCGGCGCGCCCTGAGAGGCGAAACCGGCACCTGGGTTGTACCTTAAGGTAAAATAGTCTAATAGCTTCCCCAGGATACCCATCGAGGGTATTGGAATAATATAAGTGCGGTAGTCCTCCGATGGAATTTACGGCCTCTTGAAAGATGTCATCCGGCGTGGAAAATCAAGAACAATGACCATTGACGGAAAGATGGTGTGAAGGTATTCTCAACGGCAATATCGCGGATTTCGCGGGAAAGGAGGCAGACCTCAAACCATCCAAGGATACGTTTGTTTTTGATGCCCAAATCCCTTTAACAAAATATGAGGAGGAGCAAGGATGTCTAGGAAAAATCTGTGGCCAATGGCTGCCCTGTTATTGATTGCAGTGCTTGTCTTATCTGCGTGTGCAGGGCCAGCTCAACCAACGCAAGAGGCTGAAACGGAACAACCAGAGACTGCGCCAACCGAGGCCCCGGAGACGGGCGGCCTTCAGATACCTGACGTCGAGGAGGGGAAGTTCAATGTTGCCATGGTGCTGATTGGCCCCCATAATGATGGCGGCTGGTCCCAGGCCCATTATGAGGGTCTGGTTTACGTGGAGCAAAACGTCCCCGACGTGCACGTCGCCTACATCGAGAACGTTCCGGAGGGCGCCGACTCCGAGCAGGTCTTCCGCAGCCTGGCCCGTAAAGGGTTTGACTTGATCTTCGGCACCTCGTTCGGCTACATGGATCCTATGGAAATTGTCGCCAATGAGTTTCCTGACGCGATGTTTATTCACATCAGCGGTTATAAGTCAAACCAGGAGAACTTCGGGAACCTGTTTGGGGCAATGGAAAACATGAAGTATCTGGCTGGAATGCTTGCGGGAGCTCGAGCCAAGCTGGATGGAAACCCGAAGATCGGTTACATGGCGACCTTCCCAATCCCGGAGGAGATTCGCTTGGGGAATGCGATAGCCCTGGGGATGAAGAAAGCCTGCCCCGAGTGCACCATGGATGTCCGCTGGATCAATACTTGGCATGACCCGGTAATCGAAAAAGAGGCGGCAGCTTCGCTGTTCGACGCTGGCTCTCAGGTGGTCTTCACCGGGGCTGACACGCCGGCAGTGGCAGACGTCGCCCAGGAGAAAGGCAAGTGGGGGGTCACCTACGACTGGGTTGGCTCGTGCAAAGTTGAGCGTTGTCTGACCGCTCCATACTGGAACTGGGGACCGGTCTATGCCCAGATCACTCAAGGGGTCATCGATGGCAGCTACCAGGCTGGATGGGATTACTTCGATGCAGACAGTGGTGGCCTGGGTCTTTTCGGTTTCATGGAAGGCCAGGAACTCACGCCTGGGATGGAGGAGCTGCCAGAAGAAGTCATCGCAATGGTACAGGATACCCTTCAGAAAATGCTCGCGGGCGAGTTCACCCGATTCGATGTTTTCGCCGGGGAGATCAAGGATAACAAGGGCAACGTAATCGTACCGGCGGGCGAGAAAATGGAGCAAAGCGATCTGGACCAGTTCCCCCCTGGAGCGCCTGGTTTGGAATGCAAGTACTGCATGTACTGGTGGGCAGACGGGATTACTGCTGAACTGCCCGAGACTGGTGGATAGTTAAATCTTACCGGAGGGGCCAGATCGTTTGGGGTCTGGCCCCTTTGAATTAATTCATGGCAGACCAACCTCACGAGATCCAATTCGCTGATCCTCCGGGGAATAATCGACCTGACGAGGCTTATTCAACCTCAATGGAAACCGATGTTTCCAAGGTAACGGCTCCAGAGATTCCTGTCATCGAGATGCGCGCGATTACAAAGAGTTTTCCTGGAGTCCTGGCGAATGATCATATCGACTTCTCGCTCCGCCACGGAGAAATTCATGCGCTGTTAGGGGAGAACGGGGCAGGGAAAAGCACATTGATGAATGTTCTGGCGGGATTATACCGGCCAGATGGGGGCACCATCCTGGTAAATGGCAAACCGGTTTCGTTTTCTTCTCCGCGCGATGCCATCCGGGCTGGGATAGGAATGGTCCACCAGCACTTCATGCTGGTGCCGACGCAGACCGTTACGGAGAATATCTTGCTGGGGTTGGATCGTCCCCGCTTTCTCATGAGACTGACCGAACACGACGAAATTGTGGCTGACCTGGGTGAGCGCTACGGTTTAAAAGTCGATCCACGCGCCAAGATCTGGCAACTCTCGGTCGGCGAACAGCAACGGGTGGAGATTCTTAAGATGCTTTACCGCGGGGCTGAAGTGCTCATTATGGACGAGCCGACAGCGGTGCTTGCCCCCCAGGAGATTTACAGTTTATTCGAGACTCTCCGCGCCATGGTTTCACAGGGCAAGTCGATCATCTTCATAAGCCACAAGCTCCAGGAAGTCACCGAGATCGCTGACCGAATCACTGTGCTGCGGAAAGGCAGAGTGACAGCCAGTGATCTGAAAGTCGAAGGGATCAAGCGGGAAGAACTCGCCAGCTTGATGGTTGGACGGCCAGTGCTGTTCCGATTGGAGAGGCAGGAATGCCACCCTGGTAAAATTGTTCTTTCTGTAGAAGATGTCCATGCGGAAAATGATAAGGGGCTCCCGGCATTGCAGGGGGTATCATTCAACGTCCGGGCCGGCGAGATCGTCAGCCTTGCCGGTGTTGCAGGAAATGGGCAACGCGAGCTCGCCCAGGTGATCTCCGGTCTGCGGCGGTGCAACCGGGGCAAAGTGCTGCTCAATGGTGAGCCGGTCGAAAACCATCCTCCACTTTTAGGCATACAGCGCGGCCTGGCTCATATCCCCGAGGATCGGACCCATGTTGGTACTGCCCCCAATTTAAGTGTCACCGACAATCTCATCATGAAAAAGTATCGCCAGCCCCCCTTTGCTCGAGGAGTCATGCTGGATATGCGGGTGGCGGAAAACTACGCCAGGCAACTCAAAGAAGCATACGATATTATCGTGCCGACTGTCGATACTCCAGTCCGCCTGCTTTCGGGGGGCAATCTACAGCGGGTGATCCTGGCACGGGAGATATCAGGCCAGCCATTATTTATTATCGCCATGCAGCCAACGCGTGGCTTGGACGTTGGTGCAATCGAAGGGGTGCATCGCCTGCTCCTCGCCCAGCGCGATGCCGGCGCAGCAATTCTACTCGTCTCCGAAGAGCTGGAAGAGCTGCTTTCTTTGAGTGATCGGATCCTGGTAATCTATGAAGGGAAGATAATGGGGGAAGTTCAGGACGGCGATCTGACGACTATCGGCTTGATGATGACGGGTACGCCCCTGGAGGAAATTCGGAAAGGCAAAGGTGCCGAATCGCATGTCTGATATGATTTCCTCACCCCAGGTGGTCAAGCGCAGGGTTGTACCTTTTAGCATCCGGATTGAGTCACGTCTGGTCGAACCACCGCGCTGGTACCCGGCAATGGTTTCATTCGGGGCGATAATACTGGCTTTAATCGCCGGCGGGATTATTATCGACCTGGTGGGAGGCGACCCAGTCCGCTCTTATCTGCACATTGCCCGGGCATCGTTTGGAAACCTGGGCGTTCTCTCGGACACTCTTGTGAAAGCAACGCCGTTGATATTCGTTGGGCTGGCGTGTTCACTGGCCTTCCGGAGCCGTCTATGGAATATTGGAGCTGAAGGCCAGTTTTTCCTGGGCGCTTTTGGAGCCAGCACAGTGGTGCTGACGCCCCTGCTGCCTGCTGATACCTCCCCCTGGTTGTTCTTACCAACGATACTGCTGGCAGGGATCGGTGCCGGCGCTTTATGGGGATTCATTCCCGGCTTCCTCAAGGCGCGATTCAATGTGAACGAGATCATCACGACCTTAATGATGAATTACATCGCGGTCGCCTGGAATAATTTCTTCATCTATGCAGTCTGGAGCGAAGGCGGTTTCCAGATGAGCCCAATGTTTCCTAGAAATGCCTGGCTGCCGCGCCTGACAGACTACGCAGAGCAGGCGCCTGTTCTGGCTGGATTAACCATCCACGGCGGTTTCTTAATCGCGCTGGTCGTTGCTGCTCTGGTGTGGTTTATCGTCTACCGCAGCCGCTGGGGGTACGAAATCCGGCTGATCGGCGATAATCCCCAGGCTGCTCGTTACGCTGGCTTGAATATCGCCCGCAATACGATCCTGGTCATGATGTTTTCTGGGGGTTTGGCCGGCCTGGCTGGTGCCTCGGAGATCATTGGAGTGGTCCACCGTCTGCAGGGGGCGATATCACCCGGGTACGGATTCACGGGTATCATCATTGCTTGGCTGGCAAAATTGAACCCAATTGCTGTGATCCTCGTATCAATCTTATTTGGGGCGTTGATCCTGGCAGGTCGCGAAATACAACCTTCCGGGATTCCCAAGTTGATCCAGGGCGTTATTCTCGTCAGTCTAATTGCCAGCGATTTTCTGTTGCGCTACCGGGTCCGGTTTGTAACCCGTCGTGAGGAGGCCTGATGGACCCCATTGTCATCCTGCAAGCCGGGGTAGGCACGGGTACTGTCCTGTTATTTGCTACTATCGGGGAGCTTTTCGCTGAGCGTTCTGGTGTCTTAAATCTGGGTGTTGAGGGGATGATGCTCGTCGGCGCGATGAGCGCTTTCAGCGTCACACTTGTGACGGGAAATCCCTGGTTGGGCGTCTTGCTGGCAATGTTAGCCGCGGGGTTAATCAGCCAGATCCACGCTTTTATCGTCGTTACACTTCAAGCTGACCAGGTGGTCAGCGGCCTTGCATTGACCTTCTTGGGAGCCGGGATCAGCGTCGTGCTCGGCGAGGGGCTGAGCAAAGCCGGCGCGATCTCACTCATGCCTGCTTTTTCGATCCCCCTGCTATCTCAAATTCCGATCGTTGGGCCAATCTTTTTTCAGAATCAAAGTATCCTGGTTTATGTCGGTTACTTGCTCATCCCACTCTCCTGGTATTTTATCAACAAGACGCGGCCAGGAATGCATCTGCGTGCAGTAGGAGAACACCCGGCTGCGGCGGATACGCTGGGCATCAACGTTTACCGGCTACGATATTTTTACGTGTTCGTTGGGGGCCTCCTGGCAGGCCTGGCAGGGGCAACGATCAGCCTGGCGATTTCCCCCGGTTGGTTCAGCGAACTGACCACTGCTGGACAGGGTTGGATTGCCGTCGGTCTCGTCATCTTCGCCCAGTGGGATCCTTTGCGAGCCGGATTTGGCGCTTATGCCTTTGGCGCTTTGAGGCGGCTGATCCTGGATATTCAGGGCCCAACGGTATTAATGGGATTTCCCAATCCTTTTTACTATAATCCATATTGGGGGTTCTTCTTGCAAATGCTTCCTTACGCCTTCACGATAATCGTTTTGGTGATCGGATCACGCGAAGCAGTGCGGAAAAGGCTGGGAGCGCCGGCGGCATTGGGACTACCTTACATTCGGGGGGAACGCGGGTTATGATATTCCGTATCGGACCAGGCTAGCAGACAAGTCGATCAGGTGTCCACAGTGAACAAGTTCTCCGGGTATCGATGCTCAATTTGCGAGCA
>CAYQDF010000174.1:0-5523 GCA_964416175.1 uncultured Anaerolineaceae bacterium
CGAACTGGACTCTGTACAGCAGGCTGCCGAGTACCAGGATCGCCGCGGCACGCAGCGCGGTTGCCAGCATGCCTCCCAGAGCCATGCCCAGCAGGATCGCCATCATCGAATTGGGAGCCATGATGTACAACGAGAGGTTCCCCTGCTCTTTCTCCCAATACAGCTGGCTGGACATGCTCCAAAGCACGTTCATCCAGAACGCGGTCATCGCGCCGCCGACGACGACGAACCCAATGTACTCTGCCGGCGCGCCGATCGCTCTGTAGACGAAGACGTACGCCGATACGGCCAGCATCGGCAGGAACACGTCGAAGAACATCCAGGATTTCTCCCGCTGCTGCCCCACGACGCGCGGGTAAGCCCGCGCGATCACTGTCTTCATGAACAACACCGCCCCGCTGCTTTTCCTGACGGGCGCTGCGCTCAGTGCGCTCAATCCACCGGCCATTCCTAGCCTCCCTGACCTCCGCGCTCGACTTCCGCCATGCTCCGCCCGACCAGGTCAACGAACACGTCTTCCAGGGTCGGTTCGCGTTTCTGCAGGTTCAGGATTTGCACGTTCTTTGCGGTGAGGGCATTGACCACGCTGCCCAGCACCGGTTCTTCGGCGAGGATGAACTCCAGCGTTGCACCGCCATCTTTTTCCTGGTGGATCAACTTTTTTACCCCGGGCAGCGACTCGAGGACACCGAGACCTAACCCGTTCAGTGGGCTGACCTCCAGCCGGAAGATGGCGTCTTGTTGAAGTCGGTGCTTCAATATAGCCGGTGAGTCGCAGGCCAGCACTTTCCCCTGGTTGATGATCGCGACCCGATCGCAGAGTTCATCTGCTTCAACCATGTAGTGTGTCGTGAGAAGGATAGTGCGCGCGGGGCTTGTGTCGATCCACTGGCGGACGAACTGCCGGACATCGCGCGCCGCGCCCACGTCCAGTCCCAGGGTAGGTTCGTCCAGAAAGAGCACCTGGGGATCGGTGAGGAAGCCACGCACGATGTTCATCTTCTGGCGCAGTCCAGTGGAGAGGTCTGATGATTTCGTATTCAGGCGGTCGCTCATCCCGACGATCGCAAGCAAATCCTTGATCCGCTGGTTGGCGACGCGCGACTCGAGGCCGTAGAACTGAGAAAACATCCACAGATTCTCGCGCACGGTGAGCAGGCCGTAGCCGGAGGATTCTCCCCCCGAGACCATGTTGATCCGCGGACGCACCTGGTCTGGCCGGCTCTCGACATCGAAGCCCGCCACCCAGGCTTTGCCGCTCGTCGGCGCCAGCAGCGTGGTCAGGATCTTGATCAGGGTCGTCTTCCCGGCTCCATTCGGCCCTAAGAGGCCAAAGAGTTCACCCTGACCGACCTGCAGATTGACATCCTGCAGCGCCACCAGCTCCTTCGGTTCCGTCCTTTTGCCTCCCCGGATCTTATAAATCCTGCCCAGGTTTTCAGTCCTAATCGCAAAATCCATAGCTAGCCTGCATTATCTTTCAAAATTGATGGGTAATCGTAGGGTAATCGTAGGGTAATCGTCAAGCAATTTTTTAAGAATCCTGCTAACATTACGCTCGAAGGGCGATTTCTCTTCTTCTCCTCCTTAGAGAGAGCCGGGAGCGGCGTTCCCGGCTCTCCACGATTCTATCCGCCGGAATCAGCCGCATGGCAGGGGAAACACAGGATCGACATTATACCTCTCAAGCTGATCAGCCGCCGGGAAAGCACCTCATGATCGGACGCGATGGCGATCGCCGTGCCACCTCGATGAAACCCACCTTGCGGAAAGTCGATACCATCCCGGTGAACGCATAAATATCCGGGGCGTCTCGCTTCTTCGGCTCAATAGGGTATCCTTCGATGATGTTCGCGCCGTGTTCCACGGCGTAGTCAACGGCAGCTCTCAGCAGGAACGTTGACAGGCCCTTCGACCGGAATGGACGTGCGAAAAAGAAGCACACCACCGACCAGACCGGTTGGTCGTCAACCCGCTTGAGGATTGGAGAGCGGTCCAGCACCGGAAATGCCTCCCGGGGGGCGACGGAACACCAGGCTACCGGCTCACCGGCAAGGTACGCCAGGAGGCCTGGGACTTCCCCGGAAGCCACGATCGCCTGCATCGCCAGCCGGTTGCTTTCACCCTGTCCCTTCTCAAACTCGAAGCGCTTGATTCGCCACCACATGCACCAGCAGCCCCCAACAGCGCCGCGGGGGCCAAATAATTTCTCGAAATCGTCCCACCGGTCGCGGGTGAGAGGTTTTATCTCCAATTCCTGCGTCTCCATCGAAATAGCCTCTCGAAGCGGGTTAATACCGCAGGCCGTGCTCTACGTAAAATTTTAACAACACGAGCGCTTCTCCCCAGCCGGCTGCACAATCCAGGCAGGCGCGATGACCTTCCGGGGTATCCGGATATCCGTGCTCTCGCAAACGGACGATCGTCCCCTCAGCCGCCGGTTCGAAGTCCACTTCGACCTTTGTAGCATAGGAGGGGCCGCCCGGATGCCACTGGAACACAAACCGGTTCGGTCTGAAGGCCTCCAATACCGGTCCGCCGTCTTCGCCTGTGACGCGATCAGGACCCCACGCCACCCACCGGAACCGGATTTGCCCTCCGGGACGCGGGTCAACCACCGCTCCTGAAGTAAACCAGCCATCCAGATCCTCCCCGGTGGTGAACGCATCGTAGACACGCTCAGGCGGGGCGTGGACCAGGACGGCGTGGCGGATTTCAAGGAGAGGCGATATCTTCATTCGTGAAACGCCATTAGATTACCTTCCAGGCACTATTAAGGTTCATTTTCCCTCCATGTTCTGGACCTGAAAATAGCGGAAACAGTCCACGGTGTGGTCGTTGACCATGCCGGTTGCTTGCATGTGTGCATAACAGATCGTCGGACCGACGAATTTAAATCCCCTTCGGATCAGGTCCTTGCTCATTGCCACTGACTCGGGAGTCTGGGCAGGGATCTCCTGGACGATCCGCCAGGAGTTAACGATCGGTTTCCCTCCGACGAACTTCCAGAGGTAGGCGGCAAAGCTGCCGAACTCCCTGGAAACCTCCTGAAACGCCCTGGCGTTCTGGATCGCAGCTTCGATCTTATTGCGGTTGCGAATGATCCCGGAGTCGGCGAGCAGTTCAGCGATTTTGGAGGAGTCGTAAACAGCAATCACCGCTGGATCGAAACCATCGAATGCCTGACGGAAATTCTCCCGCTTTCTCAAGATGGTCATCCAGCTGAGACCTGCCTGCATCCCCTCCAGGACGAGGAACTCGAACATCAGGCGATCGGAGTGCACCGGCACTCCCCATTCACGGTCGTGGTACTCCTGCAAGAGCGGATCCCCCCCTGCCCAGGCGCAGCGGTCTGTCATGTTTCACCTCAGATCTGCCAGCTTCGAATAACTTATCGGCACCGCTCAGACGCGGGAGAAAGATTCGATCAGTTGGGCCAGTTCACCTTCTGATGAAAAGATGGCTCCCGGAATTTTTTGCCTCGTCTTCTCGAGCGGTTCCCCTTGACCGCCGACGAAGATGATCGGGATATCGCTTAAGGATTTTGAGGAGCGGATGGCATCGGCGGTTTCCCTCCCGTGCGAGGGCATTCGGGTGAGGTAGATCACGACCACCGATGGGGGGTCAGATCGGATCGATTCGAATGCCCGCCGGCCATCCCTGGCTTCGATGGTCACTTCCCATCCCGAATCGACGAACCCCCGGGCATATTCCTCAGCTTCCACCTGGTTCCAATGGACCAGGAATAATTTTCTGGCTGCAGTGGTCATTCCTCCTCCTCATCAAGGTACTCGTATAAAAGTTCCACCTCACTTTCCTCAACACCGCCTGAGGGGTCTGCCACCTCTTCGATCGTTTCGCCCTGTTCGTCCAAAACTCCCGCACTCGTCGATTCAGCCGGATCGGTGAAAGATGCCTGGACCGGTTGGGATGTCTCGTAATCTGCAGGCAGATTGCTACCGCCGACATCATCCATCCGCTCTTCATCCTCCAGCTTATAGTCGTCAGCTACTGACCCCCATAATTCGATGCAGATCCCGTGCGGCGTGCGAAAAGACCCGATGTAGAGCGAGGATCCCTCGGCGCACGGGCTGGGCCAGTGTTCGAAAGCGATCCCCCTCCGCTCGAGCTCTTCCGCAACCTCCAGGATATTATCAACCAGGAACTGGATCCGGATGGCTTCGGGCGGCGTACCCGAATCCCCCTTTGGGGCAGGGACAACCGAAAAGTAAAACTCCCCGTTCGGGCTTGTGAACATGGCATAGTCCGGATCGAACGCGTTGACCGGCAAGCCGAGGATGTCTATGTAGAAACCGACTTCCGCAGGGAAATCCACGACCCGGTATTCCATGCACTGTTTCCAGCTTTCTCCCCAGGAGAACGGGAAGGGGAAAGTGGATTGCTTCCACATCCGATCCCAATCGGCGCGGCTGGTCGCCCGACGGGCGATGTCGATCCGCGCCTTGCCATAGGCCCGGATGCGGGGATTCACATGGGTTTTCTCGACCGATTTCTTAAACAGCGCTAACATCACAACCTTCCTCAGGACTCGGCGCGGAGTCCATGCGCAGCACGCATCTCCGGTGCAGGTCCCTCCCAACCGTAAACATCCAGATCGATCCGATCCTTAATGTCAAATACAACTCCTTCAGCTTCCAGCAGCTCGCGCTGCACCTCCGCGCCACCCCCCGGGCGCAGACTGATCTTTCCCTGAGCGTTGATCACCCGCTGCCATGGGACCCCTGCCGGGCAGTTCGCCATGGCGCCCCCCACCCAGCGCGATCCCCAGGCGGCGTAATCTTTCTCAGTCATCCCCGGCGGTGGGGGTATCAGACCGGCGATCTTCCCGTAGGTGGTCACGCGCCCGGCGGGGATCTGCCGGACGATCTCCCACACTAAAGCGTAGTACGCCTGCCGGTCTGGAGGAGAAGCGAATTTTGGACTCATACGGGACCTCGAATTCTCGCAGCCATCACAATCTTACCAGAACGTTTGTTCTATGTCAAGATATTTGGTCTGGCAGGGCGATCGCCCCGGACTTGGTATGGTGCGATCGGGAATAATGCAAAACCAAGTGGATTATAATTGGAACTGTTATCTTGAATCCCCCGGGAACCGCGGTCCTGCTTGATGAATCCTGATAGCCTGCACCTCCAGCCTGAGAGCCAGGTGAAGCCCACCTGGCGCGATCAATGAAGGAAGACCTGCTTGCCCAGACCCCCATGCTCCGGGGACTGCCGCCGGAGGAGATTGAATCCCTGGCGCGATCTCTCCGCGTCCGGGAGCTGCCGCCTCACACAATATTGTTTCACGAAGGTGAAATCGGCGACCGCTTCTTCATCGTGTTCGAGGGGCGTCTCGAAGTGATTAAAGCGCTCGGAACCCCAGAGGAGCGGCTGATCGGCTTCCGGGGACCGGGTGAGTTCATCGGCGAACTGAGTCTGATCAACCGCACCGGCCTGCGCACGGCCAGTATCCGCTCCGAAAGTGCGGTCCGGCTTTGGGAACTGAGCCACGCCGAGT
>CAYQDF010000175.1:0-5451 GCA_964416175.1 uncultured Anaerolineaceae bacterium
CGTCCGTCGCCGAGATGGTCGTCGAGGAACTGGGTGAGTTCGGTGACGCGGTCGCCGGCGAACAGCGGGTAGGTGCCCATGACGTTCGCGTGCCGGGCCGCGAGCAGCTCGGCCTGGTCGTCGTGGGTGAAGTCAGCGACAAAGTATCAGAGAGCAGGCCTGCAAGCAGCAGACCAGCCAAAGCGGGCGGGGCGCTCAACCCGGCTTCCTCGATCCGTTCAGAAACCAGGGTGCTGGTGCTGCCGACAACATCGATCATGAAAGAGATGGGCACATGAGTCGTGGCAGCACCCAATCGATGATGATCAAGGATCTCGACCAGCTCAGCCTCTTCCAATGCTCCGATGGCCTGACCAGGCTCGTTGTGATCGACGAGGATCAATCGGAGACGGGGTGGATTCAGTACATCCCGTTGTCTGCAGACACCAACATATGCACCATGCTCATCCACCACCCAGAAATCATCACCTTCAGCGCGGAGGATGCGGTTCAATGAATCACGAATCCTGCTTGTTGCCTGGAACTTAGGCACGTTGTTGTCCGCAGCTTCCCGGCTCGGAAGGTCGAGGATGTCCGCGATGCGCATCTCCTGACGCTTGGGGTGTGGTCCGACCAATTTGGATAGGAAGGAAAACAGGCTTGGACCGTTGACCAGGCCAAACGGCGTTCCGTCCTCGTTCACGATGGGCGCCACGCCCCATGTCCGGCTGGCGATCGCCCAGGCCTCTCGAAGTGGACGATCCGGCGCGGTCGTGTCGAGGCGCAGTGACACCGATTCGAAGCGGGGAGAGGCGTCGTTCAAGAGCAGCGGGCTTTCTAGACGAAGCTTTTTGAGCACCCATGTGGTCTGCGGATTGAGCGGACCAGCTCTGGCAGCGCTGACTTCCATGCCATCTCGCTCCCAAAGTAACCAGGCATATCCCATCGCAGAAGCGATTGCGTCAGTATCCGGATTAACATGACCAATGACGTAGGTGCGGCTCATAGTCTTCCAGCTAATCTGCACTGGCTGTAGGTTAGAGGCGGTTTACCCAATCTGTTTTTACCCAGGACTCGTGAGCATCCTTAATGCTCGCCAGACCTTTTCCGGAGTGATCGGATTGGCGTAAATGTGAATACCGCAGGCATCGAAGACGGCGTTCCCTACCGCTGGTGCAACGCCATCCATGGGGATCTCTGCCACTGCTTTCACCCCGAATGGGTGCGAAGGCTCAAAGGTTTCGACGAAAATCGTCGTCAGCTCAGGCATTTCGTGCGCCTGGAAAATGTGGTAATCGCGGAAGCTCTTTTCGCGGGCGCGTCCTTCCACATCGTACACCATTTCTTCACACACTGCATAGCCGAGCGCCTGCGTCATCCCGCCTTCGATCTGCCCCGAAGCTGTGATCGGATTGACGATCACCCCAGAATCGACTGCCATGACGAGCTTTTCGACGACCACCTGCCCGGTCTCCACGTCCACGGTGACTTCGGCGAACTGGGCGGCAAATGGCGGCGGTGCGACCGGTGAAACATAGGAGCCGACACCCATGATCTGCTCCTGGTCCGCGTGGTGAAGGGAGTGATGGCCGATCTCCGACATCGAAACGCGGCGGCCATCCGGGGATACCGCCTGTCTGTCTGCGAGGCGGATCTCTTCGGGTGAGATCTCCGGACCGTTTCCTTGTTCGTTGAGGATGCGGGCAGCGCGCTGGCGGATTCGGGCAGCTGCCGCTTCCGCCGCCCTGACGACCGCTGCCCCCGAAATATAGGTGGTCGACGAGGCGTAGGCGCCTTTATCGAACGGCGTGAAATCTGTATCTGATGAATATGTGATGATATCTTCAACCGGAACACCAAGCGCCTCAGCTGCCATCTGGGCAAGCACGGTATCTGACCCGGTCCCCAGGTCTGTGGCTCCCACCAGCAGGTTGAAAGAGCCGTCGTCGTTCATCTTTATACTCGCCCCGCCCATATCCAGATAGGGGATGGCGGTTCCCTGCATGACGAGCGCCACACCAATGCCTCGGCGGAGATGAGGGGCGCCGGGCACCTGATGCCACTCAGGGTTGTTGAACTTCTGGTCCCACCCAATGGCAGCTCTGCCCTGGCGGACACACTCCTCCAATCCACAGGTCTCGATCTTCTCCGGTCGAGGTTCCCGCCCTTCACTCCAGGCAGTACTGAAGGGCTGCAGTTCTCCCTGGCGCAACGCGTTTTTCAGGCGGAATTCAATTGGATCCAATCCCAACTCGCGGGCGATTTTCTCCATGTGCCGCTCGACCGCCCAGAAACCCTGGGGGACGCCGTATCCCCGGTAGGCGCCTGCTGGTGGATGGTTCGTGTAGACGATATCGGCGAAAAACCGGATATTGGGTGAATTCCGATAAGGACCGTCTCCGACATAGAGCGCCATGGCTTTGTGACCAGTATTCCCGGTGACCGTCAATGCGTGACAGCCGTACGCGCCGGTATCGCTCAAAGCGTACATCGCATTCGCCGTGATCGTGCCGTCTAGTTTAACCCCGGTCTTCATCTTGATCCGCATCGGATGGCGAGACCGGGCAGCGATGAACTCCTCCTCACGGGTGTACTCGTATATCACTGGACGCCCGGTTGCGATCGTCAGGTGTGCCGCGACATCTTCGATGAGCACCTCTTGCTTACCACCGAATCCTCCCCCAATCCTTGGTTTGATCACACGGATGCGTTTGATTGGAAGGCCCAGCACAGGGGCCAGCTGCCGGCGCACATGGAACGGCACCTGCGTGCTGGTCCTTATCACCAGTCTGTCATCCTCATCCCAGTAGGTGATCACAACGTGTGGTTCGATGTGAGCCTGCTGTACTTTCGGGACTTCATAATCAGCTTCAAAAATCCGGTCAGCTTCAGAGAAACCGCGCTCCACATCTCCAATGTCGATCCGGATGTGTGCGGCTAGATTTCTTGCGGGGTCTGAATCGGCAAAGTTAACATATTCAGGTTCGTCGTGGATGATCGGCGCGCCGGGCTTCAAAGCATTCTCCGGATCGAAAACAGCAGGAAGGGGATCGTATTCGACCTCGATCAAATCGAGGGCTTTAAGCGCGATCTCCTCGGTTTCGGCTGCAACGAATGCCACCCGGTCGCCCACGAAGCGCACCTTGTTGTCGAGAGAGAATGTGTCCAGCGGCCCGGGAATTGGATCAGATTGCCCTGCTGTGGAATAGATCACCCGCGGGATGTCCTGATAAGTCAGGACAGCAGCCACGCCGCTCAGCTCCCTGGCCCGGCTGACATCGATGCGCCTGATCCGCGCATGCGCAACTGGGCTGTGCAGCACTTTGGCGACCAGCATTCCCCGTCTCTCAAAATCTGCAGCAAAAGCAGGTTTTCCCTGAACGAGCTTCTCGGCATCGACTTTCTTCTCTGGCTTACCAACCCTTTGCCAGGCTTCGACTTCCGGCGTAATGGCAATCTTCGGGAGGATCTGGGTCGGAGCCAGGATCTTTCCGGCATCAGGGCTGGCTGGAGTTCTTATCGGTAAATCCCCCTCATAATCGGGACCGACCTCTCCACCCCCCAGCCACTCCGGCGGGGCGGGGATCGCTCCACCGATCGGTTCGACTGCTTCCCCGCGAAGTACCGCCGCTGCGCGCAACACAGCCTGGACCGGTTTGACATAGCCGGTGCAGCGGCATAGAATTCCCGACAGAGCTTCCCTCACCTCCGATTCGGCAGGGGAAAGGTTTCGAGATAGAAGCTCCCGCGTGGCGAGGATCATCGCCGGCGTGCAGTACCCGCACTGGATAGCCCCGGTTTCAACAAAGGCGTTTTGGAGAGGATCCAGCCCCTCAGTCTGTCGCCATCCCATTTCCGGATGTTTGCCAAGGCTTTCGATTGTTTCGATCCGGCGGCCATCGGCCTGTGCGGCAATCAGCACACAGGCATTTAACGGTTTGCCATCCAGCAGGATGGTGCATGCGCCGCAATCGCCGGTCTCACATCCATGTTTAACCCCGTAATATCCCAGGCTCCGCAAGACCTTTAAGAGGGTATCGCCGGGGTGGATCTCGAGCACATAGTCGGAATGGTTTATATAAAGGCTGACTCGCATAAGAGCAATTCCACGGGCATTTTCCAGGTTATCTGCGCCAGGGGGAGTTAGCAGGACATCAATCCATGAGTCATCCTGTGTCAATCATCGCCAAACATCTTTTGACCAGTATTTCCGCCACTTCTTGCCGATATTCCGCAGAGGCCCATTCATCCTGAGCCTGACTATACGCAGCTCGCGCCGCCATTTCCAGGCCCCCGCTGTCTGGTCCATCCATCACAAGTATCGGTGCAGCTCCCCAACCCCCCAACGCGGCCCTGGTCCGGCCTGAAGGCCAGCGAGTGACCGCGGCGCAGACCAACGGAATGTCAGCCGGAGTTCGCCCAACGGAGGAGAAAGCCAACCTGGCATTTACAGGAATAGAAATTGATGTGATTATTCGACCAGAAAGGATCTCCTGGCGGAGCGCAAATAAATTGCCCAATGGGATCTGCACGTCTCCAGGCTGGACGGTCAGGACTGCATCAAGCGCAAGCATCGCGGTGCCAAATGGGGATCGACCATTCGCAGAGACCAGTTTACCAGCCACAGTTGCCACCTGGCGAATGTTATAGGAGGCCTCGATGCGAACGGCATGCTTGAGGGCAGGTTGCATTCCCGCAGTATCGAGCAGGGACTGGAGGGGCACGGTTGCGCCAAACTTGTGCGTATTACCGCTTTCGCTGATTGTGTTCAATCCCAGGCCCTGCAGATCCAACACACCGAAAGGTTCGCTTGAGTATCGGTCGATCGCTGTCCCTCCGCCCATCGGAATGAATCGCATCTCGGGACTTTTCAAGATTTCCAATGCTTCAGCGAGATTATTGGGTCGTCGGTAATCTTCGATCATCTTTCAGCGAGAGGTTCTCTACTTCTTCGTAGACTCGCCAACCCAATGCCTCCAGATCCTTCGACGCAAGGATATCTTCCGGCAGGTCAACGAGGACAGCATCAGCTTCTGCAAGGAGCTCTCCATCTGGACCATAAATTATCCCTCGGCTTGTTGCTGTGCGGCTCTTCACCTTCTCTGCCTTCCCGATCAGCCTGAGGGGTTTGCCGACTGGCACATTCATCCGGTAGCGGATATCCAATCGGGCTGTGTACATGAACCGGGGAGGATCCCCATTCATAAGGGCGCGCCCGGTAATTTCATCCAGCATGGCTGCAACAATGCCACCATGGACCACACCGGGATATCCCTGAAAGCGTTCGGGCACTGTATATTCTGCTGCAACTTCACCAGGACCGGTCTGATAGAACCTCATCTGGAGCCCGTCCGGGTTTGCAAGCCCACAAACAAAGCAATGGCGTGAGTTAGGTTGAAGTTCGTGCATTTTCGTAAGATTATACCCGCGGATTGGCAACGTTTGGCTATGGAGTAATTATGAATGGACTGG
>CAYQDF010000176.1:0-5399 GCA_964416175.1 uncultured Anaerolineaceae bacterium
GTACCAGAAATCATAGATCAGGAGGTAAGCATCGCGGGCGAGCGTTACCCGGCTTTCGCCGCTAGATGCCCCGGGGAGATGGCTGGCGAAGTCCAGCAGGCTGCTCCCGCTCTGGAGCAGGAGGAACAAGATCGGGACGCCGGCGATGGCCAGCGCGATCAGGAACCACTTCACTCTGGGTTGGATCCGGTCCCCGGATGATGAGCTTTCGCGGGTCAAATAGCTGCTGGCCAGCCACAGCCCCCAGATCCCCAGCGCCGCCAGAGAAGCCAGCAGCGCGCCGCGCGAGCTGGTCAGGACCAGCGCAACCCCGATGAGGAGGCTCGCTGCTGTCCCTGCGATCCTGCTCGCCAGGATCAATCTCCGCGCAGCGCCGCGCTCCGCGCCATTCTCGACCCGATTCCGCCAGGTCAGCCCGAGCGCAAACGGCAGGGACATCCCCAACAGGCCGCCGGCGATGTTTGGATGCAGGCTGCCCATCTCGATAAGCGGCCTGAGCGCCATCCAGCGCACGCCAAGCTGGTCAAGGGCAGCGATGCCGGTCGGATCCGCCAGCCAATCGTGACCCAACAGGAAATTCAACGCAACCAGTACCCCGGCAAGGGTGAAGATGCCGGCGATCATCCAGATATTCTCACGGGGCTGGCGTGCCAGGGCGTAGAAGATTAGGACCGCCCCAACGATCACCCGGAATTTTTCCAAAGCCGCCTGGCGGTCGTAAGCTGCCCACATCCCCACGGCAGCCGAGAGCAGGAAGACCAGCACGGCCAGGTCAAAACGCGTTCTGCCAAGTGGAGAGCTTCCAGCCGCCAGTCGGGTGGTCCACAGAAAAGCTATCGGGATCAGGGGGTACCACCCTGCCTGGGGGACTATCCACCAGGCAGCTCCGCAGAGAATGACAAGGATCAACTCGAACAGAGCGAACCCGGGGCGGTCGGTCAGCTTATGGATCAACTGCCAGATTCCTTTGGGAGATTCTTTCAGTCCCCGGACTCCATGCCCAGTTTGGTGACCAGCTCCCCGGTAACCGGAGCTTCCGAATCGCTGGACGCCCAGCTCAGGTGTTGGAGTCCAACGCTGAGGGCGGATTTGACCGTCGACCAGTCAGAGAAGAGCATCTTCAGGTAGGTGAACATCGGACCAGGCCTGAGCGCCCATTCCCGCCAGGCGCGCTTCTGCCAGTAGAGCAGGCGCTCCGCCGGCAGGTCGGGGTAATCCAGCACCGTGCCCTTATCCATGTCCACCTGTTCCCAGCGGGTCCCCGGGCGGAACCAGCCGTTTTCGACCACCTCGAAGAAGAAAGGCGTCCCCGGGTATGGTGCTGCGACGTGGAACAGGGCAATGTCCAGCGGCAGCTTCTTGGAGAACTCGATCGTCTCGCGGATGGTCGCTTCCGTTTCTCCCGGAAGGCCGATGATGAAATACCCCCAGTTTTTGATGCCGGCCTTCTTCGCCCAGACCAGCGCCCGCTCCGCCTTGTCGGGGTAAGCCCCTTTCCGGGCGTGTTTCAAGATCTGCTCGTTGCCGCTCTCGATCCCCCAGGAGATCAACCAGCAGCCCGCCTTGCCCATCAGCGTCAGCATCTCTTCATCGACGTAGTCGACCCGGCTGTTGCATGTCCAGCGGATATCGAGCTTCTCATCTATGATCCGCCGGCACAGCTCGACGACCT
Source organism: uncultured Anaerolineaceae bacterium (assembly GCA_964416175.1). Taxonomy (GTDB): domain Bacteria; phylum Chloroflexota; class Anaerolineae; order Anaerolineales; family UBA4823; genus CAYQDF01. The sequence continues at coordinate 1,673 of CAYQDF010000176.1, forward strand.
GATCGCGGTTCACGGTGAACAGATCGGCATACATGTGGATGTTGTGGATGCCGAGCTTCTTGAGCTGCCAGAGCTCCTGCATGATCAGCTCCGGCGACCGCAGGCGGGCCGAGTACTGATAGGAGACGTGCTTGATGCAGTACGTGCACCCCGCCGGGCAACCCCGGCTGGTCACGATGAATGTGAAGGGTCCTTTGATCAGCGGCATGCGGTACTTCAGGAGCGGGAGCAGCTCATGCATCGGGATCGGCATATCGTCCAGGTCCTTGATGAACGGGCGCGGCAGGTTGACCACGATCTCACCGCCATCCCTCCAGGCCAGGCCTTTGATCCCGTGTAGATCGACGCTTCCATCCTCGCGCAGCGCGGGCTTGTAAAACGGGTCGTGCTCGGTGAACAGCTTCCGGATTTCCGGAGGGCGCTGGTCGATCCTGCCCTCCAGGTGGTCCAGTAAGTCGCGGATGGTCAGGTCAGGTTCGCCCACCAGAGCGAAGTCCAGGCTCGGGTATGGGCGCAGGGATTCCCGTGGGATCGGCGTGACGTGGGTGCCGAAGGCAATGGTCATCGCCCCGCGCGCTTTCGCCAGGAAGCACCCGTACATGTCATTTTCCAGGGTTGGCGCAGTCACCTGGGTCAGGTAGTATTTCGGCTGGTACCTGTCGATCAGCTTCGAGAACGCCGGCCAGCTCATCCGTTCGGCGTTGGCGTCGATCACCCTGACCTTGTACGTTGGGTGGAGCAGCGCCGCCATCTGTGCCAGGGAAACCTGGGGCCAGACCATGTTCTCGCGCGTCCGCCGCCCGACCCGGTGCTGCGTCCGGATCCAGTACCCGCCGTCCGGCGTCGGCGGGTTCACCAGCAAAATGTCCACCGCCTCCGGAGAACGCGGCGTGCTCAGGATCACGTCCCGCACGATGTCATCAGCGTTCGGGAAGTTCGCCATGCGCAGCTTCGGGATGCGCCGCGTTCCTAAATTTTCCTTGGAGATGAGATTCTCTTGATCCATGAAATGGGTCTCCTTATGAACCTTTGGCCATAGTAACGATAAAATAAAATCCTCTCTGTGGCTCAGCCCTGTGTGGGCATGCTTGTGGCCGGTTTACTGTGCGTCGCCCATGTCCTTCCGAGTCAGGTCGTCTCTCTGGCTCAGCTCTTCCAGGACGCGCATCAGCACCCAGTATATGATCAGCTGCAGGCCGACCAGGACGATCATTGCGCTGCCCAGCAGGTACAGCCACAGCCGGGAGATCTCCCAGCCGTTCACACCCAGGGCGACGCTGATGCTTCCGATGATGATCCCACCGAGGAATGTCACCAGTCCCAGCCAGCCGAAATAGTGATCCAGGGAGGGGTTGAACAACGGTTTGCCAAACAGCCCCTGCCGGATCGGCCGCTTATAAAATAAGGATACCAGATAATTAAACGTGGAACCGAGGGCGAACAGGCTGACCCCGGCCACACTGGCGAGCATCGCCGCGTACAGGGCAGCCACGCCCCACGGCCCGAGGGATGTGACCCCGCTCAGGCGGGTGATCACCAGGCCGACCGCCACCGCCAGGGCAAACAGGACCCCGATCAGCCCGATCGCCCCCAGGATCCGGACCGGGTTGTAGGTCAGCACCGTCCAGAGGATGGATTGCAGAAAGATGGAGCCATCGCGCACAACGCTGAGCTTCGATCGCCCCACGCGTTCGCTGTAAGGGATCGGCACTTCCACCATCCGGATTCCCTCATGGACGGCGCGGGTGCTCATCACCGGCGTGAGGTTGAGGCCATCCGGCAGTGGATAGACCTGCTCCAGGATCTCCCGCTTGAAGACGCGCATGCCGCTGGCGCTGTCCGACACTCTCTGGTGCCCCACCAGCGTGAGGAGAGCGGCGAAGAAGAGGTTCCCGATCCGGCGGGTGAGCGGCATCTTGCTCTCTGCGCCGGCCATCCGGGATCCGATCACCAGATCGCTGCCGTTGATCGCTTCCCGGCACAGCTGGGGGAAATACTCCGGCGGGTAAGTCCCATCGGCGTCCAGGAAGCCGATCAATTCTCCTGTCGCCTGCGAGAAGCCGGTCTTCAGCGCCGCGCCGTAGCCCCTGTTCTTCGGGTGGCGGATCAGGCGCACGCCGTCGATCGCGCCGGCGATCTGGGCCGTTCGGTCGCGGGAGCCATCATCCACGACGAGCACCTCCAGCCCTTCGATCCCGGCTCTCGCCAGGTCGTCCTTGACCGCCAGCACCCGTTGGGAGATCTCGGCGATCCCGCGCTCCTCATTATATGCAGGTATCACTATGGATAAAGTTGTCATGCTGGCCTCTCGTTGGCGTTCCCTCCCGGTGCAGCAGAGGTTGAACAAAATAATCCTGGCGAGCAGCAGCCCGCCGTTGTCAATAAACGGTTGTTCCTGGATCTTTCTGCAGGCTGCCGTTGATCGTCCGGATTTGCTTCGCCGGGACGCCGGCCACGACCGTGTGCGGGGGGACATCCTTCGTCACGACCGCTCCGGCTGCCACCACGGCGCCCTTTCCAACCCGCACCCCGTCGGTCACGACTGCGCCTGCCCCCAGCCAGACGTCATCCTCGATCACAATCCCTTCGGCGGTAATCCCCTGTTCGACGAATGGGCGGTCCGGGTCTGAGAACACGTGATTGACGGCGATGATCTGAGTGAAGGGCGAGGTGTAAACCCGATCGCCGATCTCCACTCCCCCCTGCCCACGGATGACCGTGTACTCCCCGATCAGGCTGTCCTGCCCGATCCGGATCCCTGCCCGGGGAAGATCACGAAAATTGTAGACGTGCAGGATGGCTCCGTGCATCACGATGGTGTTCTCGCCGATCTCGATGCCATGCGGGCACGCGTGCAGGTAGCAGCCCTGGTCCAGGTAAACACCGTTCTTAAGCCGGATATGATCGGCGAAACGGAGCCGCACCCCGTTTTCGATCGCCGCCCAGCCATCCATGTGCAGGATCAGGCGGTAGAACACGCCGCGCAGCCCCAGCCCGACGACTGTCGGCACCCATCCGAAGCCGGCGATCACGGCCTGTTCGAGCGCATACCGCCACAGGCTGGAAGCCTGCCGGCTCAGATAAAGCTGGATTCTTTCGAACATCCGGGGGTAGTTGACAAGGTTTATTGGACCTGGATTGCCGGGCAGTTCATCTTTCCTTGAAATTGGATGCAGCCTCGGGAACAGGCTGCCATCCCTAAGTATAATACGCGCATGCATGCTGCCCTTTTCCTCGATCGGGACGGAGTGATCATCGAAAACCGCCCGGACTACGTCCGCTCCTGGTCGGACGTCGAAATCTATCCAGGAGCGCTCGCTGCCCTGGCAAGCGCCGCCTCGACTCCCTTGAGGATTGTCATTGTTACGAACCAGTCGGCAGTCGGCCGCGGCCTGATGACATTGCAGGCCGCCGAGGACATCAACACGCAGCTGGTGGAAGCGGTCCGCCGGGCAGGTGGGCGCGTCGACGGCGTGTTCATGTGCCCCCACGCCCCCGAGATGGGCTGCGACTGCCGCAAGCCGCAGCCGGGACTTATTCTGCGCGCAGCCCGCTCCCTGGACCTCGACCTGGGCCGCTCCTTCCTGGTCGGCGACGCCCTCAGCGACCTGCAAGCCGGGCGTGCCGCTGGCGTTCCCCACCTCGCACTGGTGTTGACCGGGAGAGGCGCCGCCCAGCTCGCCATTCCGGATGCTGCCGCTCTCCCCCCTTTTTCAGTTTTCGAAGA
>CAYQDF010000177.1:0-5226 GCA_964416175.1 uncultured Anaerolineaceae bacterium
CATCCCCTCAGTACCCGCGGGACATGTCTGAGCGGAACAGGGTCAAAGTCCCGAGCTTGCGAGGGAGTAGTCGCAGAAGCCCGCCACTCCGCATAGCGCGCTGGTTTGTTTTAGCCTGAATTCATGTTAATTAACCACAATGTCACCCAAGATTCCAGGTCGCTGATCCTCATATCCCCCAACCACACGAGGTGTCCTATGCCCGGTTACATCGAAAGCCTGCTTGCTGACCGCGAAAAGATTATCCTGGCCACGCGGCAGCACTGGTTCACCATCGCCAGCGCCATCGCCCTCGAGATCGTCCTCATCCTGGTCCTGCTGACCCTGACCATCATCGCCGGGACGGCGATGCCGCAGTTCGCGCTGCTGATCGGCGCCTTCGGCGTGATCGTGATCCTGATCCCGGCCGCCACGCTGACGCGGGACCTCCTCAACTGGACCAACAAGCAGTACATCGTCACCTCCCGCCGCGTGATGCAGATCTCCGGCATCTTCAACAAGAACGTAACTGATTCTTCGCTGGAAAAGGTCAACGACGTCAAGATGACCCAGTCCGCCTTCGGCCGCCTGTTTGGCTACGGCGATATCGAGATCCTGACTGCCAGCGAGCTGGGCGTGAACCTCTTCAAACGCATCGAAGACCCGATCCGCTTCAAGACCGCCATGCTCAACGCCAAGGAGAATCTGGAGCGGGGCGAAGAGAGCCGCCACCCTGAAGACGACATCCCGGACCTGATCGCCGGGTTGGAACGGCTGCACCGCCAGGGCGTCCTCACCGACGAGGAGTTTGCGCAGAAGAAAAACGAGCTCCTGGCCCGGATGTGACCCGGCCTCCAGGCGACTGCCCCCCGCCCTGGCTGCGCGCGCCCTCATCCTGATCGTGACCGAGTTCTTCGCTTACCACGAACTGACCTGGCCCGAGGTCGCAGCGCTGCCCCGCGACACCCCGCTCGTCATCCCCCTCGGAGCGGGCTACCCCCTCGATCTCCTCTCCGGCGCGCTGGGCGAGCCGCCCCGCGCCGCCCTGCTCCCGCCGATCCCCTTCGGCTGGGCAGACCACGCCGGGCTGCCCCTCCCGGAAGGCCTCCTGATCCCCTACCTGACCAACCTCCTGGCCAGCCTGCGCGACGACGGCTTTTCGCGAGTCTGCGCCCTGCTCCCGCGTGGCCTGAACTGGTACGTCTACGGAGGGCAACCCGGCGCAGGCTCTCAGTTCATCTCCTTGCCGGGAGGGATTTCCAACGCAGCGGACTTTCCCGGCGACGCGGACCGGGGCAAGGTCGTGATCCTCCCCATCGGGCACACGGAACAGCACGGATATCACCTGCCTCTCTCGACGGATACGATCATCATCGATGCCATCGCCCGGGGAGTCGTCGAATCTGTCCCGGCTGAGGCGACCCGTCTGCCGGTCATGCCGTACGGGGTCAGCACTCACCGGCGAGCCTTCGCCGGCACGCTCAACGCCGGCGGGCGGGCTTTCGAGGACTTCTGGATCGGCGTGATCGACGCCCTCGCCCTGCGCGGCTTCGACCGCTTCTACCTGGTCAGCGGGCACGGCGGGAACTGCTCTTATCTGGTGAATGTAGTGAAGTCAGCCGGCGAGCGCCACCGGCGGATCTTCTGCGCCACCGCTTGGCTCTACCTCTCGGGACCGGAAGGCCTCGCCTCCATACATTCGCGCCGCCGCTCGCCCGTCGGCGGGATGGGCCACGCCGGGGAGCTCGAGACCGCGCTGATGCTGCACCTCCGGCCGGATCTCGTGCGCCTGGATCGAGCCATTGACGAGACGGACTTCATCGCCACCCCGTCTTACTACATGGACTGGGCCGAGGGCGGTCCCCTGATCGCCAACCCGCCCTGGGATGACGACACGCGCACCGGCGCCTACGGCGCGGGGAGCCTGGCGACCGCCGAGAACGGCGCGGCCTGGCTGGCGGCTGCCATCGCCGAGAAGGTCTCCCACGTCAGGGAGATCCACGAACAGCAGGAGCGGCGCGAAACGCGCCGTAGAGCGGGCTTCGGGTTGTGGGGGAGTGGGGATTCGTAATTTGTGATTTGCGATTGTTGATCGTTGTCCGTAGATAGATTCGCGGGGAGCGAAAACTGCAGATTGGCGATCGGAGATCAAACCGGATCGGGCAAAACCCCTCTCGCACCCACGCTTTACACCCCATTCAGGCAATCAAGCATTCAGATAGAATGTGTAGTACTGGTTCTCGCAGGGATTGCCCCAGGCGAAGTGCATGGCGCGCGCCGTCAGGTCGATCACCAGGGCGTTGATCGTCTTCTCCCGGTCCATGGGCACCAGGTTTTCGACGGCGTGGTTGCAGATCGAATTTGGGAAGTTGACGTGATCGCGCTGGATCGACTGGAGAGATTTCACCGAATGCAGCGGAGCGGCTTTGAGCAGGCGCAAGGCGCGGAAGTACCGCACGCGGGTGGAGAGCAGTTCGTCGGGCTCGCTTTCGATCGCCTGCATCTGGCGGTCCAGATAGTGGTTGGTGTGCGCCAGGAATCCTTCGTCCGCGTACAGGATCGCGAACCGGCGGGCTGAGACCTCGACATTGTACAGCTCGCCGCTCTCATGCGCCAGCAGGTGGTTGTAGCCAGCCGCCCGGTGCGAGACGAGCATGGCGCCGAGCGCTTCCGCCGGGGTATGCGCCGCCAGCACCGCCCGGGAGGCGATCACGCGCGGGATGCCGATGCGCGAATCGTTCGGATAGACCGAATCGCAGCATTGGGCGATGCCGTGGGCGTTGAACCCGATGTTTGCCAGCAGCCCCCCATAAGTCATCGCCAGGAAGGGCGGCTCGTCATCTGGAGAGACGTGCAGGATGTACACATCATTCTCGTCCTCCGGCATCCAGTCTTCGTTGTGCGCCACCAGGACGTGCCCGTCTGCGGTCCGCTCCTCGTTCACCGCCATGGAAGTGCACTTGGTCAGGTGAAGGGCGTCCATGGTCACCGCCTCCAGGGCGTTGAGCACCGCCAGGTCCTCGAACTCGACCCCGGCCCCTTCGGCAATCCCAATCAGCTCCTGGATGTACTGCGGGTAGCGCTCCTGGGCGAAGGGGATGTACTTGCTCGCCTGAATCCGCGCCCCAGACCAGTCCAGCTGGAGGCGGTCGACGACGCTATCGATCATCAGGCGCGCCGTATGCAGGCTCCTGTGCACCTGCTCCCGGCAGGCTTCGCCGATTTGGCGACCAATCTCCCGGTGCGTACCGGATACCTGGATGAAGGGCGGCGGGTCGGCGTGGGTCGCCGATTCGAGGGGGATCTGGGAATTGCTTTTTTCTCGGTCCATAGGAATATCTCAACCAGACGCAGAAGGATCGGATACAGACCCCCATTATGCTCGAAAGCCGACTGGCTGGCAAGGCCTGATGTTCCCAGTGTGCAGGGAAGACCTGTGGGGACAGGTCGGAAACCCTCGCCAGCGAATCTCCCTACCAACCAGTCGATCCAGGTTGGCCACGCGCCTTTCTCTGCGGCGATTTGAATCGCCAGAAACACCCGGTCGGCGCAGGCCGACTTCGTTCCTTTCGTTGCCGCGGTTTCAACCGCCAAGACCAAAACCCTGTGTCAGCCGGATCGCCGAACCTGGAACGAAATCCAGGCGCATCCCGTTATATAATAAGCTCGCTATCATGGTTACTTACAAAGGAGATTGACCGATGTCCAGGTTACCTGCAAAGATTCGGTTGTTCGCTATGATCCTGTCCATTTTTGCGTCTGCCTGCAGTCTGCCCGCGCCAGCCACCCCAACGCCCCTCGATGCCGAAGCCGCGTACACGGCAGCTGCGGAGACGATCATCGCCCAGCTGACCCAGGTCGCCCTGACCCTGACGCCTTCCCAGGCGCCGGGCGGGGAGACCCCCGGCGCCCCTGAAGCGACCACCCCGCCCGGGGCCACCGCCACGCTCCCTATCCCACCCACCGAGACACCGGTCTCTCCAACAGAGACCCTCACCCCATCTCCCACCCCCTCGCCATCGCCCACGTTCACCCCCACCCTGCCGTCGACCGACCCGCGCGCCAGCCTGGGCGCCCCGGCCTTGCTGGACACGTTCAACAGCGATGCTCTGTGGGCTCTCTATGAGGACGATCATGTGTCTTTCGAGATCGACGATTCCCGGCTGACCATGACCGCCTTCAATCCGGAATTCTGGGAGGGCTTTATGCTCGCGCCGCCGGATATTGGAGACTTCTATCTGGAAATGACAGCGACGACCCGGAACTGCAGCGGCGGAGATCGGTACGGTCTGATGGCGCGGTCCAGCCGGGTCGGTCAGGAGCCTTACCGGGGATACAACTTCAGCTTCACCTGCGACGGGCACTTCGCGCTGCGCGTCTGGGATGGCGAGCAGTTCGTCTTTGTCTCCGAATGGACCGCCAGCGACGCCATCCGGTCGGGCTCGAACGCGACGAACCGCCTGGGCATCTGGATGGAGGGAGAACGCATCGTCATGTACGCCAACGGAAACCTGCTGAAAGAGGTGAATGACGATACTTACCAGGTCGGCAAGTTCGGCGTTGTGATCGGATCGGCGAACACCTCCAACTTCACGGTCGACGTGGATGAGATCGCTTATTGGAACTTGCCCTGAATCGCTGCAGCCATGAAATATCGCCGCTTTGGACGGACCAACTGGAAAGTCAGCGAGATCGGCTACGGCATGTGGGGGATGGGCGGCTGGACGGGTTCTGACGACGCCGAATCGCTCGCCTCGCTCCAGCGCGCCGTCGAACTGGGGTGCAATTTCTTCGATACAGCCTGGGCTTACGGCGACGGTCACAGCGAACGTCTGCTCGCCAGGCTGCTCCGGCAGAATCCCGAAGTGAAGCTCTACACGGCGACCAAGATCCCTCCGAAGAACCTGCGCTGGCCCAGCCGGCGAGACTTCACCCTGGACGATTGCTACCCGCCCGAACACATTGAAGAGTACGTCCACCGCAGCCTGGAGAACCTGGAGGTTGAGTGTATCGACCTGATCCAGTTCCACACCTGGGAGGACAGCTGGCTGGAAGATGAACGCTGGGTCCGGAAGTTGGAGCAGCTGCGCCAGGCCGGGAAAATCCTGGCGGCGGGCATCAGCCTCAACCGCTGGGAGCCCTGGAATGGGGTCGCGGCGGTGCGCAGCGGGCTGGTCGATTCCGTGCAGGTCATCTACAACATCTTCGACCAGAACCCGGAGGACGAGCTGTTCCCCGCCTGCCGGG
>CAYQDF010000178.1:0-5035 GCA_964416175.1 uncultured Anaerolineaceae bacterium
AGCATGTGGATCATCGCGCCATAAGATATCTCTCCCGGCAGGCTGGCAGCCGGGAGCCGCGTCAGGTAGAAATAAGCAGCCAGCAGCGCAGCTGCTGTCTGTGCGCAGAGTAGGAGAGCAGCCAGGGTCAGGAGGCTGCTGCCGGGCTTGATGAACGCCCACACAAGCCCCAGCTGCGCCAGGACCTGGAGGAGGTTGAGCCACATGAAAGAATCCATCCGTTCGTACCCACGCAGCGCAGCGCTGAAGACAGTGTAGAAAGCCATCGGGATCAGCGCCAGGCTAAAAACCTGAAGCCCGAGTACGCCGTCCCGGCTCTGGTTCGGGAGCACCGATCCAACAACGAAGACAAGGGTGATGAAAAAGACCGAGAGAATCAGCTGGAGAATCAGGGCGGTTGGGATCAGGCTCACATCCCGCGCTGCAGCGACCGCGCGCAGGATCAGCATGTCGGTGCCAAAGCTGGTGAATACGTTTCCCAAGAAAACGACCGCGGTCATAAACGCATACGCGCCAAGGCCCGCTTCCCCCTGGCGCGCTGCGATCACGAGGGAGAAGACCAGCATCAACCCCTGGCTTCCCAGCCGGGCGCATAACAGCCACACGGTGTTTTTCCCCACCCTTCCCGCCGGCTCAAGCCGGTCACTCGGCAGGCGGATCAGACAGGCGACCCACTCCAATCTCGCCCGAATCCCCTTGAAGATCATCCCGCTGCATCCCCGGGTAAATATCGAAACGTGGCGATGAAGAAGTCTCCCCACCCATAGAATGGCGGGCGGCGGGCCAGGTGGTCGTCGAGCCAGCACAGGCCGCGGTAAAGGGCTGGATGCTTCAGCGCCAGGTTCTTGCTTTCCGCAGGAGGCGCAAAGACAGACAGACCCTCAATTTCTTGAAGCTGATATCCCGGCCGAAAGGCGGCGATCACCTGCTGCGGAGTAAAGTAGTAGATCATGAAGCGCTTCCCTTCCAGGTGGGCCAGCGTGCCGCCGCGGGATAATCGCCGGGCAGCGACTTTGAAATCCCCCGTGAACACCAGCCCCAGCTCCCACAGGCAGATCCGGGGCATCAGCACCCAGGTGACGGTCCCACCCGGCGCCACCACCAGCGGCAGCTGCGCGATCACAGGGCGCAGGTCCGGGATGCAGTTCAATCCTCCGAGGTTGGAGAAGACCGCATCGAATGGCCCCCCGTGAACCGCCTCCAATGCCGTGAACGAGCAGTTCTGGACGACCACTCGTTCCGCCAGGCCTGATCGGTCGACTTTATCCCGCAGGCGCTGGAGCATGCCCGGAGCGATGTCTGTGGCGTGTACGTAATATCCCCTCCCGGCGAGGGCGACCGCATCGGTGCCTGTGCCCGCATTGAGCTCCAGAATGCGCGCTCCCGGCGAGAGATGACGGGACAGGTGACTGTAGACTTTCTCTCGCATGCGGGAGAGGTTCGGGTGGTCTTCCGCGAACCGGTCATACTTCTCGGCAGTGCGTGAGAAAGCTTCCGCAATGTTTTCGAAGGGATCGCTCAAGTCAACGCCCATCTCAATACAATACGGATTTTCGCAGGACATCGGATTTTCCCATCTCAAACGACTTGCGGGTAGCGGACCGGTCCACCTGGCCATTGAACATGGTGTGGCTGCCTGTTCCAAGGTACAGGGGTGAATCTGGACGCATGTCCGGTGTGGAATTTGGACAGATCCCTATAATGAGCGCGTCGGCCTGACTTCTCGAGACCCCATTGATTATTTCGAATGATTCCGGAGCCTCGCAGAAGCCCAGAAGTCTGAGTTGGACATATGAATAGAGGTGTCCTGTGGAACAAAAGAAAAACCGCACTGCGCTGATCACCGGCGGGTCTCGAGGCCTGGGACTGGCTCTGGCAGGGGCGCTGGCCGGAAGAGGCTGGAGGTTGATCATCGACGGTCGCCAGGCGCAGGCGCTCGAAGATGCCCGCCGCGTCCTCGGTGCGCTGGCAGAAGCGATCGCCATCCCCGGCGACGTAAACGACCCTCTCCACCGCGAGGCGCTGGCGGCGGCCGCCCGGCACACCGGAGGTCTGGACCTGCTCGTGAACAATGCCAGCTATCTCGGTCCCAGCCCCCAGCCGCCCCTGCTGGATTACCCGCTGGATGTCCTGGAGGCTGTTTTCCGCGCCAACGTGGTCGCCCCCCTGGGTCTGATCCAGGCGGTGAAGAACGAGCTCAAGCCGGACGCCGTGATCCTGAACATCACCAGCGATGCGGCGGTCGAACCCTATGAAGGCTGGGGAGGCTACGGCGCGAGCAAAGCCGCCCTGGAACAGCTCTCGGCTGTCCTGGCTGCGGAAAACCCCCTCTGGCGGGTCTATTGGGTCGATCCCGGGGATATGCGCACACAGATGCAGCAGGAGGCTTATCCTGGCGAAGACATCAGCGACCTCCCGCCCCCGGAGGAGTCCGTCCCGGGCATCCTGAAGCTGATCCTCGGCAGACTGCCTGGCGGGCGGTACGAGGCCCGGAACCTCCCCAGCGAGGCGATGGCGTGATCCACCTGCCCGACTCTCCGCCGCGGACTTTTACGGGAGATCCCCCCCGGATGATCCAGGCCGGGGATTTCGAAATCCCCCCTGAGCTGGAAGCAGGCGAACCCGCGGAAGAGCGCCTCGGAGGGAGTGGAACCCGTCTCAGCCGCGACCAGGTGCGGCTGATGGTCTCCCGTTATTTATCCGGTTCCATCGAACACTCCTGCTTCCCGGAATTACCGGGCTACCTGGACCCTGGCGATGTGCTGGCGATCAACAACAGCCCCACCATGAAAGCTGCCCTGCCCGCCCGGCGGGCAGATGATTCACCGCTGGAAGTGCGACTTTCGACCAGACTGCCAGCTCACCTGTGGATCGTGGAGCTTCGGTATTCGAAGGACCAGGGCGGGACGACTTTCTTCGCGGCCGCAGCCGGAGAAGTCCTCCGCCTGCCTGAGGGGGGACGCGTCCACCTCCACACCCCGTATGATCCCGATCTGCGGGAGTCCTCATCGAGCCGGAGGCGAAGAGTCCGGCTGTGGCTGGCGACGCTCGAGCTGCCAATGCCCCTCGGCGAGTACCTCGATAGCCACGCCTTCCCCATCCGTTATCCCTATGTTAACCACCCCTGGTCCATCGACCATTATCAGACGGTTTACGCTTCCACCCCCCAGGACCCGGGCGATTTCTGGGGCAGCGCCGAGATGCCTTCCGCCGGGCGCGCCTTCACTCCCGAAACCCTCACCAGGCTGGTTGCAAAGGGGATCCAGGTCCTGCCGCTGACCCTGCACACGGGCGTGGCGAGCCTGGAGGCCGGCGAGCTGCCTCATGAAGAATACTTTTCAGTCCCCCTGGCGACAGCCGATGGGGTGAACCAGGCGCGGGTGCGGGGAAACAGAGTCGTCGCCGTCGGCACCACCACGGTGCGCGCCCTGGAGAGCGCCGCCGACGAACGGGGAGTCGTCCACCCAAACGATGGCTGGACGGGCCTGGTGATCTCACCCGAGCGCGGGCTGCGCGCCGTCGATGGGCTGCTGACCGGATTTCACGAACCTGGCGCCTCGCACATGGACATGCTGGCGGCCCTGGCTGGCTATGAGCACCTGTCTCTGGTCTACCGCGCAGCCCTCCAGCGAAGATACCTGTGGCACGAGTTCGGCGACCTGCACCTGATCCTGCCGTAAGATTATAATTACCGGGTGACTCCCCTCCCCATCAACCGCATCTTTCGGACCTGGTGGCCCCTGGCTGCCAGCTGGGCGCTGATGGGCGCCGAGCTGCCTGCCCTCAGCGCGATCGTCGCCCGCCTGCCTGACCCGGAGATCAACCTGGCCGCGTACGGGGGGATCGTGTTTCCAATCGCCCTGATTATAGAATCGCCGGTCATCATGCTCCTGGCGGCATCGACGGCGCTGAGCAGGGACTGGGCTTCCTACCAGAAGGTGCGCCGGTTTATGATGGCCGCCGGCGCGTCGCTGACCGCCCTCCACATCCTGATCGCCTTCACCCCCCTGTATTATTTCGTCGTCGAGCGCATCCTGGGGTCGCCGGCTGAGATCGTCGAGCCTGGGCGGATCGGCCTGATGATCATGACTCCCTGGACCTGGTCGATCGCCTACCGGCGCTTCAACCAGGGGGTGCTGATCCGGTACGGCCACTCGAAGGCGGTCGGCGCCGGGACGGCAGTGCGCCTTTCCGCTGACCTGGCCGTCCTGCTGACAGGCTATCTCATCGGCGATATCCCGGGCATCGTCGTCGCCGCCTGCGCCGTCGCAGCCGGGGTGATCAGCGAGGCGGCGTATGCCGGGATCGTCGTCCGGCCAGTGCTGAAGATGCAGGTGAAACCGCTGCCGGCGGTGGACCCGCCGCTCACGCTGCGAGCCTTCCGAGATTTCTACATCCCGCTCGTGCTGACCTCCCTGCTGACCCTGCTCGTCCAGCCGATCGGCAGCGCGGCGCTGAGCCGCATGCCGCAGGCGCTGGCTTCGCTCGCGGTCTGGCCGGTTGTCGCCGGGTTGATCTTCATGCTGCGTTCTCTGGGAATGGCTTACAACGAAGTGGTCGTCGCGCTGCTCGACGAACCCCTCTCCACCGGCAACCTGCGCCGGTTCACCGGCCTGCTGGCTGGCGCGACGACCCTGCTCCAGCTGGCGATCACCGCGACCCCGCTTGCCGGACTCTGGTTCGAGGGGATCTCGGGCCTGGAACCAGGACTGGCATCCCTGGCTGCTGCGGGAATGTGGATCGCCCTGCCGATGCCCGCTTTGAGCGCCGCCCAAAGCTGGTACCAGGGGTTGATCCTGCACAACCGCCGGACGAGAGGCATCACGGAAGCGGTGATCGTCTTTCTCCTGACATGCATCGCGGTCTTGTTCATCGGCGTCGCATGGGGAGGCGCGACCGGATTGTTCGTCGGCCTGGCGGCATTCGTAAGCGCAATGCTCCTGCAAACGGCCTGGCTATGGCACCGCAGCCGCCCGGCAGAACGGGCGGCCAAAGAGCGTGACCGGGCTGGAAGAGTGCCTGCGGAGGGATTGGC
>CAYQDF010000179.1:0-5032 GCA_964416175.1 uncultured Anaerolineaceae bacterium
AACCCAGCCAAAGAGCTTGCTGCGCTTCGCCAGGTAAATGTCCGAACCATGCAGACTGACGAAGAACGGAATTCGGCGGACTGATGCAACGAGGGCAGCAACCGGACCATTGGGGATCACCCAATGCACGTGAATCACCTCGGACCGATATCTGCCGGTTATTCGCAACAAGGTAAACAAGGCGCTGAGCAGGTAGAAGGGGAGCAGCAGGTAAGCGAGCAATGTGAGCCGGGCATCTGCCTGCAAAGCTTTGGCATGTCCCATGATGTGCAGCTTCGCCGGCCAGATGTAGCGAAAGCGGAAGACTTTCGCACGCTCTTCCATGAAATCTCTAACGGCAGGATCGAATGGAGCGACGACCGCCACGTCATGCCCCTGACTGGCAAGTGCCTCACTTATCGACCTTACGAAGGGTGCAGCGCTGTCACCGGGAAAGCGAGGATAGGAGCTCGTCAGTACCGCGATCTTCATCCTTTATTCCGGAGGTGTAATCTCGAATACCCAGACCAGGTTCTCGTGATAGATCAACCGAAATGCAGAGCTGTTCAGAATCGTCTGAGCATCCAGCAATGGGGGTCCATTGACCCGGCCCTGCTGCTGGCCTATATAGACATGGCTCACCCCACGTTCCAGCAGATCTTTGAGCACTTCCGGGTGGTTTATCCCTTTCCTTGAAATATCTCGAATGAGATCGTTCGTCTCTTGAATATACCCTGTCGAGGGTTCACTCTCGATCGCGTAATTGATCGGCGGCTGGGTGGTTTTCCGACCGGAAATCAACGGCAGCCACCAACCCGCATCAGACCCGACCACCAGCGTGTCCTGGTAAGCAAAAAATGAGTTTACCAGAAATTTCGCTTCTTCGGAGACATTCTCCTGGATCCAGCTTCCTGCTTCGATGTCCGGGCGGGTGACCAATGCGTGCTCAGAGATTTTAACGTCCCTCAGCCTCGCTGGAACGGCCACAACACCTATGACTACAAACAGGACCGGCAGGAGTGTGGGGAGCAGCCCTGATCTCAGGAATTTGGGAATCACCCAGGAGGAGCCTGGAGATGGAGGAGGAGTCGGGTTTGTAGCACAAGGAGACTGGTTTTCCGCATGGAATCCGCCAGGGATGGAGCCGATGAGAAGCCCAGCTGGTATGTACGCTGCGATCAAGACGGCGAAGTTGCTAAGGGCGCCTGTCCCGGGAAGACCGAGCAGGTGAGGGTTTGCTGCCAGGAAGATGATCAGCCACCAGAGGGCAATGATAAGCGTCGGGGTCCGGCGCCTGATAAGTCCGAGCAGGAATGCCCCAAGAAGAAGCAGCCACAAAGAAAGCGGCAGGTATCCGGTCAAATCCCCGATCGCATTGGATTCCAGGACACTCGCCGGGACCTGGCGCGCGGTCGCGGCGATCTGTTCGCCCAAGATGGCAGGCAGCTTTCCTTCGAACAGGCGGAGGATCCAGGGGAGGCTGGCCAGGACAGCACCGAACGCGTGATACGAATAAATTCTAGCCAAACTCAACAGTTGGGATCTGCGCAAATTAATGAGCAGCATGACCAGGTAGAACGCCAGCAAGAAAACCATCACCCGGTAATGGGTGAGGAACAACCCCGATACGAGGATCCAGGCTAAAAGGCTGGTTTTGAGAGTGACGTCCTTCGATTCAACAGCTGACCAGATCAGCCAGATGGCTGCCGGCATAATCGTCTGGCCGGCCAGCTGCGTGTATCTTCCCCAATTCAGGTAGACCATCGGCATCGGCGAGAGCAGCCCGGCGACCAGGATCGCGATGAGTCCACTCCAGCGGCTTCCACCAGCCTTTGAAGCAAGGGGGACGATGGCGAGCACCGCCATCAGGTTCATCATCTGCCCCATCCAGAGGGTAGCTTTGATCAGATCCATGTCTGTGAGCCAGTGGAAGGCAGCTACCAGAGTGTGGAATCCAAAATGATAGGTGAAGCTAAGGGATTCCGCGTACGGCTCCCAAGACCGGAAGAGGCCTTGATGATCGACCAGGAGCTGCGAGATCAGGGTGTGTTGATAAGAATCACCCCACAGCGGGGCGTCCAGAGTGCGGGTTGGCCAGAACCGGGTGAAGGCGACCATCCCCAGTACCAGGACGTATGTGAGATTTCTTCTCCAGTCCTGGTCCTGCACCCAGGTTTGAAGAGCGGACAAGGCTGATTTTCGGCCAGGGGGAGATCCTCGTAGATTTCGTATAGTCAAATAAAAAACAGAGGCAGCGCCTATCGATGGAATGGCCATCAGCAGGGGGAGAGTGATTTTAATCTTTACGAGATCTGCCCAAAGGAACAGGAGAGGGTAGACCGCGAAACCAATAGCCGTCGAAAGACCTGCTTTCTCAGCCCAGCCAAGGTCCGGAAGGGGGTAGATTACCTTCAACAATGCCCACCCAGGGAGGAGAAAGAGGAATGAAAAAGCCAGGGTTAATCCAAGCCAGGTGAGCGCTTCTCGAAGCAGTCCGCCGATCGCCTTCCCCGGTCGATAGGATAAACGAAAAGCAAGCTGGGCGTTCTGCGGCGTTCCATTTTCATATAAAGCGCCGTTGAGGTAGGAATTTCCAGAACCTGTGCCAATGAGTAACCCTCCCTGTCCGGTGATCCTGAGCCTGACGAAGTAACTCTGGAGAGAAGAATCCTCGACAGGGTCGAAATAAACCCGGTAATAGCCCGGCCCGGCAATATCACCCAGGGGGAATGTGGCCTTTCGAATCAAGTTTGATGCCGTCATTGAATCGGTGAGATTCAAGATGACCTCACCGCGGCCGCCTTCCTTGCCCTTAATGAAGATCGCGATCCCTTCGAGACCGTCGTACTTCGCCAGGAAGGTCTGCCCGATTGGACTGCCTTCATTCAACAGGATCGAGCCCGGGTGTGAGCTCTGTTCGGTCCGGTTCAGCGGCGCACAACCTGCGAGCAGCAGAGCCAGGGCGACCAACAGCAGACAGCAAGGGACCTTTCCCCTGCCGCAGGGCGCGGCAGACTCACGGTTAACACGCCGTCCTTTGATGAATGAACTCACGTTTTTTCGGAGGAGGTCTCTTTTTCGGGAGCGCCGGAGCCTTCAAAATAGTGTTCTGCGCTTGAAGTGTCCCGTCCCAGCTCCAGCCTGCGGAAGCGGTACAGCACCTCTTCCAGGATTTTTCGGTTGAAACCGATCAAATCGGCGACCAACCCGATCAGGAAGATTTGGAAACCGACGATCAAGAGCACCGCGGACAGGATCAGGGACTGGACATGCCCGGCTCCCTGACCGGAGAAGTAGAATACCAGGAACCGGATGGCGCCGATCAACCCTCCGAGGATGAAAAAGACACTCAACAGAGTGAAGACTCTAAGCGGCCTGTACATGGTGTAAGCTCTCACAATGGTTGCCGTGGAATTCGCCAGATATTCCGGGATCGAACGCATCAGCCGGGAAGGCCGGGTTTGAGTGTTGGTCTTCACGGGGACATATTCGACCGCCATGCGTTGCGCCCCGGCCTGGATCAGGGTCTCCAGAGTGTAAGAATATTCGCTGAGCACGAGCGTTCGGAGCGCAGCGTCGCGCGTGATGGCCCTGAACCCGCTCGTCGCGTCTGGCGTGTCGACTCCCGAGGCGCGCCCGATCACCCAGCTTCCGAATCGCTGGAGTATCCGCTTTCCGGGGGAGAACGCTGCGAGGGTCGCCACGCCGCGGTTGCCGATTACCAGGTCCGCCCTTCCCGCCAGGATCGGCTCGATCAGGCGGGGGATGTCTCCTGCGCTGTACTGATTGTCGGCATCGGTGTTGACGATTACGTCGGCATTCAACTTGAGACAGGCTTCCAGGCCGGCAGTAAAGGCAGCTGCAAGCCCCAGGTGATGGGGGAGGCGGACCAGGTGATGGACGCCTGCGGCAAGAGCTTCGTCAGCTGTGCCGTCCGTCGACCCATCATCGATGATCAGGTACTCGATCGAATCAATCCCCTCGATCCGCCGGGGGAGTGCGCGGATCGTCGCGCCGATCACTTGAGCTTCGTTATAACACGGGATCTGGATAATCAGTTTCAAGGGTATTTTTCGTGAGATTTATTGCGACCGCACGGAAGTATACCATTATTGGAGGCGATGGACTCCCCAGGGAACAGGCGGCGGCGTCGATTCTACAGCTGTCCCGTTGTCACCCGGCCGACCCGCGGGCAACAAACGAGGTTAAACGCAGGCCAGAATAATGGGGGGTGTGTTTTGCCGCGGCTCAGCCGCTGCAACACACCACAACCACCCATTCTTGAGATAACTTCTAATGATTTACGAACGGCAGGTAGGTCTCGGTCAGCTGGCGTACGGCAAGGCTGTAGCTGACCGCATTCCCGGCAACCCTGCCGTCCAAATGCCGCAGGCGCAGAAAAACCTGGCCGGTCCGATCCGAAGTCCATTTCAAGACAGCCGGATCGCCGAATTCACCCGAACCAGCCGTTGAAATCAAAGTAGTCCCGTTCTTGGCGTACAGTTCGATGATCCCGGCTGTCATGTCTCCCTCCGGGATCATCTCGAACAGGTAAGTTTCCCCGGCAGCGACGATAACCCTCCCCCAATCCTCATCAAACAGACGGTTCACATCGAGGGGATTGCAGAAGTTATGCATCTTCCCGGGCGCTCCGACAACGAGGAGCGGGGCTTTACCCGGCGAGTTGTCATCCCCGCCAGCATCCCAGCTGTCCGGCGTCGAACAGAGGGTTGCCGGAGGGGGGATGGTGGCGCGGGTTTCAGACGCGGCCGGGAAAGCCTCAACGTTACCCGCAATGTCTATCCCTCGGAGGCGAAAGCCGTATTCGATGCCGGGATGTCCAATGTACCAAACCTCGGTCGCAGTTCCAACCGGATCCGGCTCCTCGTCCAGCCAGGCTCCAAAACCGATCTGGGACTGGAGGTCGAAGCGGTTTAGACCGGAGACGTTATCGCTGGCGGTCCATTGGAGTCTGACCGCCGTGCTTCCCGGGTTTGCTGCTAACGGCAATAACGTGCTTACCGGGGGAGTCCTGTCTACCCCGAGCTCCCAG
>CAYQDF010000180.1:0-4976 GCA_964416175.1 uncultured Anaerolineaceae bacterium
GTCGCTGTGCTAGAGGCGATTGCCGCACGGGCTTACGCTGATTTGTTAGCCTAGCCAGTAAGTATCAATTCCCTGAGTTCAGCCTCTATTGATGGACGGATCCCTTGCTTAATGCAGCACCACGCGTACCAAGTGCAGCTAACCGTTTGTGGATTTGTTTAAAATTGAATTAACTCACGACTGGTCTATTTGACCCCTCCATATACATACAGGCGCAGCGTCTAAACCAAAGCGAACTGCGCAGCCACCCCGGAGCAACCGGGTACATCAGGCAGGGAAAGTGTGAGTTCAAAGTGAAGGCCCGGCTTCAGCTGAAAAAGGCAGAGAGAGCCGGGCCTATATCCATAAACGAGGCATAGCGGAATAAGACGACCATCTGATCATCGGCAACGCGGCGATCGACCCGATCAGCGGCTCGCTCCCCCGCCGCCCCTACCTGTGCCAGATCCGCAAAACACGGCCACTTGAATATCATATATAGCTCGCTACACCCACATCGATAACCCAGACTGAGAGGTCGCTCCCCTATCCGACCGTAAGACGTATGACAGCACCTTGCCATGTATCTGACAACGCATGCAGCGAAATTCTTACCCGGTTGATAATGTATAATCAGCCCTGATGTCCGGACGTAGCAATGATCAATGGATCACCGACTTGCGTTCCAGAGGTTCAGCTCAGGATGCCGCCCTGGCCGACCTGCACAGGATCATCCTGGCCGGCCTGCCTTACGCCCTGAGCACCTGGCTTTCGGCAGATGATCCCCGCTTCCAGCCTTTAGCGGAGGAGGTCGCACAGGAAACGTTATTACGTGTATTGAATCACCTGGAAACTTTCGAGGGTCGCAGCCAGTTCACCACCTGGGTGCACAAGATCGCCGTGCGGGTGGCGCTGACCGAGCTGAGGCGCAAGCGCTGGGAAAACCTCTCCCTGGACGCGCTGGTTGAAAAAGAGGTCTCCCCACCTCCCGCACGCTTAATGGCCGACTCTGCCCCCGGCCCGGAAAGCGTCGTAGAAGGTGGAGATGTACTCGAACGGTTGAGGCGCGTGATTGCCGAGGAATTGACGGAAAAGCAGCGCCAGGCGATGATCGCAGTTGCCATCCAAGGTATGCCGCTGGAAGAAGTGGCTCGCCGTATGGGTACGAACCGGAATGCCTTGTATAAACTCATACACGATACTCGCTTGCGACTGAAACGTAGATTGGCGCTGGAAGGCTTGAGCGTCGAAGATGTGCTGGCGATCTTCGAGAGAGGGTAAGAACACAGTTAGCAAGTGCGTCTGTAAGTGTGGTTTATGAATTGGCATCATCATTTATTCACTACATCATGAGGATATGTCCGTGGAATCACACTTGGATCCCGATGATCAGGAATTTCTTGCGGGCAGAATTCTTCACCGCCTGTGGGTTGCAGAGATGACTGTGGCGTGGTAAAAAGAGATTGCGCATGCGACTCCACGGATTTTTCAAACGACTGTTCAAGAGACCTGGGCCATCCGGTGTAAAAAATGGCAAGTTCTCGCCTGAAGTGATCAGAAAGTTGATGTTGCAACTCGAGCACACGCAGGATGTAGAACTAACTTGCGATGAGGTCCTGGCATTATTAGATCAATTCGCTGAGGCGTACCTGCGCGGCGAAGACGTCGCCCGGTTGCTGCCTCTCGTCCAGCATCATCTGGACATGTGTGGAGACTGCCGGGAAGAATTCGAAGCGTTGGTAAGGATTTTACAAGCCGCGCCTGGTTAGGCACCTCAGATATGGACGCTGCGGATCTGGTTGCCCTATATAACTACGACGAATTTATCAACACCAAGTTCGAGCGCTGGTTAAACTTCGAGGCCAGCCCGCCTCTTGGCTATCCAGCTCCGGATTTCCCGTTGTGGCTGCTCGACGGGCAAGAAACATCTCTCAGCCAGATATGGGGACAGTCCTCTTACACGATCGCCGAATTCGGCAGCTTCACCTGACCCTACTGTGGGATGGCGGCGCCATCCATGAACGCGATTGCCGACCGTTACCGCGACCATGGCGTGAATTCGATTTTCATCTACACTCACGAAGCCCACCCCGGGGAATATTACCCCCATCTGACATCAATGGAACAGAAGTTCAAACACGCCCGTGACCTGCGCGATATCCTGGGCATCACGCGGCCGATACTTGTTGACGCGCTGGACGGCGCCTGCCACCGGGCTTATGGCTCCATGCCGAATATGAGCTGGATTTTCTCCTGGTCGGGAATCCCGGTCTATAAATCCGACTGGACTGACGCCCACAGCGTTGAAAATGCCATTCAATACTTCCTGGAGGTCAACGAACGGCGGAGAAGCGGCGAGCGAATGGCGCCTTTTCAGGTTGAGAGGCTTGATTACCGTATCCAGGACAGGGACGCGTTCTATGAGGGGTTGGCCCGAAACGGCCCCAAGGCTGTACGAGAGTTTGGCGCAGCCTTTGAGTAACGAATAGCCTCCGTGACTTCCTCCGGAGGTTTCGTTTTCTTTATTGCAAACGGCAAGTTTCAATCAATCCATTTCTTAATTTCCCTTGACCTTCCAGCGACTGGAAGGTGTAGAATGATTTCACATGGAGCGATTGATATGACAAAAATAGAACTGGTCGAATTTGACATCCAGGGAATGACCTGTGATTCGTGCGCACTGCATGTGGAAAGCGCTTTGAAAAAGGTGCCCGGCGTGCGTGAGGCCAAGGTTCCAGGTTGGAAGTCGAGCCGGGCCAGCGTTGTTCTGGAAGAGGAAGTGGATAGCCAGGCGCTCATCGAATCGGTCCAAAAGACCGGGTATGGCGCTTCTGTGAAGTCCCGTAAGCCGCTGGTTGAACGCGAGGTCGAAGAACCAGTCGTGTCCGATGGACGCGGGGACGGTCGTTTCGATCTGATGGTCATTGGGGCGGGATCGGCCGGTTTTGCCGCGGCGATCAAAGGTGCCGAATTGGGCCATCGCGTCGCCCTGGTCGAAGCCAACACCATCGGCGGCACCTGCGTCAACGTGGGCTGTGTGCCCTCCAAGACGCTGATCCGGGCTATGGAGCAGTACCATCAGGCCGGCCAGCCTCGCTTTCGAGGTGTGCACACCCTGCCTGGGGCGCTCAATTGGGCGCAGGTGATCGCTGACAAAGAGAGCCTGGTGGCCGAGATGCGCCAGTCCAAGTACGTGGACGTGCTGGCCGCCTACCCTGAAATCACCTACATCCAGGGACGCGCCCGCCTGGTCGGTGAGAACCGCGTCGAAATCGATGGAAAAGTTTACGCTCCCGGAAAAATTCTGATCGCCTCAGGCGCCAGACCCTGGGCGCCGCCCATCCCCGGATTGATGGCAGGGACGAGTCATGACTCGCGCCTGCCATACCTCACCAGCACCACGGCGATGGAACTGAAGGAGCTGCCTCGCTCCCTGATCGTGTTAGGGGCCAACGCGGTTGGATTGGAGCTGGCGCAGACCTTCGCCCGGGCTGGGACGCACGTCACCCTGCTGGAACTACTTCCGCGCATCGCCCCCTTCGAGGACCAGGAGATCAGCGATGCCCTGCAAGTCTACCTGGAAGCGGAAGGCCTGGAGATCCTCACCAGCTTCCAAACGACGGGGGTCGAAATGCGCGCGGGGCGCTATTTCTTGACCGGCACCCGGGACGGCCTGGAAATGACTTTCGACGCCGAGCAGTTGCTGGTGGCTACCGGCCGCCGGCCCAACACGACCGGGATGGGTTTGGAAAAGGCTGGCGTAAAGCTCGGCAAACGCGGCGAGATCCTGGTGGACGAGACCCTGCGCACAGAGAATCCGCACGTCTATGCCGCCGGGGATGTCACCGGGCAGGACATGTTCGTCTATGTTGCTGCTTACAGCGGCGGATTGGCTGCTGAGAATGCCTTGACCGGGTTTGGCCGCGTCTACGATGCTGCCTACATCCCGCGCATCACCTTCACCGACCCGCAGATCGCCTCTGCCGGGTTGACCGAAGGGCAGGCGCGCCAGAAGGGCTTGGCAGTTAAAGTCAGCGTGCTCCCCATGAGTTACGTGCCCCGCGCCCTGGCGGCGCGTGACACGCGCGGCCTGATCAAGCTGGTGTCTGACTCCTCTACAGACCGCCTGCTGGGCGCCCACATCCTGGCCCCCGAAGCAGGCGAGATGGTCCAAACCGCTGTGCTGGCCATCCGCTTCGGCATCACGCTGACCCAACTGCGCGAGACCATGTTCCCCTACCTGACCAATACGGAAGGACTCAGGCTGGCGGCGCTGGCATTCGAGAAAGATGTGGCCATGCTGAGCTGCTGTGCGGGGTGAAACACACCGGGAACGTTGCGCCGTCGACGGCAGATCGTGTGGCTCTCAGCGGGATAAATGATCCTGTTTACGCTCCTGGCTTCTCTGCCCATCACCATTACTCTGGCTGGCAGGCAACTATCTGATCGTGTTTATCATCTCTGCGAAGATTTTCATCTGTGGGCGAATGCTCTCATTCCAGTGGCTGGGCCGCGAAGGGATCTCACGGCCTTCTTCAGCGGAGGACAAACCCCGGGAAGAACCCACAGCGGTTACCCTGGCCGCATCGACGGCTTGCAAATCGTGTGATCAGGCAAAAGAAATCTGGCAGGAGGAGCGATATGACCTCAAGAGAATTCGAAATGAAATCTCGATCAGAAACGGAACCTCGTTGCCCCCATTGCGTGGAATTGGTCGGGCTGAACAAGATTCACATCTGCCCGGTTGCCTGTTGCTACGTCGGCCTGGGGGGCGAATCGCTTAAAATGGTATGCCCATATTGTGAGAACACGTTTGATACAGCCGGGGGGCATGTCTGCCTGGAATTGATCAAACTCAGCGAGCCGGCCCAGTAATTGAGGAGTGCGATGAATGACAAATTTGACCTCGCCGTGATCGGCGCCGGGCAGGGCGGCCTCCCGGCTGCTCATATGGCCGCCAACCTGGGCGCTAAAGTAGCCCTGATCGAGATGCGCGA
>CAYQDF010000181.1:0-4937 GCA_964416175.1 uncultured Anaerolineaceae bacterium
ATGTTCACCTGTGGTTATTTCAAAATATTGAAATGTCCCTTAAGGAGAATCGGTGGACACGAAGACTTTCCGCCTGCGTGAGTTCTTCAACCCTGCCGATGGCGGATCTCTGATCGTCGATGCCAGCGCCGGGCTGTCCCTGGGCGCGCTGCCGGGTCTCGAACGATTCACCGAAGCCGTCAAACCGGTGCTCGGATTGGCGGATGGGATCGTGGTCAGTCCCGGGCAGGCGCGCCGGCTGGCAGGGCGGTCAAGATCGGAATCAGCGCTGCTGCTGCGCGGAGACTGGACCAATGCCCTGCGCGGCCCGGTATTCGTCTTGCCGCCGGAGACCACCGCCTTGACGCCGCTTCTCGAGCCAGGAGAAGCCCTCGAACTGGGCGCCTCTGGGCTGGTGATCCATTTCCTGCTGGGCTACGAGGAGGAGATCGAAGCAGCCTGCCTGAAGACCACGGTCCAGCTGGCGCTCCAGGGCAGCCAGGCCGGGCTGCCGCTGTTGGTGGAGGTCCTGGCGACTGGACCGCGCGTCGTTCTGCGGAGCAAGGCGATCGAGCTGGGGGCTTCCTACGCCCTCGAAGGCGGGGCAGACGGCGTGGTCATTCCCTGGCCGGGGGCCGAGTCGCTCAAGATCATCCTGCAGATGGCAGCTGAACTCCCCGTCTGGATCAAACCCACCTCGCTGGAAACGGCGGCCGGCGAGATCGGCGAGGCGCTCCGGTTGGGTGCTGCCGGTCCCTGGCTGGATGAGGGCCTGTTTGCAAAAGAGAATCCGGTCGCCTTTCTTGAAACGCTGCGCGCCCGGCTGCACGAGTCCGGCTCATCGGGGATGTAGCCAGGCGCCTTTGGAGGTAGTGTGATGCGGACGGGTTTACAGGCCAGGATGGACCGGCTCTTCAACCGCCATGGCGACGGGCGTGCGGTATGCGTGGCAGCTGACCACGGCTACATGAGCGACGTCACTCCTAATGTCGTGAATCTGCGCTCGATCACCGCCGCCGTGATCGCCGGCGGAGTGGACGGCATCCTGCTCTCTCCCGGCCAGGCGGTGCGGCTGGCTCCGTATTTTCGGGGGCGCGACGGCCCGGCCTTGATCCTCCGGGCGGACTGGATGAACATGCCCAGGCTCGGCACCTCCAACGTCGCGAATGCAGCGCCTCAACGCCTGCTTGCCCACCAGAAAGTGGTCACAGCCCGGCAGGCTCTCGACCTGGGCGCATCGGCGATCACAATCTACCTGTTCCTGGGCTACAACGACCGGATCGAAGCGACCGGCATCGAGGTCTGCGCCCGCTTCGTCTCGGAATGCAGGCAGGTCGGGCTGCCCTGCATTATCGAGCCGCTGGCTTACGGCGGGCAGGTGACCGGAGCGAACATCGTGGAGATCCTTATGCTGGGAGCGCGCATGGCGGTCGAGATCGGCGCGGACGCCTTGAAGATCCCATACACCGGGGACGTGGACAGCTTCCGGCGCCTGGTAGAAGTCTCAGAAGTGCCGGTGCTAGTGCTGGGCGGGGCACGCTCGGACAATGAGCGCGATGCCCTGGAGCTCTTTGCAGAAGGACTGGAGGCGGGGGCTAAAGGCTGCCTGATGGGTCGCAACGTGACCAAGTCCCCTGACCCGCAGCGCATGGTCGAGCAGCTGTGCGGAATCGCCCACTCAGGGTGGTCGGCCAGTCGAGCCCTGCGTACGGAAGATTGGAATCACCTCCGCTTGAAAGCTCACCCCCAGAAGTGCACAGGCTGTATGTTGTGCGTCACAGCCTGTGTCGAAAACCATGACAGCGGCAGTTATGGGACGCATCTCGCCCGCTTGCGCATCGAACCTGGGGTCAACCCCGGGCAGCACCGCGTGATGTTCTGCACCCTCTGCAAGAAGTGCATTGAAGTCTGCCCAAGCGAAGCCCTGCGCTGGCATCCCCAGACCGGGGCGGTTGAGCTGCTCGTCGATAAATGCAACGATTGCAATCGATGCGTGGAGATCTGCCCAACAGGTGTTATCGTGCGCAGCGATACTGGTATCCAGCTGACATCAGGCAAGACACTGGACTGGTATCCAGTTGTCTGCGATCTGTGCGGCGGTGAACCGGAATGCACCGCCATCTGCCCGACGGGGGCGATCTTCGTTGCCGAACGGAAGGAAATCAGCTGATGGCCCTACACCGACCTGCGCCATTATCGGAGCGCGCCTACTGTGACCGGATCTTGCGCGTCGATTTAAACACGGGGCGGATCGAGGTCGCTCGCCTGCCGGAGCAAGCTCTGCCGCTGATCCTGGGGGGCAAAGGCCTGGGAGCGTGGCTGCTTTACAACGAACAGCCGCCGGGAACGGACCCGCTCTCCCCGGAAAACCACCTGATCTTCCACACCGGGCCTCTGACCGGCACATCCGCCCCGACAGCCGGGCGCTTTGGCTGCACCACGCGCAGCCCTGCAACCGGGACCTATTTCGACGCCTACTGCGGCGGCTACTGGGGGCAGGTGTTCAAGTACGCCGGTTACGATGCGCTGGTGCTCACTGGAGCAGCGGATCAACCGGTGCTGCTGGTGATCGACGACGATCAGGTGGGGCTGCGCGATGCCGAGGACCTGTGGGGCCTGACCGTCACGGAGACGACGTCCCGATTGAAGGAGGCTTATGGCCAGGAATGGGAGAGCCTGGTCATCGGCCCGCCGGGAGAACAACTGCGCAACCTGGCAGGGATCTTCAACGAGTCGCGCGCCCTGGCGCGGGGCGGCGTCGGCGCGGTGATGGGGTCGAAGAAACTAAAAGCTATCGTGGCGCGCGGCAGCGGCTATGTCCGCGTGTACGATCCGGAGAGGTACCACCGGGCGCTGCAGCTCGCATACCGCGCTGTGCGTATGTCCAGTGAGATCACCCTGCTCCAGCGGGAGGGCACACTCAACATCCTGGAGATCATCAACGTCATGGGCGCGCTTCCGACCCGCAATTTCCAGCGCGGCCAGTTCGAATCTGCTGAAGCGGTCTCCGGGGCATCATTCAGGGAAAGCGAGTGGGTTCGGGAATACGCCTGCTTTGGCTGCCCGATCGCCTGTGGAAAATACACTCGCCCGCTCGCCGATGGGATTTTCATCGAAGGACCTGAATACGAGACGACCTTTGCCATGGGTCCTAACTGCGCCATCGGCGACCGCGAGACGATCATCCGGCTGAACTGGTGGTGCGACGAATACGGACTGGATACCATCTCAGCGGGGGGTGTGATCGGATTTGTAATGGAGCTTTTCGAACGGGGCCTGATCGATGCAGCCCAGCTGGATGGCATCCAGCCTCGTTTTGGCGATCGCTCCGCTGCCCTGGCATTAATGGAGAAGATGGCTAAAGTCGAAGGTTGCGGGGAGTGGCTGGCGCAGGGGGTCGCTTCCATCGCTGCGGCATTCCCCGAGGCCGCGCCCTTCGCCATGCAGGTCAAGGGGCTGGAAATGCCGGCTTACCATCCCAACGCGGCCAAGGGCACAGCCCTGGCTTACGCCATTTCCGAACGGGGCGCCTGCCACCTGCGCGGCGCGCCGCTGGGGGAGCTCTTCAGCGGCGCCGCTGATCCCCTGGCAATTGAAGGCAAGGCGCAGCTCTTCCGCGACCATCAGGCGGATAAAGCAGTCTGGGACAGCGCCTGCCTGTGCTATTTCCCGGGTTACGGGATGAAGCTCAAAGAGCTCTGGCAGCTGGTGGTCGCGGCGACCGGGTTCGATTATCGAGCGGTGTCCGATCTCGAACGTGTGGGGGAGCGTATTTCGACTCTGGCGCGGTTATTCAACGTGCGGGAGGGTTTCTCCCGTGCCCACGACACTCTGCCCGCACGCAACCTCATCCAGCCCCTTGTAGACGGGCCAGGAGGAGGTCAGGTGGTCGAGCTGGCGCCCATGCTCGACGAGTACTACCGATTGATGGGTTGGGATGCGAACGGCGTTCCCAGCCGCGAGCGTTTGAAACTGCTTGGGCTGGATGCGGTAGTCCTCCCTGAAAAAGAGATGCGTGCACAACCTGGATAGCTGGTCGAATGAGTCATCTTGACAACGAGGCCTGTTCAATGTTCCCAGAATTGACTCTCTTCTACCTCATGGCTGCGATCGTGGCTTTGATTATTGGTCTGTCTAAAGGGGGGCTGGGTGGGACGCTGGGCGCCCTGGCAACCCCCCTCATGGCACTGGTGATGCCTGCCGATCAGGTCATCGGGCTGGTGCTCCCGGTCCTGATGCTGGCCGATGTGTTTGCAGTGGCGCTCCACTGGCGGCGCTGGAATGCGCGGCTGGTCTGGCTGCTGATCCCTGGGTCGATCCTGGGCGTGACCGTGGGGACGTTTTTCATCACAAACGCCCCGACGCGGACGCTGCAGATCGCCCTGGGAGTGATCATCCTGCTGTTTGCCCTGTACCGGATCTTCGAAAAAAGGATCGTGAGATCTTTTACATACCGGCCGTCCGACTGGCACGGACTCCTGGCGGGGACGGTTACCGGTTTCTCGTCGGCGCTGGCGCACACCGGCGGACCGCCGGTCAGCATCTACCTGCTCATGCAGGAGGTCTCTCCGCGGATCTTCATTGCCACCTCCGCGGTCTTTTTTCTTATCCTGAACTGGATCAAAGTGCCGTACTACTTCTACGCTGGCCTGTTCGATTTCCAGCTGCTGCTGCGGATCGCCTGGTTGCTGCCCCTGGTGCCGGCAGGGGTGTGGGTTGGCCGCTGGGCGGCGGGCAAAGTGAACAAGGAGACTTTCGAGCGGGTCATCATTGGATTGCTGGTCCTGACGGCGGGGTTGTTGATCGCGGGATTTTGATAGTTCATCAGCAATTTAGTTCGACAATGTCACATTTTGTTTTCCATGAGCGAAGCACCTTGAGCGGAGCAGCGTTCTTTGTTGCGCAGGCGAAGGATGCTCACGAAGGCGCTTTTCGACTTCACTGCGTTCCGCTCAAAG
>CAYQDF010000182.1:0-4906 GCA_964416175.1 uncultured Anaerolineaceae bacterium
CTGGACGCTCGACCTGATCCTGCCGCCGGATCGGTTTGCCGCGGTCATGGCGCGGGCTGGTATCGGGGATGACACCACCGTGGTCGCATACGCCGAGACAGATTACAGCGGTGCTGCCCGTCTTTGGTGGGCGCTACGCTACTACGGCCACGACCAGGTCTGCGTCCTGGATGGCGGGATCACAAAGTGGCTGGCGGAGGGCAGGCCGCTCAGCCGGGAAACACCGACCTTGGCCCCGGTTGTTTTTACGCCTCACCCGCGCCCCAACCTGCTGGCAACCCGAGAAGAGATCCTTGCGGCTTTAAGCGGCCCAGGATCTGCGGTCGCCCTCCTCGATGCCCGGCCTGTGGAACAGTACCACGGGGAGGCTGTGTGGACACCCATGGGAAGCCTCTACCTTCCCCCCGGACAGGATCGGGTAGATGTCGGTGGTCGGGTGCTGCGCGGTGGGCGCATCCCGGGTGCAGTCAGCCTGCCTTCTCCTGGCAACCTGGATCCGAAGGATTGGACTTTCCTGGGCAGCGAGGCACTGCACGCCAGGGCTGCTGCGGCAGGTATTCAACCCGGGCAGCGCGTGATCGCTTACTGTGGCGTCGGTATCTCTGCCTCCCTGAGCCTGTTTGCCCTTCACTTGGCCGGCTACCCGGACCTCGCCCTGTACGATGCTTCTTGGGAGGAATGGGGATCCGATCCGGCCCTGCCCATCGAGCGGGATTGACCGAAAAGGCCATCCTCTGTGAACAAGTCTGACCATGCGCGACACCACCCCGGTTACTGAAATTCTCTCCGGACTGAGTATTCCTCATCGGCTTTTCCGCCACCCCGGTCCGGTCGCGTCGCTCGAGCAGGCGGCGCGCGAGCGCGGCCAGCGCCCAGGGCAGGTGGTCCGCAGCCTGGTGTTCCGTCTCTCGCCCCGGTCAGGGCAGCAATCAGGGGAGGTGAAATTCGTGATGGTGCTCGTGGCGGGTCCGGCGCAGGTTTCGTGGCCGGCGCTGCGAGCTTACCTCGGCCAGTCCCGGCTGACCACGGCGAGCGAGGCGGAAGTGCTGGCGGTTACAGGATACCCGATAGGAGCAGTCTCACCACTCGGGCTGCCTTCACCGTTAAGGATCCTGGTCGACCAGAGCGTGCTCCAGGAAGAGGAGGTTTCGATCGGCTCCGGTCAGCGCCACGCCGCAGTGATCCTGAAGACGGCGGATTTACTGAAAGCCCTGGGACAGGTCGACGCGGGGGACTTTACTTCGCCGAAGGGGTAACTTCATCCAGATAATCGAGGACGGCGCGGGTGGTGGGGAGCTTCAGGGCCGCGGCGGCGATCTCCCGACAATCTTTGAATGCCAGCTGGCGGATGCGCTGTTTCACGATTGGGATTGAAGCCGGCGCCATGCTGAACTCATCCAGACCCAACCCCAACAGCAGTGGAGTAGCCCGGGGGTCCCCAGCCATCTCCCCGCACAATCCCACCCATTTCCCCCGGGAGTGGGCGGCCTGGATCGTTTGAGCAATCAGGTTGAGGACGGCAGGGTGGAAGGGGCTTGCCAGGTGGGCAACGCGTTCGTTCGTGCGGTCCACCGCCAGCGTATACTGTGCCAGGTCATTGGTGCCGATGCTGAAGAAGTCCACGTGTTCGGCCAGGTGCCCGGCCAGCAGGGCTGCGGAGGGGACTTCGATCATGATGCCAAATTGCGCCCTTTCTGCCACCGGCCGACCAATTAACTGCAGGCTCTGGCAGGCCTGGTCGAACAGCTGTCGCGCTCCCAGTACCTCCTCCAGGCTGGCGACCAGCGGGATCATGATGCGCAAATCAACCCCCCTCCCGGCCAGCAGCAGCGCGCTGAACTGATCCCTCAAGATTTCCGGTTTTTCATCGATCATGCGGATAGCCCGCCATCCGAGGAAGGGATTGGGTTCGTGCTGGATGCCCAGATAATCGACTGCTTTATCGCCTCCAATATCGAGCGTCCGCACAACCACAGGGCGGTTGCCCATGACCGTGAAGATTTCCTGGTAAACCCCGACCTGCTCTTCCAGGGAGGGAAGCCGCTCCCTGTTCAGGTACAGGAATTCCGTTCGCAGCAGGCCCACCCCCTCCGCCCCGAAATCTATCGCCTGGCGGGCATCCTCCACACTGCCGATATTTGCCGCTACTTCCACAACCCGCCCGTCGGTCGTTGCAGCGGGCAGGGCAGCCGCGCTCAGCTGTTCAGCCCAAAGAGCGCGCTGCTCCGACCGATCCCTGCGAGCCTTGCCTATCTCCTCAGGAACAGGATCGATGATCAATTCTCCCGCGCTGCCGTCCAGGATGAGCGGGACCCCATCGTGAAGATCCTCCAGCGGCAGAGCAAGGTTGACCACCGCGGGCACGCCGAGGCTGCGGGCGAGGATGGCTGTGTGGGACGTCGGCCCGCCCCGGAGCGTGCAGAGACCCAGTACGCGCGCGCGATCGAACTGGACCGTGTCCGAGGGAGTGAGGTCTTCCGCCAGGACGATGACCGGCTGGTCCGGCATCTCGGCTCCACCTACCTCAGCGCCTGAGAGGCAGCAAAGCAGCCGATGCCCAACGTCGCGGATATCCTGCGCCCGCGCCTGGAAATACTCATCAGATAAAGCGAGCATCATCTGGGCGTACTCTTCAACCACTCCGGCAAGGGCTGCTTCGGCGTTGATCCGATCCGCTGCGATGGCATCGTTGATCCGCCCGATGAATTCCGGATCCTCCAAAATGAGGAGGTGGGCCTCGAATATGGCTGCCTGCTCTTGCCCGAGCTGTTCCCTGGTTGCCTGGCGCAGTCGACTGATCTGGTCCCTGGCAGCCGCCAGGGCAGAGACGAGGCGCCTCCTCTCTATCTCTGGGTCCTGGTCAATCCTGCGCTCGACATTGACGATGGTTGGCCGATATATCCATCCTGGTCCAATGGCAATCCCGCCCGATACTGGAATTCCCCGAGCATGGCGGCTCATCCCTGGGCCTCTCCGAAATTACTTTCAATCAAGGTTATTAGAGCCTGCAGGGCTTCCTCATCTCTTTCTCCGCTGGTCTCAATCCGCACCCGGTGTGCCTGCTGAACCCCCAGAGTCAAAACGCTCAGGATACTCTTCGCGTTCACGAATTTACTATCTGCGGTCAGGTTGCATACCTTGATCTCGCAAGGAAAGGAGGCCGCCAGCTTGACAAATTCAGCGGCTGGACGGGCATGCAAACCCACGGAATGCATTACAACGACTTCGGCGACTGGCATAGGTTTGTTTTCCTGAGGAGAGATTTTTTCACTCTTTTGGAGGTTCCGCAAGAGAGCTGGCCAGGCTGTTGACCGGGATCATTCGCTGCAAGTTCCTGGCAGATCTCGTGTGGATCGTTAACCCGCGGGGGTGAGCGATAAAGGGAAATTTTGAAGCGCTGAGAGCCTGTTCCCAGGGTATCCCATTCCTGTCCAACATTGCTACGATTGATCGGTGATCCTTATTTTTGATTTGGGCTTGATACCGGATCCTCAGATCTCTCTGCAACGATTCCCGGATCTGGCGGTAGTTGCGGCGCGAGAGGATGATCAGCAGGGCGTAAAGGAGGACGGCAGCGTTTATGTAGAGGCTGTATTTCAGATACGTGTCGAGGAGAAAGCTCCCCCAATTCCCCAACAGGTCACGAATAACGACATCAACCATATCTGCCATTCCCCAGGCTGGGGTGGTGCGGATTTCACCACCCCAGCCAGCAGGGTTCTAAATATAGTCAGCCAGGCGCAACTGCGCTAATCAGCCGGGGCAGCCTCCGGCATTGGCTTGGGCGCGCCAGCCAGGGTCTCCCAGGGCTGCGGGTTGCGATTGAACAGGTACATCAACACCAGCACCAGCACAGCCAGCAGGAGGATGCCAATCCAGCTCAAAGCGGTGGCCATGATTGTAAAGATGAACGGAGGCCACAAGAAACCGTCCGCGATGCTGGTGATCTGGGCAGCGCCCTCGGGGATGGCAAAACCTGCCTCTGCCGCAGCAGTCGTGATGTTGGGTGCCATGGCTGTGGCGATGTAAAAGCCAATCCCCAGCACAATGATCCCTGCGATCACCATCCTAAAGATATTGCCGTGCATGATTGGCGCGAAGCCGGCCACGACAAAGGGGATGACCGCCAGGTCGGCAAACAGGATGACCTGGTTCCCGGGCAAGATCAGGCTCAGCAAGATGGCGATGGGGACCAAGAGCAGGGCGGTGGAAATAGCGGCGGGGTGGCCGATCAGGATTGCCGAATCCAGGCCGATATAGATATCCCGGCCAGTGGCGCGCCGTTGCATGAAGTCGCGCGCGGCCTCGGAGACCGGGATCAGGCCTTCCATCAGGATTTGAACCATCCGCGGCAGCAGCAGCATGACTGCCGCCAGGTTCATCGCGGTCTGGAGAATCTTCACCAGCGCGTCGGTGAAGGTGCCGACGTTGTAAAAGGCCAGTATCCCCAGCACCAGGCCGATCACCAACCCAAGAACGACCGGGTCGCCAAACACGCCAAATCGCTTCTGGATGTGCTCCGGGTCTGCTTCCACTTTGTTGACCCCCGGGATCTTTTCCAGCACCCAGTTGACCGCGATGGCGAAAGGCACCCCAGGGGCGGTAGTCAGGTGCGGGATGGAGATGCCGGGCAGATTGTAGAATCCCTGGATCGCCCGGGCAGTCCAGTCCCCCAGGAACAATGCCCAAGCCGCTGCCACAGCCGCGGCAACCAAACCCATCCCTACATTCTTGCTGACTATCGCCACGAGCGAGCCGATGAAGGCGAAATGCCAGAAGTTCCAGATATCGATGTTGAGGGTCTTGGTGAAGCGGACGAAGAGCAGGATCAGGTTCACCACAATCGCGATCGGGATCACCCAGAGGCCTACGCGGGTGCCGAACGCGATCGCAGCAGCTGAAGGCC
>CAYQDF010000183.1:0-4900 GCA_964416175.1 uncultured Anaerolineaceae bacterium
AGCGCTTCGCTCACCGAACTTGAGGTGTTTCCTGCCTGGGGCAGGGCGCCAGGCGGGTCGCCGGCTAACCGACCCGCGTAGCGGATCGAGGGGTAGACCGTCCCGCTGGAGACGGAGTAGCCCAACGCGACGTTGCTGGCGCCGTCCATCGCGATGCTCCCCATCCAGCGGTGCTCGCTGTCCGGAGCGTAGGTGCCTTCCTGGAACATATCCCATCCGGCGCCGCTGTCGCGCAGCTCGAACCAGTGGATGCCGGCGTGGTTCGCTGCATCCACATCGACAGAATGGTTCGAGAGGAGGACCTGGTAATCGCCAAAATTACGGTACTGGAGGCGGAACATCAGGCGGTCTGAGATCGGGTCGAGCCGCTACGCCGTGCCGGGCTGAGGGATGCACAGGCCGAAATTGCACAGATTCGGATCGACGTTGAGCGTGGAGATGAGGGCGTTCGGATCGAAGCTGGCGTTCACGCCGAAAGACGAGTTTAGTGGATTTGCCCAATCTACGATGAATTCCCAGAGGCGCAGGGTGTCTTCGGGGTCGCCCAGCCAGGTGCTGTCGTCCCACTCGACGAAGTAATTGGGCGTGCCGTTCGGAGGGGAGCTGCCGTCGAGGTCAGCGGGTAGCATGCCGCCGAAGTCCAGGGTCACTGCGCCGACGTCGAAGTAGACCATCGTCGCCGGGTCTCCGGCCAGCATCGCCTCCCGTTCGAAGGCCACCGCCCCGGCGCCGGCCCAATTGAGTGTATCTTCGGCAAACTGGTTGATAGACATGTAGTGCGCATCCGGCCAGACCCCGAACTTGGGATAGTCATTTAGCTTGGTGGCGCTGATCTCAAACTCGTAACGGTGCCAGGCCCGGTTGGATCGGCTGTCTGGGAAACCGCGATACACTCGTAAAACGGTCCCATGGGGAAGTTCGGCAGGGCGAACTGGGTCATGAGCCAGCGGTTGGCCAGGTGGTCGAACAGGACGATCGGGTCGCCGTCGTTGGTCGTCTCGCACGGTCCGCCGAAGGTATCCCACAGGGTGTTGTTGTCTGCCGGGCCCAGGAGGGAGACCGGGTTGGCCGGATCGGTCACGCCCCAGATCTGGTAGGACACATTGACCATCTGCACGTAGTATTTCGTGCCAGAGTCCGGATCGTGACCAACGTCGCCGTTGGTGTCTGGCGGCAGGACGAGGTTCACATTATTCGTGCCTTCGAAGTTGGCGATCGGATTCGGCATGGCTGCTGCGCCCGGCAGGACCGGGTCAACAGCAGCGGCCGGGTTTTCGGCCGCAGGCTTCGCCTTGGGCAGGCGCGGCAGCGGGATCTCTTGCAGCTCGCCAGCCTTGGGCGGATTGAGAGCCAGTTCGCGCAGGGGTGGGGAAGTGTCGTGCCTCGTCGAAGTCCTTACAATGGGAGCACACCTTCTGTCTGGGCAGAGACTCGAAGTCCGCGCGCCAAAAGCCCGGCCGGGATTGATGCCGCAATCGCCAGTAATGCCAGGCCCGCGCCCAGCCGCCAGTAGAGATTGATCCTATGCATATTGCCTCCTGTTTCGGTTAGGGTAGGGACGCGTTTCCATGGAGATCCAGACCATGCAATCCTGCCAGAAGACGCGCAGCCCCTGACAGGTGCCGGGATCATTTGTTAAATCCAGGGAGCGGGAAAATCTCATTCAATACCAATATTATCCAGATCGCAATAAGCCGGAAGTCCCGGTGCCTGGCGGTCGGATCTGACGGAGTGCTGACCGGAGGGGAAGCGCCCGAACGGGGTTAACGAGAGGCGGGGGAATTTATCCCGGCGGGGTGGGCGTGGGGAGGACCGTTTCTTCGGTTGGGGGCAGGTCGGTGGGAGTCGGCGAAGGAAGCGGCGTCCAGGAGGGAGTGGCGGTAGAAGTGGTCGTGGGGCCGGGAACCAGGGAGGGCGTGGGGGAGACAGTTGGGGTAGCCGGGGGCGTGGGAGAAGGGTCTGGCGTCGCGGCTGGCG
Organism: uncultured Anaerolineaceae bacterium; assembly: GCA_964416175.1. Taxonomy (GTDB): domain Bacteria; phylum Chloroflexota; class Anaerolineae; order Anaerolineales; family UBA4823; genus CAYQDF01. Next base: position 1,978 of record CAYQDF010000183.1, read on the forward strand.
GGATTTGGGTTGGGTCTGGAGTGGGCAGGTCCTCGCGACACGCCCCTGGACCGATCTGCCCCAGGTTGTAGGCTTCCAGGTCTTCCGCCAGGATAAGGGCCTGGTCCCGAGCGGGCGAAGAAGGCGCGCTGCCCGGGGGATGCGCTTCCAGCCACAGCTCAGCCGCCTGGAGAACATCGAGGATCATCGTGGTATCCACCCCGGCTGCTGCGTTCAATCGGGCAGCGATCAGCTGCTGGGCCAGGAGGATCGAGGCGTCCTCGGTGGACGGCGAGGCCAGGATCGCCAGGGCTTCCTGCAGAGAAACCGTGCGGCCTCCCAGGGATAGTTTCTTGAGCGGCCATTGTCCCGGGTAGGCCAGCCAGTATGCCGGGGAATGCGTGCAGGCTGAACCGGGCTGCGCGGTTGGCGCCGTAGTGGGGGTCGGCGGGAGCGTCTCGGTCGGGACAGGGGGTTCCGTCTGGAAGAGCGTGGGAGTTGGTTCCAGAGTGGAGGTGGGGGTGGGCGTGCGAGGGCGCGGCGAATCGCCGCCCTCCGGCGGGGCCGGCGTTGTAGTTGGAGACGGCGAGGGGGCCAGCGTCGGCGTGGGCAAGATAGAGGGAGGGCTTCCAGGGTCCTGCCGGATGTTCTCATCTCCCTCATCGGGCGAAAGGGGCAGCTCAAAGCTGATTTTCGGCTCTGGCCCGAACGGGCAGGGGTCTGGCCCCGGGCAGTGGGGGCCGCCCGGCAGCCAGCCGGCGTGGTTGGTGATCGTCACGCGGGCCAGGTTGCGGTATTTGGCCTTCTCGACGGGGAGGAATTCGATTTCGTAGGGGTAGCAGAATGACTCTCCCGGCGCGAGCACGGGATGGGGGCTGAGATCCAGGGGCGCGGCGGCGTAATCGGCGAACTTCGTCGAGCCGATCTTGATCTGGACCACGTCGAGGATTGCCAGGTTCTCGGTGGGGTGATCGCCGATGTTCGCGACACAGACCTGGCCCCGGGCGCCGAAGCGGTCGCCCTTGACTGCGGCTTCCCAGAACCCTGCGGCGGTCTTATCTGCTTCGAGGGAGGTGGCGGGTTGGGCGGGGGGGACAGCCCAGATGCCGGTGGTGATGGTCACCAGGCGATTCGCCGTTGTGGAAAAGTACCCCCAGGTTTCACCGGACCGGGATGCTGCCAGCAAGATCGTACCGAGAAGGCAGGCCAGAATTGCCGGTCCGGTAAGGAACATGCCCAACAGCCCTTTATTCCTCCTCACCTTTCTCCTCCAACTTCAGGCGACTTTTGCTTTCTTCACCTCGGTGACTATCTTCTTAATCTCATCCACGATGATCCAAACGGCGGGAATGATCACGCAGATCAGCCAACCGAGAGGCTGCCTTAAGAAGAAGATTAGATATCCCAGGTAAGGGATCCTGAAGACCGGCTCGCCAACAACGTCTGATAACTTCACCTGCCATGGATCCGCCGTCTGGTTATTATCACCCTTAGTGACCAGCGTATCCCCGGACACGGCGATCACCCGGTGGGTGATCAATTTTCCCTGGTAGTTAAAACTGATGATCTGGCCTGTGGAGATAGGTGCGATGAGCGGGCTTACCCAAATGACATCTCCCGCTCGAAAAGTGGGCGCCATGCTGTCGGATACAACCACTCTTGCCGGCCCCAGGAGCAGAATCAGCACCAGCGCGGCGCCAATGATACAAAAACTCAGGAGAGTGATGAGCTACTTCGTCCGCATCGATGTCTGTTTGTCGGCCTGGTGCGCGCTCCGGAGCGCGCACCAGGCCTGATAGAGCTATTCTGTTTGTCGATGAGCCGATTAAAAGCTAGTAGTTCGGATCATCGTCGGGGGCGGTGTCGGTTGGCCACGCGCTGTAGTAGCTGTCCTTATCCGGCACAGGATTGGGGCCATTGTATTGAACTGCGATCAGGTTCACATAATCCGTGTTGAACTTATTCATGTATTCGTTGCCGGCCAGGGCGTTGAGGGTCAGCGTGATGCGGTAGTATTTCCGGACGCCTACACCGACATCATTTGCGATCTGCCTGATCACGGAAGCAGAATGGCCTGGATACAGATTGCAGATCTGCTCGTTGTTGATCCAGGTTGCCGTCGGAGTTCCGCCCGCTCCATCCAACTCCTGGACCGTGATCCGGACGGCATCAAACCCCAGAGACCCCAGACAGAAATTTAGATATGCGGGATTGCTCTCGTCGCCCGTCCAGCCGACCATCTGGGCGTAGAAATCCGCTTCGCGGTTCCCAATGTTCTTGGCGCTGAACTCGAGCACCTTCGATTCTCCGGGCAGCACCTTGTCAAAGTTGATGGGGAACCCCCCGGTTTCTCCAATCCCGATCAGCGCGGTCGTCAGAGTCGCAGTCTCAGTTGTATTACTGCTGAAGTAAGCCCAGGTCACCGTGGCAGTCAGGGCGACCACCGCCATAATCACCAGGATGCTCAAGAGTACGTTCTTTTTCATTGGTTATCCCTCCAAGTTGTAGACATTGATTTGCTCAGGTTTGTTCGAATTTAAAGGTTCACCCCTTTAATGCCTTATCCCACCTCCTTTCGCGGTGATCATGAAAAATCTTGCCAGGATTCTCTTCTTGATCCATAGACAAAGAACCAATGCTGACCCAACAATCCACCTGTTGATGGTGCAAAACCTCAGAGTTAATATAGCAAATAAGTCTGCGTGGGGAATTTATAAATTTCGTTGAAAATCTCAGAAATTTCTTTGAGTGGTGCAAACCTGTTGCACCACCTCTTACCGAAGCAAAAAAGCCGCCTGAGCGGGCGGCTCCAAATAAATAACACGCGCATTTAGAGACAGGCCCGATCAAACGGCGAATTCGAGATCCCTTGTACTCTCCGCGAACCAGTATCCCCGCCCCCACTCCGTGCGGATATAAACTGGCTCCCCCGGATCGTCTTCCA
>CAYQDF010000184.1:0-4759 GCA_964416175.1 uncultured Anaerolineaceae bacterium
CTGCCGATCGGGACAGCAGTCAGTCTGAAAGGCGGTTGGCCCCTGATATATCCGCGGAAGGAGACGAAAGATTACGGCACGCGGGCGCAGATAGAGGGCGTGTTCCACTCCGGCGAGCGAGTGGTCGTCCTGGACGATCTGGCGACGACAGGCGGCACCAAGCTTGAAGCAGTTGATAGGCTCCGTGCCGCCGGCCTGATTGTCGAGGACATCGTGGTCCTCATCGACCGGCAGTCAGGGGCCGAAGAGGCGTTAGCCAGGGAAGGGTATCGCCTGCGCTCGATATTCACGTTGAGCGGGCTGCTTCGAGAATGGGAGGAGCAGGGATTGGTCTCGCCCAAGCAGGTCAAACAGGTCCAGGAATTTTTGTCGAAATGACGTGAATCCGTATCAACGAATGGTGCGCCCGGCGCTGTTTCGGCTGGGCGCCGAGACTGCGCATAGCCTTACAATCCGGCTGCTTCAGGTGGCAGGTATCATCCCAGGTGCCACAAAGGTGCTAAGAGAGATATACCGTGGTCCCGAGAAACCGGTGAAGGCGTTTGGACTGGTCTTTCCCAACCCGGTTGGGCTGGCTGCCGGATACGACAAAGATGGCCTGGGACTTCACGCGCTGGCGGCACTCGGGTTTGGACATATTGAGGTCGGCACAGTCACTCCCCGACCGCAAATGGGTAATCCGCGGCCGCGCATCTTCCGCCTGGTGGAGGACGAAGCATTAATCAACCGCATGGGTTTCCCTGGGAGAGGCGCGGTTTCCCTGGCACGGAGGCTGGCAGACAGGCGTACCGAAGGACCGGTCCTGGGAGTGAACCTGGGAATGAATCGGGAGACTGCCCTCGAAGAAGCGTCACAGGATTACTTGTTATTAATGAGAATGTTCGCTCCTCTGGCGGATTATCTGGTCGTGAACATCAGCAGCCCAAACACGCCAGGCCTGCGGCAGCTGCAGGCGAAGCATACGTTGATGGCTTTCCTGGGCCTGTTAGGAAAGGAAAGGAAGGCGCAGGAAGATCTCCTTGGAAAACATGTGCCCTTGCTGGTAAAACTATCGCCGGATTTGACAGACAGGGAACTTGATGATGCTCTCCAGGTTATCGTGGACACCCATATGGATGGGGTGATCGCTACGAACACGACGGTCGGTAGGGAGGGCCTGCGATCGCCGCTCGCCGGCCAATCTGGCGGGTTGAGTGGACTGCCCTTAAAATCCAGAAGCACCCAGATGATCCGACGGATTTATTCTGCAACCGGGGGAAATCTGCCGATTGTTGGAGTGGGGGGAATCATGTGCCCCAAAGATGCCCAGGAAAAACTGGATGCAGGTGCAGTGCTGATCCAGGTATTTACAGGATTGATATACTATGGTCCCAGCCTGATAAGGGAGATTCTCAAGACTCTTGATCGCAATTAAATGCGCCAGTTGTTTTTCCCTCTTCCCGGCGAGCAGGTGAAGTTCCAAACGCATCGAGGAAGGGGTTGGTGGGTAAATTTAATTGAGCTAAGGCGATGAGCTTATGAATTCACATGGTTCAGGGGATCTGGAACTGGAACCGCCATTCCCCTTCCTCAGGCGAGGTGATCGACGAACTCTGACCAACGACCTCGAACCAGGTTTTTCCGGGTTTAAATGGGAAAGGTTCTCCATCCTCGTCCGTCAGGTAGAGCACACTATCCTGAGCCGGGATGTTCCAGCGGACTTTATAGACCTTTCCATCACGAAACGCATACGCAGGGCCGCTCCCGCTGACCAGGATCTCGATGATCTCTGCCGGAGGTTTGCGGTAAAACGTGTGTTCCATCAATAGGACGACCACGTTATCAGCCACAATATTCTCTTCATTGTTCCGGTCAAGGAGCGGTGCGAATTCTTCCCCACCGCCGGTATCGAAGACGTTGTCCTGGTAGCGCAGGTATTTTTGACGGGCAATGTTGTATCCCCAACGGGTGTAGTCGTCAGAGGAGTACCGGATCGTTACGCCAACCCCTTCTTCGCCGCCAGATGGTGGTTCTAGCTTGAACCACATGCCATCCAGGTCCTGACGTTCGTCATCCACACCCTGGTTCTGGACGAACTCGTGTATCTCTGTCGTCCCGCCGAGGAGCAGATCAAACCCCTGCGGATCGAATCGGCACTAAGGTGCCGCTGCACTTGGGGGACATATCGTCCTCCTTCCGCCTTCCAAGACGAGGCGGTTGCTGTATTCGGCGTTCAACAATCGATCGTTAATCGTGCGGTCGGCGCTGCCATACGCGAAAATGCTCTTGTACATCCGGATCAGGTAATGATCCGGAAAACGCCCAGACCGGATGGGACCGGCCAGCTCTGCATCCTCGCCCAGGTAGATCGCGTGAAAACGCGTATACCCGTTGTTCTGGTAATATTCATAAACCATATCGGCTGCTGACAGTCCCCAGGGTGGGCGCGTGGATGTACGCGGGACGATGTTTATTTTTATTGCCAGTGGTCGCCTGTCGAGCAGAGCAGGATCCACGACCCGGAGCCCGGTAAGGGGATTGATATCTGTTGGAAAATCATCAGGACCATAGCCTTCGGCCGGGTATGCGGGCGTGGAAGTGAGGGTGACGGTGACTGTTGGAGTCAGCGTTGGCGGTAAGGTTGTGGGCGTGATAGTAGGAGGGACGGGCGTCGTCGGGACGGGAGTATCCTGTACAACAATCGTCTCTACCGGATTCGGCCTTAAAAAGGAGCAGGCGCTGATCACAAAAGCCAACGAAATCGCGGTCGTGATGGTTTTCATCCAAAAATGTCCTCCAGAGCGTAAGACTCGAAGGCGAATCATACCCCAATCTGTTGAAGTTTGCCATCCGGCTTGTGATTTTCCGGTGAAGCACCTATAATCTCATTCATTATGGATACGATAAAGCTTGCCAAAATCCGGCTGAATGGGTTTTGGAAGGGTGGCATCCTTCTGGCAGTTGGCATGGTGCTTATCGGCTGGTTGCTGAACACGCCGGAGGGTCTGCTTGGCAAAGCAGATGCTGTCGGCTATGCAGTCTGCCATCGGATTGATATTCGCTCCTTTTTTCTCGGCGACAGACAGCTCCCTCTCTGCGCTCGGTGCAGCGGAATGTACCTGGGTGCAGTATTGGGACTGATTTTCCAGGGGGTTACCTCCCCCCGGCGAGCTGGCATGCCTCCCAGGTCCGTCCTTGCTTTTCTCGCAGTGTTTGTCGGTGCATTTATCCTCGATGGTATCAACTCCCTCCTGAGTTTGTTGCCGGTGACGCCAACCCTTTACGCGCCAATGAATTCCACGCGGCTGTCCACGGGGATCGGGATGGGACTGGCACTTGCCCTCGTGGTATACCCGGCTTTCAATGCTACGGTGTGGGCAAAATCAGTGGATCAGCCCGCAGTCCCTTCCATGCGCTCCATGATCGCCCTGGTGATCCTCGCGATTGGGTTGGATGCGATGGTACTGCTTGAAAACCCGCTGCTGCTGTATCCACTTGCACTCATCAGCGCAGCCGGGGTGATCCTGTTGCTGACCTCAGTTTATACTATGCTGTGGGTGATGATACTAAAAGCTGAGAAAAGGTATAATCAGGTCAGTGAAATCCTCTACCCACTGTTGGGGGGTTTCGCTTCCGCGATGATCCAGATTGGGCTTCTCGACGCCTTACGTTATTTCCTGACTGGAACCTGGGATGGATTTCATCTAGGATGAGTGAACCATGGAATTGCTCAGCGGTATATTAGCGGCTTTCGGCCTCTCAGCCAGCGCAGGCCTGAACGCATATATCCCTCTGCTCGTCATCAGCCTGGTGGCGCGATACACAGACCTGATTCAATTGAGTTCTCCGTGGGATACACTGACCTCCTGGTGGATTTTGGGTTTATTGATCGTGCTTTCTCTGGTTGAGTTTTTTGCCGATAAGATTCCGGCGGTCAATCACGTGAATGATGCCATTCAGACTTTCATACGCCCGGTAGCCGGGGCGATCGTCTTTGCTGCGTCTGCAAACGTGATCAGCAACATTCATCCAGTACTTGCATTGGCAGCCGGATTATTGGTCGCGGGAGGCGTTCATGCTGTGAAGTCGGCTGCTGTTCGTCCGGCAGTCACTGCCACGACCGGTGGGGCTGGGAATATCCCGGTCAGTGTCGCCGAGGACGCCCTGGCGACATTCCTCTCTGTTCTCGCAGTCGTCGTTCCGGTTGTCCTGGGTTTCATCCTCATACTGATCGCAGTAATAATCGTCTGGTATTTTTGGAAAAGGAGCAGCCAAAGACAGGCGAAGCAAGTCCCTTAATGCTCATATCACCCATTCATTGAACATTGGAGGATACGATGACAGAACAGCAATCCGAAGGCATGTTTTCACCTGAAGCACCGCAGAAGAAATCGAACACCGGTCTGATCATCTTTATCGTCGTCGTGGTATTACTTCTCTGCTGCTGTGCGTTTGTGCTCATCTTCTATTTCTACCTGGGGGACATCCTCCTCGAATACCTGGACGATTTTATGCTCCAGACAGGATTTAGAGCCACCCTCGCCGCCTGAATTGTATGAAAGACCTGTTTGAATTAAGATGAACTTCGGATAAAACAAACCAGCCCGCTGAGCGGAGCGGCGGGCTTCTGCGACTACTCCCTCGCAAACTCGGGACTACGACCCTGTTCCACTCAGACGTGTCCCGCCGGTAAGGAGGGGATGTCCGCCACGCTGTCGAAGCGGCTGTCATTCCGAACTGACGTTAAATTAGACTGCTAAAGCTGATTGAGGGGCTTCTG
>CAYQDF010000185.1:0-4748 GCA_964416175.1 uncultured Anaerolineaceae bacterium
ACATGCGGCCCTGTCAAGGCCGAGATCGCGGGTTCGAATCCCGTCGGGACCGCCATTCCTGGGTTGACTATCCGAACCCAGGATTTTTTTTACCAGCTCCCTCCCTCACCTGATAAAAATACAGGCTCCCGCCGATCGAGGCGCTTCAATCCAGCTTCACGCGCCCACTGGACTGCCTGCAAATATTCTTCGCTGGTAATTCGGCGGTTGAGTTCAGGATAATGGTGAGCACGAAATTCAGGCCGGTATTGATCCATCAGGTTGAGATACGTGTTTGGGGAGATCTCCTCCGCCAGGAACTTCACAATCTGTCGAGTCCCAGCCAGGTTGTCTGGCAGGACGAGGTGTCGCACCAGGAGCCCACGTGTGGCAATGCCGTGTTCATCCACTTGTAAATCGCCAGTCTGGCGATGCATTTCTTTAACTGCTGCCTGATTAACCCGTGGATAATCCGGAATCTTCGAATAACGGTGTCCGATCTTCGGATCCGCATATTTCATGTCGGGCATGTAAATATCGATAACCCCATCCAGCAGGTGAAGCATGACCAAAGAATCATATCCCCCAGTATTGTAGACCAATGGGAGATTCAGTCCCGCTTGAGCGGCGACCATAACGGCACCGAGGATCTGCGGGACAACATGGCTCGGAGAAACCAGGTTTATGTTGTGGCAGCCACGCTCTTGCAGCTCAAGCATCATCAATGCGATATCTTTTGGTTCGACTTCGGAACCCGAATCGGTCTGGCTGATGGTGTGATTCTGGCAGTACTGGCAGCGCAGATTGCAGCGAGTAAAAAAAATCGTCCCGGACCCGCGCCAGCCGCGGAGCGGATCCTCTTCCCCCATGTGGGGGCCGTAGCTGCTCACTTTTGCGAGTTCTCCGGTCTTACAGGCTCCCAAACCACCGGCACGGCGGTCAATCGGACACTCCAGCGCGCATACATCGCAAACCGAAAGATGGTTGTACGCCTCAGCGACGCGCTTCTCCAGCTCCCCCGTTTTCAGCAACTTGATATACCCACGTTCCACAGCCCCCATCCTCTTGTTTCCACTTGCACAGCGAAGATTCCTGGAATGACAAGCCGGTCACCCACCCCGAACGGCTGACAGGGCCTCTTGTTCATCACGGAAAATTTTGATTACGGAGACCAACTGGGTCAGTTCGAAAACCTGGCGAAAATGATCTTTCAATCCATAAGCGAAGAGGGACTTATCGTTTGACCTGGCTTTCCTGAGCAAAGTGATCAGCAATCCAATCCCAGAGCTGTTCATGAAATTCATCCCAGAGAAATTCAACAAGATATTTGCTATCGGATGCGATACGAGCTGGTCGAATATTCTCAAGAACACATCTTCAGCATCCGATGTCACCTCCCCTTGAATATCGATAATGGATGTCTTATCATCGACTTGCCTTATCCAGAGGGATAACCTTGGATTCTTCATTGGATTTTGCTCCGTTTGCTCCTGGATAGTTCGAGGTTGTAACAACCTGGTATGAAGATATTCCATCAATGTCAGGCCATGCCGATCAGCCTCTTATGGGTAGCCCGCATACAGGTATCCATGACCACATCTAAACCAGCTTCTCTTGCTGTAACAGCAGCCACTTCATTGACAATTCCCTCCTGCATCCAGACAACCTTCGCCCCGATCTTAATCGCCTGATCCACGATTTCTGGGACAAATTCGCTTCTTCGAAACACCAGGACAAGGTCAACAGGCTCCGGAATCGCTGACAGGTCGGGATAAGCTGTCTCACCAAGCACTTCATCCAGGTTTGGATTCACTGGAATGATTTTATATCCAATCCCCTGGAGATATGCCGGGACAGAATGGTTCGGTTGATCTTTGTTATCCGAGATGCCAACCACAGCCAGATTCTTCACAGTTTTTAGAATACGCAAGAGGTTATCGTCGTCTATGATGTTCATCGCAGAGACCGGATTGTGATTGGTATGGACTTTCTCGAAATCGACCGGCAGGCAGATCTGGAACCGGGTCTTTCCAGGTCGGGAATATAATTTTATTTCACCGGCGTGTTTTTGAATGATATCATATGTGATGTAGAGGCCGAGCCCGGTCCCTTTACCAACTGCTTTCGTTGTAAAGAAAGGGCTGAATATCTTATCCTGAATATCTTGAGGGATACCTGGGCCGTTATCTTCAATCTCGACGATCACCCAGTCGCCATCTCTCCGTGTCCTGATCCAGATATCTCCCTTACCATCCATCGCGTCGATCGCGTTATCGATAATGTTCGTCCACACCTGGTTGAGCTCACTCCCATAAGCCTGGATTTTAGGAATCCCATCTCCATATTCCCGCCTGACATTTACGCCTTGCTTGAGCTTATGGCGAAGTAAAACAAGTGTGTGATCAATTCCCTCGTGCACATCTACCGCCTGAACTGGAGCCTGGTCGAGGTATGCATACGTCTTGAGGGATCTAACGATCTCCGAGATGCGACCCGCACCCTGGCTGATCTCAGCAAGCAGGCTGTAGACGGTGAAGCTTGCACCAAGCCAGGCGACCACATCAGAAAGCTGATCAGCCGGAAAATTAGCCGCCAGGCTTTCCAGCTGTTCGTCCCCAAATCCCAGGTCGGTTAAAACCGGCGCAAATTCCCAGGCGTTATCAATCTTCTGATCGGCAAGCCAGGTCTCCATCTGTAGTTCTCGATCACTCCTCGTGAGTGGGTCTCCAGCCTCCGGACTGGCTGCGCTCGCCCTGACCAAAGTTTCAAGGTCCAACAGGATCTCCCACTTCTCAGAGGGTAATGCCAATTTTCCCAGGCGGAGGTTGGCCTGCTGCAGCTGGTTGATTGCCGAGACTAATTGGGAGGCGCCTCGTTGGGCAGCAGATGCCGGATTGTTTAATTCATGGGCAATCCCGGCGGTCATCGTGCCCAGTTGGGCCATCTTCTCACTCTGCCTCAGCATCAATTCCGTCGAGCGCAAACGGGAGGTGATCGTGTGAAGCAAGGACCGGACAGCAGATGAGCTGGCATCCAACAGCCGTTGGAGCTGGGTGTGGCCGATAGCCAGCAACAGGCTATCCGTCCGTGCCCTCACTGTTGCAAAGCGTGGGGCAGATTCCAGGATGGACATCTCGCCGATCACGTCCCCCGGTTTCCGTACCGCCAGCAGTACGTCGCGCCCCCCTGACGCTTTGAGAATTTCAATTTCCCCCTCCTTGATCACATACGCATAATCCCCCGGACTGCCTTCAGTGAACAAGATCTCCCCAGCGTTCAACTGAACCTCTTCGACCATTTCACATAACCGGTTCAGATCATCTTCTGCCAGGTCGGAGAATAAAGGAATTTTCTTCAAGAAATCGTGCATGATTACACGGTTTTCAGATACTGGTGAATCAAAGCGACCGAAACCGCGCCCTCCCCTACCGCTGAAGCGATCCGTTTGATCGAGTGGTGTCGGACGTCCCCCGCCGCAAAGATACCTGGAACGCTCGTCTCGAGATAAAAAGGATCCCGATTGAGGTTCCACCCCTTCGGCCGTTTCCCGTTCTTGAATAAATCAGAACCAGTGAGGATGAAGCCTGCGCTATCTCGTTCAACCACCTTCGCGACCAGCTCGGTGTGCGGGACCGCGCCAATGAAGATGAACAGCGCAGCGGCAGGCAGAGTCTCGATTTCCTCTTCGTCTTTCTTCAAAACCTTTACGGCTTCGAGTCGATCCTGTCCAATGGCTTCGACTACTTCACTCCTCAGGATGACCGCAATATTCGGGGTGCCACGAATCTGGTCGACCAGGTATTGTGACATTCCAGCTTCCAAGGAGCTGCCGCGCACGAGCATTGTCACTTTTCTGGCGTATCGGGAGAAAAACATCGCCCCCTGTCCGGCAGAGTTCGCCCCGCCAACCACCACAACCTCCTGGTCCCGGTAGAAAGCCGCCTCAGTCAGTGCTGCTCCGTAATAAACCCCCGCTCCGGTAAGTTTATCAACACCTGGCACTTCGAGGCGGCGGACGGAGACTCCCGTGGCAATCAGGACTGCGTGTGCGCTGATCTCAGCCCCGTCGGAGAGGAGGATATACCGGTAAGGGTCCTCAACGCGCAGACTGACCGCCTCCTGCGGCCTCAATATCTCAACACCGAAGCGCAGAGCCTGTGACGTAGCCCGCCTGGCGAGGTCAGCGCCCGTTAAGCCTTGCGGGAATCCCAGATAGTTCTCGATCTTTGAACTTGTCCCCGCCTGACCGCCGGTCGCCTCTTTCTCGATGAGCACGGTCTGTAAGCCTTCCGAACCTCCATATACGGCAGCTGCCAGCCCCGCTGGACCCGCTCCAACAATGATCAGGTCATAGAAAGGTCTGGCGGCTTTTGTCTGGAGCCCAATCCTGGCAGCGAGTTCATTGTAACCGGGATCGATGAGGGTCGATCCATCTGGAAAGAACACAACCGGGATTCGAAAAATGCCCTCGCTGATCGCTTCGACGAGATTGCGGGCTTCACCGTCTTTGTCGATATCCAGCCATTGATAAGGTATCTGGTTTCGAGCGAGGAAGTCCTTCACCGTGTGGCTCTTCGCTGACCACAGCGTCCCTGCAACGCGGATCCCGTCGTATGGTATGGGAACCGTTGCAGCCCAATCGCTCAACAAATCGTCCAGCACCGGATATAAGTGCTGTTCCGGTGGGTCCCAGGGCTTCATCAGGTAATAATCCAGGCCAATCGTGTTGATACTGGTGATGGCAGCCTGAGTGTCCGCATATGCGGTCA
>CAYQDF010000186.1:0-4677 GCA_964416175.1 uncultured Anaerolineaceae bacterium
GCAGGTCTTTTAAGGCTGCCAGGCAGGCCTCCCGGTTTTTTTTCTCCCCCAGCAGGATGCCCAGGTGGAAGCGGGTGCGGGGGACGACAATCGGCAGCCATGCGGCGTGGTTGAGCTGGGGGGAGATGGTAATCCCGCTGCTCGGATCGCGCATTGGTCCGTGAACCAGGTATGCAGTCAGCTCAATGATGATGTAGTTCAGCATCAAGGTAGTAATGACTTCGTTGACTTTCAGCCTGGCTTTGAGTACTCCCGGAATGAAGCCGGTGACTGCCCCGCCCAGAGCGCCAGCTAACAACGTGATTGGAATGAAGAGGATCGCAGGCATAGCTGGCAGGTAGATGCCTGCCAAGGCGGCGGTGATCCCCCCGGCGTAGATCTGGCCCTCGGCGCCGATGTTCCAAAACTTTGCCCGGTAGGCGACCGCGATCCCCAGACCGGCGAAAATCAGGGGGCAGGCTTTTACGAAGGTCTCCGCAATCCCATTAATGTCGCCGAAGGCTGCCTGGAATAACGCGGCATAGGCGGTGACCGGATTAACCCCAATCGCAAAGATCAAGACGCCTCCGATCAAAAATGCCAGCCCAACAATCAGGATGGTTGAGAAAACCGTGGGCATCTCAGCCAGGTTAACCTGTCTTAGTTTTGATTGTAAGTTCAGCTTTGCGATACCCATGTGTTAAGCCTCGGAGCCAGCCATTAACAAGCCAATACGCTCGATATTCGCTTCTGAGTGAGACATCTCGCCCATGATGCGGCCGCGCTCCATAACCAGGATCCTGTCACTCAGGCTGATGATCTCATCCAGGCGGGTGGAAATGAGTAGGATCGCCATGCCGAGGCGGCGCTTCTCAAGCAGCAGGTTGTGGATATATTCCTCCGCTCCGATATCGACGCCGCGCGTTGGGTGAGCGGCAATTAGCAGGCGTGGGTCGCGTGAAATCTCACGGGCGACCATCAGTTTCTGCTTGTTGCCGCCGGAAAGCGTGCGCGCTTTCACGTTTTCGTGCGGAGCACGGATGTCGTACAGCCTAAGTAATTCTCTGGACTTTTCTTGCATATGGGTTTTGTCTAGCAAACCGTGTCTGGAGTAGGGTGGAAGATAATGCATATCTAGCATCAGGTTTTCGACCAAGGTAAACTCACCGATCAGCCCATCCTGCAGGTCTTCAGTAATGTGCCCAACCCCTCGGAGCAAGATCTGCCGGGGTGAAGCACCGGTCATATCATATCCATCGATCATAAACTTTCCAGCGGTAACTTGCCGCAGACCGGTTAATGCTTGAACCAGTTCGCTCTGACCATTGCCATCCACACCGGCAATGCCGACGATCTCGCCAGCAGACACATGAAAAGATACCTGTCGCACTGCCGGCAAGCCGCGATCGTTGCAGGTTGAAAGCCCTTCCACCTGCAGCACAACCTCTGGCGCTTTGGCAGTGTCATCTTCGCGCTCCACCCGGCAGAGCACTTCACGACCCACCATCATGGAAGCCAGTTCCTGTTTGGTGGCGCCGCGGCTTGGGATGGTGCCAACCACTCGTCCATTGCGCAGCACGGTGATCCGGTCGGTGATCACAAGCGCTTCTTCCAGATGGTGGGTGATGAAGATGACGGAAAGACCTTTATCCACCAGGGTGCGAATGGTGTGGAACAGCTCTTCCGTCTCTTTGGGGGTCAGCACAGAAGTGGGTTCATCCAGGATCAGCACGCGGGTATTTCGATATAACGCCTTTAAGATTTCCACCCGCTGCCGGTCTCCGACCGAAAGCTGCCAGATGTACGCTTGCGGGTCGATTTTTAAACCGTAGTCTGCTGAGACGCCGTCCAGGCGCTTCTGGACAGAAGCACGATCCAGCCAGATTCTGCCGGCGCTGTTTAATCCCAAGATGACGTTGTCCACCACCTTCAAGGTTGGCACCTGCATAAAGTGCTGGTGAACCATCCCAATCCCATATCGGATCGCGTCGTGCGGTGAATGGAACTTTACGGGTTGATTCTGGACAACGATCTCGCCTTCATCCGGTTGGTGCATGCCATAGAGCAGGTTCATCAAGGTGGTTTTGCCGGCTCCATTTTCCCCAAGCAAACCATGGATTTCCCCGGGGAGCAGCTCGAAATCCACCTCGACGTTGGCAACCACTTTGCCAAAGTACTTAGTGATGCCGCGCATCCAAACAATCGGTTGAGCTTGACCTGTCAAGGAATGATCTCCTGCTTACGCACTAACTACTGGATCAGCCAACCACGTTAAAGCGGTTGGGAAGCTGGATGCCTGCCCGGTGGGCGATGTCGGGAGCGCGCCGCTTCGCTTCTTCCAGAATCTCGGCTTCGTTGACCGTCAGGATTTGGCGGTCGCGCATCAACCAGCGCCCATCCACCATGACACTCTCAACATTTTCTGTACGCATTGAGGAGACCATATTGGCAACCGGATCATGCATTGGCAGCATGGTGGCGGTATTGGGGTTGATGACCAGCAGGTCTGCTTTTTTACCCGGTTCCAGGGAGCCCAGCTCATCCTCCCACAGGAGAGCGCGCGCGCCGTCGCAGGTGACCATTGCCAGGATAACCTGCGCAGGAATCACGGTCGGATCAAGCGTGCGGCCTTTGTGAATCAGGGAAGTAAGCCACATCTCATCAATGAGGGTCATACGGTTGTTGGAGGGAGCGCCATCTGTGCCAATCGAGACGCATATGCCGGCATTCAACATCTCGGGAATCTTTGCAAAACCCAGGACGCGCATGGCAGCCGCAGGGTTGTGTGAGACTTTGACCTGCTTTTCGGCAAAAAGATCGATCTCTTCTTCCGTCAGCCAGACGCAGTGGACAGCCAGTAAGTTCCTATCGAGTACGCCAAGCCTGTTCAGGTGCGTGACAGTGGTTGCACCGCGCGTTTGGCGGGCAAATTCCACTTCTTCGCGAATCTCCGCAACGTGCATGTGCACGCCGACACCGTACTGGTCAGCCAATGCTTTGGTGCGAACGATCAGCTCGTCCGAGTCGTTAAAGATGGTGCGCAATCCAAACCAGACACGAATCCTGCCGTGAGCCTGGTTGTGCCAGCGTTTTAGGTTCTCAATTTGGATGTCCAGCGCCTTCTGGGTTGTTTCATCCCAGGCTGGCGGCAGACCCTCACCCATGTCCATGGTTGACTTCGCCAGGACACCGCGCAGACCCAGCTCTGTGACGGCGCGGCCCATGCCGTTAACAAATTGACCGCCCGGCTCAGCGAAGCAGGTCACTCCGGAGCGGATCTGCTCGATACCGCACAGCAGGCTACTGATGTAGCTGTCCTCCTCGGTCATGTTGCTCTCGTAGGGCCAAATGCGTTCGTGCAGCCAGACCAGCAAGCTGACATCATCGCCCAAGCCGCGGCCGAGCTGCTGAGAGGTATGCACGTGGGTGTTGATCAGCCCCGGCAGGATCCACCTACCGCGCAGATCGACGCGCTCAACCTGAGGTCCCGCCTGGGTGAGCAGCAGGTCGCTGTCGCCTATCTGGCTGATCCGGTCGTTTTCAACCAGCACGGCGCCGCGGTTGATCTGGCGGCGTTGCGGGTCCATCGTCAGGATGCTGGCGTTGTAAAGCAAGTAACAGCTGCTCATAACTTCCTCCATGATGAGCTGCCGGTGTGAGCTTACAGGTATGTGCGTCCGGTGTACTATTCAGAGCCCGACTGAGACCAGGCGTGGGTAACGCGCATCCGCAAAGCTTTATCGTTGTAATAATTTACGCCATAAACGATCGGGTAGTTTCGGCTGGTGTAAAAAATATCGATAAATCGAAGGACAGGTTTATCGGAAGCCAATCTCAATGCTTGCACCAACGTAGCTTCCGGCAGGCAGGCACTGATGTCTGAGATGGAATAGGCGATCTCCTGGTTGCAGTACTTGCGCAGAATCTGGCGGATGGGCTGGAGGACATCATAAGGGCCGGTTTTGGCTAGGTAGCGGGCTGGGATGATGTTGTCTGAGAATATTACTGGCTGGTCGTCGGCGAAAAAGATGCGCTGGATCGCTAGCACCTGATCGCCTTTATCAATATCCAGAGCCTGCAACTCATCAGGCAGAGCCGCACGCATCTCCACCGAAACGGACTCGATCCGGCAAACGCGGCCGCTGGATTCAATCATATGTTGGAAATCCCATTCATCACCCAGGCAAGCGCTGATTTCCATGCCATATTTGCTGATATAGGTGCCGTCGCCTTGCTTGCGCACGATCAAGCGAGCGGTTTCCAAGGCAGTGAGGGCAGTGCGCACGGTGGCGCGGCTGACGCCGAAGCTGGCAGCCAGCTCGCTCTCGGAGGGCATCCGGCTGCCGGGCGGGTATTCGCCGCTAGTGATTTTCCCCCTGAGCAAGATCTCGACCTGGTGAGCAATGGATTTTGATCGTTCAATCAGCATTGTGCCGCACAATGATTAGTCGATAGTCGTCTGATGAATTATAGCATTAGAACAGTGCGTACACAAGCGGTTTTCTTATGTCTGCCGGTAATATTCTCGGTAAGTGAAATTAAAAAGGCAAAAGATGTATCTCCCCCCCGACTTGGTTTAGAATGCAGCTCCTGACTGGGTCAAGATTAGTGCAGCCCTCATACCCTGCCAGGATTTGTAACCTCGGACAGTGCGGGGGCGCATTTTCATTTTCCCGATCACCTGCTCGGTGCATTTTT
>CAYQDF010000187.1:0-4577 GCA_964416175.1 uncultured Anaerolineaceae bacterium
ATCTACAACATCTTCGACCAGAACCCGGAGGACGAGCTGTTCCCCGCCTGCCGGGAGAGAGATGTGGCGGTGATCGCCCGTGTCCCATTCGACGAGGGCACCCTGACCGGGACTCTCACCCTGGAGAGCACTTGGCCTCCCGGCGACTGGCGCAACACCTACTTCGTCCCTGAAAACCTCAAAGCCAGCGTGGAGCGTGCGGAGCGCCTGAAAGCGCTCCTCCCCGCCGGCATGACCATGCCGGAGATGGCGCTGCGTTTCATCCTGAACAATCCCGAGGTGAGCACGATCATCCCCGGAATGCGCCGGATGCGCCACGTGGAGAGCAACCTGGCTGCCAGCGACGCCGGCCCTCTACCGGAGGCGCTGCACACCGCTCTGCGCGCCCACCGCTGGGACCGGAACCCGACCGATTGGTCCCAATAAACCGCGAAGTTCCTGGTGCAATTAAACCGGACCGCATGTGGCTACAACGGTGGGCCAACCAAAGAAGCATCGATTATTTCCACCTTTCCCTGAGCTGCCAGGACCATGATGTGATCGACTGCCTGACGGGAGAACCCCAGCTGCCTGAGCCACTCGTGCCAGTGCCCTGGGGGGATGCGCCCATCTGGCAGGCGGCTCTCGCGTGTGTAATTCTTACGGTAGATTGCGTTGTCGGGAAAGGTCCTGAGCACCAGCCGGCAGGCGTTGCGCGTGTCCGGTCCGGCAAGCGTTGCCAGCCGGTCCCGCAGGCTCCGGACGACGCCCTGCGTCTGGGCGCGCCTTACCTCGGTTAGTTCCTGCGAAGAGGCGGCTTCGCTGACAATCAGGTCGTGCTCGACGGTCCAGCCGACCAGATAAGCCAGCACTTCCATGTAATTCGTGGAATCCCCTACCCACAACCGGTTCAGCGCGGGCCGCAGGCTGCCGCTGGGCCAGTAATACGGGTGCCGGAGGTCACGTTGCAGCAGGTGGGTCAGCTCATGCGCGACGAGCCCGATCCTGGCTGGCGACGCGGTCTGACCTTCTCCCATGTACTCGCGGTCCAGCACGATCAGACCGCGCCAGGGGGTGATCCCGCTCCCGGCTGTGTGGGTGAAAACTACCAGGGTCTTCCGCCTGGCAAAAAGCCGCGCCACGTCCGCTCCGACCGGCGAGAGAGGGCGTCCCACTTCATCGACGGCCGCCATGGCTTTCAGGCAAGGCGTCAGCGGTCCGTCTTCGGGAAGCCCTGGTCGCTGGTAGCGCAGCGTTACCCCCTTGTGGAAAAATTTCTTGAGGGCCATCATGTCTCCTCCGTGCGTCTCGACTTCCCCCGGATAAATCTGCCATGATTTGAGTAATTCTAACCTTTTTTCCGGTGAAATGATCCTGGTTGCCGCTTCCCGAGTTCACTGCTAGAATCAGCACCTGGCGGCTGTTCCCCGCTGGATGGGTTGCGCGCTTCGCGGATAGAGTACGCACGCCCCCGGGCGGCAGCCGCGCGCCTGTCCCCGGCAGCGATTCCCACGCCCGGGACGGCCCAAGAATGACACCTGAACCATGGACAGGTCCTCCAGTTGAGATCTCCACGCGCCGAATTCCTCGCCGGGCTGAAAGCCGTCCTCCCGATTGTGATTGGGGGGATCCCCTTTGGGTTGATTTATGGGATCATCGCCCTGGAGGCAGGGTTATCGCCTGCCGCCAGCCAGGGCATGTCCTCGATCATCTTTGCCGGCTCCGCGCAGTTCGTGTCTGCCCAGCTGTTCGGCCTGAGCGCGCCGGCGTTCGCGATCATCGCGACCGCGAGCGTGATCAACCTGCGCCACCTGCTGTACAGCGCATCCGTCGCGCCTTACCTCCAGGGGCTGCCCTCCCGCTGGAAATGGCTCCTGGCCTATCTTCTGACCGACGAAGCGTACGCGGTGACCATCACCCGCTACCAGCAGGGGCAGAATCACAGCCAGGCGCACTGGTTCTTCCTGGCGAGCGGTGCCTTGCTGTGGGCATCCTGGCAGCTCAGCACTGCTGCTGGTCTGATTCTTGGCGCAGTGGTCCCGGAGAGCTGGTCGCTGGATTTCACCGTGGCGCTGACTTTCATCGCCCTGGTCGTGCCCGCCCTGCGCGACCGGGCAGCATTTGGAGCGGCAGCCGCGGCGGGGCTCGCCTCCGTGCTGGCTTTCGGCCTGCCCTTCAAGCTGGACCTGTTCATCGCCGCCCTCATCGGCATCCTGGCCGGGGTAGGATTGGAGAGCCGCAGGTGAATGTCTGGCTCATCGTGCTCGCTGCCGGGGCGATCACATACGCCACGCGCCTGTCGTTCATCCTGCTCTTCAGCAGGCTGGAGATCCCCCGCTGGCTTCGGGTGGCTCTGCGGTTCGTGCCGCCAGCGGTGCTCACAGCGATCTTCCTCCCGGAGCTCGTGGTCCAGGGCGGGGCTCTCGACCTGACCCTGGGCAACGACCGCCTGCTGGCTGGCGGATTGGCGATCCTGGTCGCCTGGAGGACGAAGAACGTCGTCCTGACCATCCTGGTGGGCATGGCCGGCTTGTGGGTCCTCCAGGTTTTGAACTGATAGGATAAAAGGCTCATTATGCGGAGAACGATCGATAAACCAGCGTTGCCCCTGCCCGGACCGCTCAGCGGAGCAGAGCATGGCTCGTTCGCCCACCTCACGATCACCGAGCGCATGCCCAGGATCGCCCGGGAGACCCTCGCCGAGAACGACTTTTCGCCCGATGCCGCCGAAAACCTGCAGCAGCTGATCGAGGAGATCCCAACAGCGCCGATTCGCTGCCTGCGCGACGCCGACGCGCCGGACGCCCGGGACTGGCGCGAGTACGTCAGCCCGCACCTCGGGAAAGGCTGGCTCGAAGTACCCTGGTTTTTCGCGGAGACCTACTTCTACCGCCGAATCCTGGAAGCCACCGGCTACTACCTTCCTGGCCCTCACCAGGGATTTGACCCGTTCCTCGGCCAGAAGGCGAGGGTGTTGGAGGCTGCCGGACCTTCCGTAAACCAGGTGGCTGCACGGCTCGAGAAAGCGCTGGATTCACGGGAAGGGGGCGAGAACAGGATCCGCCAGGCGCTGATCGAGCTGGCGATCCTCAACGTCTGGGGGAATCAGGCTGACCTGAGCATGTGGTCCGCCGATGAAGATCGTCCCAACCATCAGGATTATCAGGCTCAGCGCACCCATCTGCTGGTGGACGATTCAGAGGCGTTCGCTGACCACCTGTTTCACCACTCCGCTAAGCCGCGACGCGTCGACTTCATCCTGGATAACTATGGTCCGGAGCTGGCGCTCGACCTGGCCCTGGCAGATTATCTCCTGAACAGAGGGATCGTGGAGCGCGCCCTGCTCCACGCTAAACCCCACCCATACTTCGTCTCGGACGCCACCATCCAGGATGTGCACAGGATGCTGGATTGGCTGGCGACCCGGACCGAGGGCAGCACCCGGGCGCTCGGGTCTAGGCTCCGAGGTCACCTGGAATCCAGTCGGCTGGTGTTGATGGCAGACTTCTTCTGGACCTCCCCGCTCAATCTCTGGGAGATGCCGGACCGCATCCGCGCCCTCCTCGCGGCCTCCGATCTGGTTATCAGCAAAGGCGACGCCAACTACCGCCGCCTGGCAGGCGATTTGAAGTGGCCGCCTGCCACGCCCTTCTCGGACGTCGCCGGCTATTTTCCGGCCCCACTCCTCGCCCTGAGGGTGCTGAAAGCTGAGCTGGCCCTCGGCTTGAGCTCTGACCAGGTGAGCCGCCTGGACAGGGAAGATCCGGAGTGGCGGGTCAACGGCCAATGGGGAGTGATCCAGTTCCTGGCTTGAAGCCGGATGTTCCCTGGGGACGGGTTCCCTGATAGTCGTGGGGCGGCGTCAACCCTGCCTGGCCTCGACGTCGTGGGCTGTGAAATAGACTCGCCACGGACCGCTGCCGGCAATGAAGGGCTGCATCAAAGCCTGTTCCGCCTGAACGGTGTGCATCAGCTCATGGGCGGCCCACTCGTGGAGCATCTCTCCCAGGGTGACCTGCCCCAGCTCGCTGTGGCGGGCGGTGCGCGCCAGGTCAGCCGGAGTCAGTTGGGACAGCGCCGCCAGGCTTTCCGAGCGCATCCGGGCGAACTCAGCCGCCATCGCGGCCGGGTCGTCGTCCTGTCCGGCGGGGGTCCCTTCGGAGTCCGGGTTGAAGGCGACGAGGTCGCGCCCTTCCAGAAAGGCCTGCACCCGGGGCGGGAACACGTACCGCTCCGTGTCGAGCAGGTGGCGCAGACAGTCCACCGCCGACCACTCGCCAGCAGCCGGCGCGCGTTCCAGGAGCGCTGGCGGAAGGGCCTGCGTGATGGTGAGCCAGCGTGCAGGGGTGGTCGAGAGCACAGCGTTTACTCGCGAGAGAAAATCATCCATAATTAAACTCCATTTGCAGGACTCCCCCAACCTCCTCCTAACTGTTTAAGTCCGATTAACATCAGCTCGGAATAACCGCCGCTTCGACTGCGTGGCGGGCTTCCCCTCAGTACCCGCGGGACATGTCTGAGCGGAACACAGTCAAAGTCCCGCGCTTGCGAGGGAGTAGTCGCAGAAGCCCGCCGCTCCGCTCAGCGCGCTGGTTTGT
>CAYQDF010000188.1:0-4570 GCA_964416175.1 uncultured Anaerolineaceae bacterium
GCGGATGCGTTCTTCGACTACTCCCTCGCTAACTCGGGACATTGACTGCGTTCCGCTCAGAATGCATCCGCTGTGTAGTCGAAGGGAACGGATTTACTTCATCTGACATTGTCCTATTAATTACGGAGATCCACGCGAGGGGTGTCTGAAATTGTGAACGAAATTTCTCCGGAGCTGATCCAGCTGCTCAGAGCCGCGGGCGAGGTCGCAGCGGGGGAGCGGAGGGAGCGCTGGGCGCAGGCTTTCGAAGACTGGCTGGAGGAACGGGGGACTCGATTCAGCGCAAGAGCACGAGCGGACTCGCAGCGGGCGTGGCAGGAATTCCTGGCCCTGACAGGGAAGGCGCCGTGGGAAGCGACAACGGCGGACGTGGAGGCGTACGTCGAGGCGCTGACGGCGAGGGGGCTGGGAGCGGGGACGATCACGAAACGGCTGACCGGGCTCGCGGATTTCTACCGGCACTGCCAGGAGAAGGAGGTCGACCCGGCGTGCGGGGCGGCGTTCAACCCGGCGCGTGAGGCGCGCCGCCCGAAGGTCATTCCTTACGAGAAAGCCAACTCCCTGAGCGAGAAGGAAGAAGCCCGGCTGCTGGAGGCGGTCCGGCGGGACCCCTCAGCGCTGGGGAAGCGGGACCACGCGCTGATCCTGGCGCTGCTGAGGACGGGTAGGAAGGCGGGCGAGGTCCGCAGGCTCACGTGGGGGGAGTTCAAGGGGGACCCCTCCATGCCGGAAGAGGTGCGGGAGGCGGCGCGGGCGTGTCTCGAGGCGGCGGGGCGGCTGGAGGGGATCCGGGACGAGGAATACGTGTTCGCGCCGAGCAAGGCGCCGCTGATCCGGGAGGCGGGGAAGCGGGCGGAGGACTGGGACGGGAGCAGGCCGCTCTCCGACAACGGCCTGCGGAAGCTGGTGCAGCTGCACGCGAGGCGGGCGGGGTTGAAGGCGGAGGCGATCAACTGCCACACCCTGCGGCACACGGCGGCAATGCGGGCTGCCGAGGCAGGAGGGACGCCGGAGGCGGTGAAGACCCTGCTGGGGAGGTCGAGCACCGCCGAGACGAAGAAATATCTGAGGCGGCTCGGCAAACGACCTAAAGGCCGATTAACGGCGCGGCGGAGGGTAAAGGCTGAACCCCGAGAGGGCGAGGCGTTGCGCCGCCCCTTCTCCCGAGGGCCGCGCCGGGCTGGGGCGAGGAACCACCTGGGGCTGAAGCACGGGCTGTACGCGAAGCACCTGCCGGAGCTGGAGCGGCTGGCGGAGCAGGGGGTGGAGCTGGAAGGTGTGGAGCGGGAGATCTTCCGGTGGCGCACAGTGATGAGACGGGCGCTGGCGATGACCGCGCAGCCGATAACGACGGAGGAGGGGATCCGGGCGCTGAAAGCTGCGATAAAGGCTGCGCGGCGGAGCGCGCAGGCGAGCCTGCTACGGACGAAACTGAGGGAGGCGGAGGGAGAGGGAAGGATGAAGGATGAGGGAGGAAATTGATCCGCGAATCGGCGCGATTACTGCAAAAACTGGATGCGCCTTACCGGACGGCGCCAAGATCTGTGGAAAGGCTGGAGGCAATCGGTATCCTGCGAGAGGCGACCGGGCAGGCGCGCAATCGCCTGTACCGGGGGGATGAGATTGTTCGAGCATTGGAAGGTTAATAAATTTGACGGTTGATTTTGATGCAAAGTATATTTTTTGTTGTATAGTATGACAATGTCAGATTAAGTAAAACCGTTCCCTTCGACTAAGCAGCGGATGCGTTCTTCGACAACTCCCTCGCAAACTCGGGATATTGACTGCGTTCCGCTCAGAATACATCCGCTGCTCCGCTCAGGGTGCTTCGCTCATGGAAAACCAAATGCGACGTTGTCGAAATAGTATAAGAATAACAGGGACGGTTGTTCTTGGATCGATTGGGAGATGGATAGAGGAGCGTGGAGAACAGCGATGATCAGCAGTGACGATCTTGAAGATATCAGGCAAGCCCTATTCGATTGCAATCAGAACTTCGACTCAGAGGTTCTATTCCCCACGGTTATCCCAGAAGCAGCGCCCCTGGTCGTTTCGGATGCCTATGCCTTTGCTATTGCCACCTGCCTGGATCGGGGGGTGAAGGCGGATATTATCTGGACGATCCCTTATGATATTCAACAATTTCTGGGGCATCTGGATCCTCACCGCATTTACCAGATGTCCTTAGAAGAGCTGATTGACTTGTTTGCTCGACTACCGCACCGCCCGCGCTATGTCAACGATGCACCACGCACGTTGAAAGAGCTTACCAGGATCGTGGTCGAAGAGTGTGGGGGAGATGCTTCTAATATCTGGAAGGGCAAGCGCGCCTCAGAGGTCAAGCGCACATTTCAGAGCATCCACGGCGTTGGCCCAGGGATCGCCAGCATGGCTGGGCTGCTCATCGAGGCCGCCTTCTCAATCCGCTTCGATGACCTCGACCGCCGGCAGATGGATATCAAGCCCGATGTTCACACCATCCGGGTGCTCTACCGGCTGGGCGTCAGCCAGGCTATGACTGAGCAGGCGGCAATCGAGGCGGCGCGACGATTGAATCCGGAATACCCCGGCGCGGTGGACGGTCCCCTATGGAATATCGGTCGCACCTGGTGCCACGCCCTGGCTCCCAGATGTTCCGTATGTTGCATGGAAACGGTCTGCGCCAAACGGTTAAAATAGGGGGAATATTCTTATGGAACTGGTATTAATTGCCTGCAGCCAAAGAAAACAAGAGGGTGGAGTCCCTGGCTATACTCCTTCGAAACAACTCACACAGGGATTAAAGCCAGGATCGTTTGAGAAACTATTAAATTTACGATCCCAGATTGTAAAGGGATGCGAAAAACCCCTTCCTGAGGGACCCGACGTTGGCATTCCCGGCGTTCAGATGAACGCTCAATACCTGCCGGCTTACCAGAGGTACACCGGAATAGTTTATGAGGTGGGGCGGGTTCAAGAGCTATATCCGAATCAATCTTGTATCCGGCTGGTGATCCTATCTGCCTTATACGGGCTATTAGACGGAGATGATTTGATCCAGGAATATGATCTAAAGATGGAGGATAAGGTTTCCGGGCAGCGCCTGTACACCTGGTGGAAGCGGCACAAGCTGGTGGATATCGTGGAAGAATATATCCTGGCTTGTAAACCGGTTAAGGTTCACGATCTGCTGCCGATCAAATATCTAAAAGCAGTGCACCCCTGGCCGCCTGAGAGCATACGCCACCTCTGGACGCCGTTGGACTGCTCCGGGTTGGGTCAAGGAGCAAGCCATCGACGCGGTAAACGCCTTGAAAATCTTTTTTGTTGATATGATTTTTTATATTTCTCAGCACAATGATTGCTCCAAATGTCTCTTAACGAAGCCGACACTCGTGCACAACTGATCGATCCCCAGCTCAACGTTGCCGGCTGGACACGCAGCCAGGTAACCCGCGAGCATTATTATCGTCCAGACTGGGAGTACACCGCTGGACGGATCGTATTGCGCGGCGACCGGGCGGAGCGCCTGCCGCCACGCCGGGTAGACTACCTGCTGCGATATACCGATAGCTTCCCGATTGCGGCGGTAGAAGCAAAGGAAGAAGGTAAGCCAGCAGTATCCGGTTTGGAACAGGTCAAGGAATATGCCCGTGACCTTGGATTAGCATTTGCCTATACAACGAATGGACACGAGATCATCGAGTGGGATGCTTTTACCAATTCAACTCGCTCCATCGAAAAATTCCCCAACCCGGAAGAGCTGTGGATGCGTTGGATCATCAATACGGGTCTCGGAGCGCCCTCAGGTGGACAGTCCAGGCCAGGCAGCACGGCTGAAATCCGACCTCTTTATGATCCGAAGTCTGCAGCGGTCCGGCGGAGGAATCCCTTGCTTCATCCTTACGCCTCACCTGATCTCACCCATGGAAAAACCCCACGCTATTTTCAAGAGGCGGCGATCAAAGAATCGATCATACGCATGATGCGCGGCCAGAAGCGCATGTTGCTGACCATGGCAACCGGCACCGGCAAGACATTTGTCGCCTTTCAGATCGTTTGGAAACTGGTCAAGTCGGGCTGGCTGCACCATCGGGACGTTGACCAACCAGCCAAAGTGCTATTTCTAGCAGACCGTGTCGTTTTGCGCGACCAAGCCTATAATGCTTTTAACGCCTTTGCCAGCAGCCAGAGCGATCCTCGCTTTCTGTTGGATGGGCAAAAGAGACTCAGCCTTAACCGCGACCTTTATTTTGCGATTTACCAGAGTATGTGGGTCGAGGAAAGAGGCAAGCGTGTTTACGAACAATTTCCGAAAGACTTCTTTGATCTGATCATCATCGACGAAGCCCATCGATCCGGATTTGGCACCTGGAAAGAAATCCTCGATTATTTCGATCAAGCCATCCACCTGGGTATGACCGCCACCCCCAAGCAAGACGAGAATATCGACACCTATGCCTATTTCTGCCAGGAAGAGCCGGCGATCGCCGCCGATCCGGGCGACCCCAAAAAAGGCGTCATCCACCCGCCAGCTTACACCTACAGCATGGGGCAGGGAATTGAAGATGGGTTTCTGGCGACCTACAAG
>CAYQDF010000189.1:0-4523 GCA_964416175.1 uncultured Anaerolineaceae bacterium
CCGCACCTCTGTTTTTTTCCCCGGTCCAATCCGCATGGACATGGCGTTGATCTCCCCGTTTATACCCTCCATATACATCAACTGACACAGGACGCGCTCCGGGTCAACAGACCCCAATCGGTCCAATCGCCAGCCAGCAGAAGATCGCCTCTGTCAGGCTCGCCCCGGCAAACCACCAGATCTCCATCGCCTCCGCCGAGGCCAGCGGCGCCTGGCAGCGAATGTCCTTAAACAACGGCGTCGTGTTGATCGGCGTCACATACACCAGCGGCAGCCCGGAAAACTTCGCCGGAAACGTGACCTCCACCACTCCGCTGGTCGCCGCCGCTCCGCTCCACTTGATCGACCCCGCCAGGATCTGCCACTCCCGCGGCAGGTACTTCGCACCCCCCGGCTCCGCCCAATCCTGCGCATCGCTCCCCTCCCGATACCGCAGCATCCCCGTCAGGTTCACCTTCCGCCCTGGTCTCAGCCAGCGCAGAAAGTCCCCAAATTCATCCTCCTCTGACCTGGTGAAGAGATCATCAAAATCGCTCATCAAGCCCCCTATCCATACGTCGTCTTCGGCAGGTCCCGGCCTTCATCCCACTTGTCCAGCGCCCAGCCCGTTCCCCAGGCTGGACCGCTCCGCGCCTGCGTCCGCTGTAGCTCCTTCAACCAGTTCGTGTATTCCTTCAGCTTCCTCACCCCCCACGACCCAAGCAGCCCCACCTGGTACAGGTCCGTCCCCGCCACTTCCACCAGGTCCAGCGCCCTGCTCATCGCCGCATGGCCTGCTGCTCCGATCACCAGGCGCGATTCATGCTCCAAAGGCAGCGTGGTTGCCGCCGCGCTGTCCAGGTCCTTGATCGCATGCCGGGCTGCATACCAGATCCGCACCACGTCCCCCGCCTGCGGCTGATCCCCCTCCACGATGTCCAAAAACAGGTGTGGCGCCGCATCGTCCCAGTACACCCGGAACCCCCGCACTCTGTTTGGCGGCCAGTACTCGCTCGCCGTTTCCCATGGCCACCAGACTTCTTGCACCCTCAGCAGGTTCGTCAGCGTCGATAAACTGATCTCCCGCCCCGCAGCCTCCAGCGTCAGGTTCGTTTCCATTTGCAGCGGGTTCACAAAGTTGTATTCATCCAGCGCCAGCCGGATACCCTCGTCGATCACACCCGTGGTGTAGATCGCATTCGCCACGTCCAGGAGCAATTGCTCCACTCGATCTCGGATCGCCGCCAGAGCGCTCATTCCTTACCCGCTGTTCTCTTCGCCTTGCGCACTGTGGTCCGCTTTGCTCCAGCGCGCCTTTGCCTGGGCTTTGCCTTGCTCTCCGTAAGGGCAGCCAGCTCGGGGGTTTCCATCGCTTTCATCGCCCGGCTGATCTGCTCATCCGTGAAGACGTACTTCCGCCCGTCCGGCCCGATCACCGCCAGCAATCCCCCCGCCCCACAATCTCGATGACTCAACAGCCGGTCTTCTGTGGTGTCTATCAACCACGCCGCAGCCTCCAAGCGTGTCGTCATGCTTCACCTCGCTGGTTTTCAATTCATGCCCCCAGGTCGGGGGAGGGTCCCGCCTGGAACAGAGCCCGGGAGATGCTCTGCTCCCTCCCTCCCCCGCGCCCAAGGAGGAGATATGTTGCCGCCGCCCATGCCTCAACGCCGGCCGCCACCAATAATCCCTAAACTCGCAGCGTGAAGTTCGCCCGCGCCCCGTAGAACGTGAACGCCGTCGTTGCTGCTGCGTCCACCGTCAGACACAGGTAGTACACGTCGTCTTCGTCAACCCACACCGGCGTCGAAAGTGTCACCGTCATCTTGTGCGCATCGCCCGCCGCCTTGCGCTCCGCCGCCGTGTCGTGCCCTGTGTCCATCGTCACCGTCACAGCCGCCCCGCTGACCGGCGTCCCCGAGGCCGGCAGCGTCATCTTCTCCAGCTCCACCGTCGCAAAGTCATCCGCCGTAGCCGTCGCAATCTTGTACCACACGTCGATCGCCGTCAGGTATGCCCCCTTCAGAGCCGCCGCATTGCTCGGCACCGTGATCGGAATCATCAGCGTGAAGCTCGCATCCGCCGCCGTCCGCACATCCCCCACCACGTTCGAAGCCAGCGTCGGCGTCCACGTCCCCGCACTCTTCCCGCACATGAATGGCGGGATAAACTGCCTCATTTGCGTGTCGTTCACGTATCCCATTTCTTGCCTCCGTTAATTCAGCTTTAGGCCACGTTGCTCTTGTGCAAAGGTCGAAAGTCAAGCGAGCGCTCTTCAGCGAGCGCAGTCCCGGCGTTTTTTGCCGGGACCAGCACCAACCGCTATCAAGCAACATTGGATTTATGCAGCGGTCGGAAATCCTGCACCAGCACGGCGATAAAGTGCCTCACCTTGATCCGGTGCTCGTCGTTCATGAACACCGCCGGGCTCAGCTCATCGCCCGCGATGAAGATCTCCGGCAGCAAACCAAACCGCTCGCACACCACGATCCCCGGCATCAAGCGCGGATCCACCACCGCCGCCCAGTTGTTCGCATCCGTCCACTCCGGCACCACCACCACATCCCCCATTTCGCCCCGTTGCAGGTTCTCGCTGTGAATGTTGCTCGCATTCTCCCACTCCGGGTAGAGGATCTTCATGGCCGTGAGCCGCAGTTCGCGCGGCACCAGGCAGTACTTCGGGTCCAGCGCCATCGCTGGCCCCGTCCCGTAGTACCCCGTCTCATTTGCAATCAACATCGGCTGTGAATACACCGCATTGCAAACCACTTCCCACTCCGCCGCGCTCAACGCTGTTGTCAGCAGGTTCGCATGGCCCCCGGCTGTGGTCACCGCCGTTGCATTGAACAACGCTCCGCCGTCCGCCATGGTCGGGCCAACCCCCGAATTTTCCGTGAACACGCTCGCCACCAGGTAGGAGATCCGCCGGATCCCCGCCTTCGCCAGCTCCCGCGGATACATGGCCAGCTTCCGCGTTTCGTCTCGGTCGATCAACTCCAGCGTCAGCGGAACGTATCCGCCGTACTTCGTGAAACTCGCTGTCTCCGGGCTGTCTCCAACCTTCAGCTCCGTGTATTCCGCCCCCTCCGCCACGCTCGGCAGCAATCCCACCGTCCCCACCAGCGTTCCTGTCACCGTGTTCAGGTTTTCGAAGTGCTCCTGGGCCGTGATCCGCATCCACCAGTCATACCCAGCCGCCCCCAGCTGGTCCCACTGGTTCGCCACGATCTTGTTCAGCGCGTTCTTCACCAGCCCGGTGAAGTTCGCCGTCGTCGCCAGCTGGATCCGCTCCGGGTAGTACCCGCCATAAAGGTTCACATCGCCTGTCAGCATCAAGTACAGCTCGCGGATCCCTTGCAGCCTGGCCGGTCGCAGACCCTCGGCGCCCTTCTCCCGCGGCGCCCCCAGCAGGTCATCTACCGCCGCTTGCAGCTGGTCTTCCGTGTTGAACATGGCGCTCACCCGCACCGGACCGGATACAATCCCCGCTCCGCTCAGCTGCGATACCAACCCGCGCGCTTCGTCGATCGCCTGGTTCAATTCCGCCGCCTCGAAGATCCGCCCGCTGAATTGCTTCCGCACATGCTCCGCCATCGGCTGGGGCAGCTTCGCCGCAGCCAGCCCCGCATCCAGCAGGTATGCGCACATTTGCAGGCGCACCTTCCGCGCCTCCTCTGCCTCCTTGGCCAGCGCTTCTCGCTCGCGCTGCGCATTCAGCAGGTTCTCCACCGCCGCCAGGTCGGACCGCAGCTCCTCGCGTAAGCCCTGCACTGGCTGGCCGCCACCCGGAGGCGTCTCCGGGGTGGCAGCCTGGTTCTCTTGCAATTGCTCTGTCATCTTCACCACCTCCGTGCTTTGATTTCGCTCCCAGGCGCCTGCGGCGTTCATCGCCCGTTTGAACGCCCCGCCGCGCGCCCGATTGAACACTAAACTCAGGTCATGGATCCGCAAGATCCGCTGCACTTCCCTCCCCTTCGCCGTGAACGTCAGGTCCGCCGAAAATCCCACCCGCGGCTTCGGTTCCTTCTCCCTCAAGATCTGCCTTCCAAGCTCATTGATCAGCTCCCCGCATGGCCCCAGCGTCTCCAGGTCCAGCAGGATCCCTCGTTCTTCCGGCGACCAGCGAGGCGACCGGCATACCCCGCCCAAATCCCGCACCGATCGGTGAAATTCCCAAAACCCCACGTGATCTACAAAACATTCCACCCCGTCCCACAGCGGCAGCGATTCTTGCAGCGCAGCTTCCCCGAAAATCCACCCGTTCCCGTCTCCCGCCGTGATCGCCAGGATCTCAAATCGCCCCTGATCATTCACGATCCCCCCCCCAAAGTGGACCGCTGCTCTACAATTTCTTCTGTGAACAATTGTTCCATTATTCAATTCTCCTTCAATCAGCTTTCTTCAAGGTCCATGGTCTTGATCCACCCTTCAACCTTTGTCCATTTCCCATCGCTCGATTTTCCCGCCGCCTGCCAGGTCCTCCCCCGCCAGGTCGTCCCAATCACGGTCCCTAATGAGCCGGACCCTGAGCCTATGCCCTGAGC
>CAYQDF010000190.1:0-4491 GCA_964416175.1 uncultured Anaerolineaceae bacterium
TGGCTGGATCGGGGAGCGCTGGCCGCGCCGGTGAAAGGCTGGCGTCTTCGTGTATCCGGGTCCTGGTCGCTGTAATCGTAGAAACCCCGCCCGGTCTTGCGACCCAGAGCTTTCTGCGCGACCATCAGCGCCTGTATGGGGTGCGGGCGGTAGCGCGGCTCGTGGAAAGTCTGTTCGTAGACCGAGCGCGTCGCCGTGAAGTTGACGTCGATCCCGATCAGGTCCATCAGTTCGAAAGGACCCATTCTAAAACCGCCCGAGCGGACGATCCGGTCGATCGCGTCGTGCGTTGCAGCGCCTTCTCCCAGCAGGCGCAGCGCTTCGCCGTAGAAGGGCCTCGCAACCCGATTGACGATGAAACCCGGGGTGTCACGGGCGACGACGGGCGTCTTTCCCATCCTTTTTGCCAGGTCAACCAGCGCATCCGTGGTTGCCTGGCTCGTGCGCGCCCCCCGGATCACTTCAACAAGAGGCAGCACGGGCGCCGGGTTGAAGAAATGCATCCCGCCGACGCGCTCGGGTGTGGTGGTTGCCGCCGCGATGGAAGTCACCGATAGCGTGCTGGTGTTCGTCGCAAGGATCGCTCCAGGTGGGCAGATCCGGTCCAGCTGAGCAAAAAGGGCGCTTTTCAGTTCGAGGTCTTCCGGGACAGCTTCGATCACAACGGTGCACCCGGCCAGGGCAGCCAGATCGCCCGTGAGGGTCAGGTATTTGGTGTTGATCGCTTTCCGCTTCTTTTCCAGTTGCGAGCCGATGTAACTGCTGGCGCGCGCGAGCATCTCCGGACTGACGTCGTACAGTGTTACCGGGATGTCGGCGAGCAGGGCGGTCAGCGCGATCCCTCCCCCCATGGTCCCGGCGCCGAGGATGCCAGTATGATCAGGAATTCTCGTCACAATGTTGTTCCGTTTCGGTAAGATTTGTTATTAGAGGTTATCTCCAATGTTCGGAATAACCGCCACTTCGACTGCGCGGCGGGCTTCCCCGCAGCGCCCGCGGGACATGTCTGAGCGGAACGCAGCCGTAGTTCCGAGCTTGCGCGGGAGCAGTCGGAGAAGCCCGCCGCTCTGCTCGCGCCTTGGTTCGTTTTATCCCGAATTCATGTTCGTAAGGATTAATAGTTCAGTAAGTCCTGAATTTTCTTCTTGATCTCGACGATCCCAGGCAAGACCGAATCCATCAGCGGGACGCTGTAGGGGATGGGTACGTCCGGGGTTGCCAGCCGCTCGACCGGGGCATCCAGGTCTGTAAAGGCCTCGGCCGCGATGGTCGCGGCGATCTCAGCGCCGAAACCAGCCGTATAAGTGTCCTCGTGCACGATGAGGACTTTGCCGGTCAGGCGCACGCTCTCCAGGACCGCTGCCTTGTCCCACGGGATGATCGTGCGGAGGTCGATCACGCGCACCCGGCCCAGAAAGCTGCCGGCGGCTTCCAGGCAGCGCGGCACCATCGCCCCCCAGGTCACCAGGGTTAATTCATCGCCATCGGTGAGGGCTGTAGCCTCCCCGAAGGGAAGGCAGTAGTCATCCCCAGGGTAGGGCCGCCGGCCGTCGGGCGTGTCGAGCAGGGCGCGGTGCTCGAAGAAGAAGGTGGGGTCATCGCCCCGGAGAGCGGTGCGCAGCAGCCCGGCGGCGTCGGCCGCGTTGCTCGGAAAAGCGATCCGCCACCCCAGGGTGTGGGCGTAGATCGCTTCCCCGGTCACGCTGTGCCAGGGATCGCCGGTTCGCTTGCCGAATCCGACCGGGATCCGCACCACGACTGGCGCAGCGAACCTGTTCGCCGTGCGCCAGCGCAGCGTCCCCAGGTCGGAGATCTGCTCATGGGCCGGATCGGCGTACTTGCGGAACTGGATCTCCGGCGCGGGCAGCAGGCCTGCCAGGGCGAGCCCGACAGCGCGCCCGATGATGCCTTCCTCCGAGAGCGAGGTATCGAAAACGCGGGCTTCCCCAAACTTCGACCGCAGGCCGAGGGTGGCGCCGTGTACGCCTCCTTTCACGCCGACATCCTCTCCGAAGACGAGCAATCTCGGGTTGATCTCCATCTCGGATTCCAACGTCCGGCGGACTGCATCGATCAGGTTGATGCGCGGTCCGCCGGTCTGGGGTTCTGCTACCCCAGGACCAGGAAGGACCCCTTCCGCTCGAAGGCCGCCCTGGGACGGCGGCTCGCCCTCGAAGAAGAGGTGGCAGGTCGCCTTCAGGCGGTCCGGGTCAGGCGCATTTTGAGCGGATCCCAGGGCGTCTGCCAGCTCGTCGTGGACTTCAACGAGCAGGTCTTCCCAGGATCTTTCCGCCATCAGCCGCTTTTTTATCAGATACTCCCGCAGGTTTGGGATGGGGTCGCTCCTGGCTTCTACGCTGCGTTCCTCCTCGCTCTTGTAGGCCTGGTCGTCGATGAAGGTGTGGCCCCCGAGCCGGGGTACTTTCATACGAAGCAGGCAAGGCCCCTCTCCCGAACGCGTGCGGGCAACCGCGGCGTGGATCAATTTCCAGGCTCCCTCGGGGTCTGCGCCGTCGCCGCTGAGCACTTTTAGATTCGCGAAAGACGCCAGATTCGCGGCGATGTCGCCGCCGGGCGTCTGCAGGCTCGACGGGACCGAGATCCCGTAGCGATTGTCTTCAATCACGAAAAGCATGGGCAGGCGCATGGTTGCGGCGATATTCAAAGCGGACCAAAAACCGTTTGTTGCCACGCTGCCATCCCCGCCGCAGGCAATTGCGATGGCCCCCTGCCAGGCTGGTTCCCCCAGCGTCCCTTGCCGGTAGCAGATGGCCTGCGCCCAACCAACCGCCGGGGTGTATTGGGCGCCCACGTCGCCGGAAGCTGGCAGAACGGTCGGTCCTCCACGGCGGGGCAGGTTGAAGACCACTCCCACATCGCGCCCCTCGCTCGGGCTGCCTTCCCGCGCCATGCCGGCGGCCAGCGCCTCCGCAGGCGTCAAGCCACAGGCGAGCAGGAAGGGACGCGAGCGGTAGTAGACCCCGGCCGCGTCATGAGGGTGATCCAGCGCCTGGGCGAGCAGGACCTGGGCGAGCTCGTGGCCCTTCGCGGAAAACTGGTATTTGACTCTCCCCTGGGGGGCGAGCTGCGCCTCTTCCAGCAGGTCCAGTTCGCGAGAAAGCAGGACCAGCCGGGCAACACGGTTCCAGTCAGGTTGAGGCAGGCTGGTTATCTGCCCTGAAGTCGGCATGCGTCGATTTATCCCACAACCCTGATTAATTAATTCGACAATGTCACATTTGGTTTTTCATGAGCGGAGCACCCTGAGCGGAGCGGCGGGCTTTGGCGACTGCTCCCTCGCAAACTCGGGACTTTGCCTGCGTTCCGCTCAGCGATGTCCCGCGGGCGCTGCGGGGATGCCCGCTGCGCAGTCGAAGCGGCGATCATTCCGAATTGACGTTAATCAAGATAATTATACTGAAGTTTATTCAAATTCGATGGACGCCGGGATGCTTCTCGTCTAAAATAAAGGATGGTTCGGACCACTGACCAAAACACTCGCTCAAGCTGGCGACGAATCGGTGTCAAGACGCGCCCAAATGCTGCCATCCTCCTTCCTTGGCCTTCTTGCTGGTCTCACCTCTGCCTTCGTCTGGGGGAGCGGCGACTTCGTCGGCGGACTGGCAGCCCGGCGGAGCACACAGTTCCAGGTTGTCATGCTCTCCGCGCTTTCTGGCCTCGTCATTCTTACCCTGTCCGCGCTCATCCAGCGTGAACCCATGCCATCTGCGGCGACCATGGCCTGGGCCTGCGCTGCGGGGTTGTCGGGCGCGGTCGGCGTCGCCGGACTTTACCGTGGGCTCGCTACCGGATCAGCCGCCGTGGTCGCCCCTGCCTCCGCGGTGGTCGCCGCGATCATCCCGGTGATCACGGGCAGCGTCCTGGAGGGATTGCCGACTCTCCCGCAGCTCGTCGGCATCCTCCTCGGTTTGATTGGGATTTACCTCGTCAGTCAGCCTCAGCGAGGTCCGGCCGGCAGCCCGGATAGCGGTGCCAGGGAGCTGGACCGGTTGGGGGATGAAACAACCGGCAACGGCATCCTCCGGAGGCCCGGTCTCCACACTCTCGGACTGCAGAGAATAGAGACCGCTGACTCAGGGCGTCGCGGGCGGAGCGAATTGGCGCTGGGCCTCTCAGCGGGAGCGGGTTTCGGCGGCTTCTTCGTCTTCATCGCCCAGGTCGAAAGCGGTCCCGTGTTTGCGCCTCTCGCTTTTGCCAAGCTGGCCGCTTTCATGGTCGGGACCCTGGTACTCGCGGCGCAGTCGCGCCGCGCGCCAGGCGGAAATCCTCAGCGAGATCTCCGCGAGCGGAACGCCCGCGCACTTCTGTTGAATCCGCTCGCGCTGCTCGCCGGGGTCCTGGATGCGGGGGGCAATTTATTCTACCTGATCGCGCTGCAGTACATCCCCCTGGCAATTGCCGGGGTCCTGTCCTCGATGTATCCGGCCTCTACCGTGATCTTGTCGATTGTTTTGCTGGGTCAAAAGATCA
>CAYQDF010000191.1:0-4385 GCA_964416175.1 uncultured Anaerolineaceae bacterium
CCAGGCTGGCAACGTCGGCAACGGCACCTCAGCTCCCTTCGATTACGATGCGACAGCGCCGGTGGTCACGGTGACGCCTGACCGCGCTCCTGACCACAACGGCTGGTATAATGCGCCGGTGGCCTTCGACACGTCGGGGACGGATGCCACTTCAGGCGTGAATGACGCCAACTGCACCAGCGATCAACTGTACAATGGTCCAGACGGCATGGGATTGACGGTCAGCGGATCCTGCACCGACCAGGCTGGCAACGTCGGCAACGGCACCTCAGCTCCCTTCGATTACGATGCGACA
Organism: uncultured Anaerolineaceae bacterium; assembly: GCA_964416175.1. Taxonomy (GTDB): domain Bacteria; phylum Chloroflexota; class Anaerolineae; order Anaerolineales; family UBA4823; genus CAYQDF01. The sequence goes on from CAYQDF010000191.1 coordinate 296, forward strand.
CCTCCCGGCATCACCTGGAACAGCGCCATCGACGACGGCGATAACTTCTACTTTGGGTTCGTCCCGGTTGAGCCCACCTGCGAGGCCACAGATGCCCTCTCCGGTCCAGACACCTGCAGCGTCACCGGATATGGTGTGATTGTGGGGAACCACACGTTAACGGCGACCGCCTACGACTTCGCCGGGAATTCGAGAGTAGAAACAAGGACATACACGGTCATGGCCTGGGAGGTGTATGGCTTCTACAGTCCGGTGGACATGGGTGGCGTGTTGAACACTGTCAAGGGCGGTTCCACGATCCCGCTGAAGTTCGAGGTCTTCGCCGGGAGCCTCGAACTTACCGATGTCTCCGTGGTACAGTCGCTGACTTCCTATCAGGTTTCCTGTGTTATATTCTCTGGCATCGAAGATCCCATTGAAGCCATTGCTACGGGAGGTACTCTCCTGCGGTATGACTGGGATTCCGGGCAGTTCATCTTCAACTGGAAGACCCCGAAGGCTCCAGGGAAATGCTACGCCGCAACAATGACCACGGCGAGCGGCTCGTACCTGACGGCTTACTTCAAGCTGAAATAGGCCTGGCTGGGAAAGGATCTTTCAAGGCCTCGAGGTATAAGCGGCACATATAGCACCGAACCAGAATCAGGAGCGCCGGACCCAGGTCCGGCGCTCCTGCATAAACGCCAGATCGCTCTCGTTCTCACTCGACGTCGAATTCGATGTCGAAGATTTTAAACACCGCGGTCTCCCCTCTAGGGCTGGAGAACGTGAAGTAAATCGTTTGCGTCTCCCTAGGCTGAATGCTCACCGGGATCGGGGGATCCGTCCCAACGAGAGGGAGGGCCGGATCGCCGAGCGAGGTCAAGGAGACCTCCGGGCCGGTGATCTCTATCGCAGAACTCCCCAGATTATGGATGGCCACGCTTATGCTCATGGTGGTCTTGTCGGGCGAGGTCTCGTATTCCAGGAGCTCGACTTCGGCCTGGATGTCTGAAAAATCTGGTGGCAGGGTCGGAATGACGCGAAACTCCTCCCCCGTCAGAACGCCTCTCAGGAGGTACCCTTCTCCGTGGGGACCTGGCCCGACCAGGATCGCCAATCCATGGCCCTCATTTGCGAACAGGCTCTCGAAGTCCTGGGGATATGGTTCGGGGGAAGACAGGTTGTAGACGGTCGTGTTGCAGTCTTCACCCACGAACGTCGCCTGTGCACCCGCGCCCGCTGCCGCTCCCAAGGCCTGGTTTTCTGCTGTCGAGCTTAATCCAAATACATAATACGGCTGGCTGTCCTCGATCCAGTACGCAACGCCCTGTATGTCCCGGGGTATTTCCGGGAGGCTTTCATCGGGCCGCGCGATGGGTTGAACTTTGAAGCTGCTCGATCCAATGGTCAGAGAGGGTCCTGCACAGGAGACCGCCTGTGCGGGGATATCGAGCGTACTCGTAAGCTCTGTGAAGAGGGTTGTTGGGGTGGCAAATTCCCGAGATTGTGATGAGCGCTGATAGAGATTTACCATTCCTGCGATGAGACATACGCAGATTATCCCGATCCCCAGGCCTGCAACAGGAAACAGCCATGGTCTCTCCCGAAATAGAGCTGCGAGGCTGGATCCTCTTTTGCCTGTTCTCCGGTTCAATCCCGGCATCTTGTCTGTTGTCCTTTCCCCAAACCGCCCAATCAAACGATGGAATTTTACTCCATTTGGTCTTTCCTGCGAGGAACCCCCAGCCATACCGATTTCTAAATAGCATCCGCCTCTACCTCAATTCGGGTAGAAAAATACCTCCCCCTCACCATGCAAAATCCCCCACTTTTCCCTACAATGGGGCCATCTCCGCTTTGGGGACACGCACCGCATGGGGAATCCGCCGCCGCTTTCACGCCGCCAGTTCTTACACCTCTCGGGCGCCGGCCTGGGCGCCCTCCTGCTCCCCCGGCGCTTGCACGGCTTCGGGACGCAGCCCCTGGTCTGGCCGCGCCTGCGCCTGGAGCAGCTGCCGCCCAGGGTCTTCGCGGTCCTCTCCCAGGTCCCCCGGACCTGGGTCAGCCCGGATGGGTTCCTCCACCTGGCCGGGCCGGACGGGCGGGATCTGGGACCGGTCGCGCAGGCGTACACCCAATGGAACCGGGAGCACAGCCACGCCTACGAGCGGCTGCGGACAGAGATCCCGTGGGCGATCGTCCTGCACTGGTTCGGCGATCGGGAGGGCTTCCCCGGCACTTTGAGGGCTTACCTGCGTGGCTTCGACAGCCTGCGGGAGATCGACGGCGTGGAGGTCCGCACCAGCGCCCACTTCCTGGTCGGCCCCGAGCGCCCGGGCGTGCGGGCCGCGCTGGACGCCCCCGTCGGCATCGTCCAGACCCAGGCGCCCGCTCCGGACGGCGTGCCTTACCTGGCTTCCCACGTCCAGCCCATCGACCTGGCAGTGCACGTCGCCAGGCGGCAGTACTTTGTGCGCGCCCTCTATCAGCTCGGTTTCGCCGACCCCGGCCTCCTGGGAGATCGGAAGGCGGCGGGCATGATCTCACTCTTGCAGGACTTCTACGACGGGCGCTACCAGGACCAGAACAAGCGCACCCTGGCGGTGGAGGTCGCCGGCTACGACTTCGAGGACCCGGCTCACGCCCCGCCCCCCCGGCAGATCGCCAACGTCGTCTCGCTGGTGTGGGCGCTGATGAAGCGTTACAAGGTGCGCGCCGTTGACCTGCTCGGCCACCACGAGGTGCAGCTCAACAAGTCCGATCCGGGCAAGAAATTCATGGCCCTCATCCGCCAGCTGATCGGGCTCAAGGCCCTGGTGGAGGACGACGAGGAGATGAGACGGCTCGTCTTCGGGCAGTTCATCGGCCCGGAGGAGGAGGCCGCGGTGGGGGTGAGCCGCTACTTCCGGTTCGTGCGTGATTATCTGGTGTTGACCGGGGTGCCGCGGAGCGTCTTCGAGTGGGAGGCGGCGTGCAATTACTGGCACTGCCAGGGGCTGCTCACCGGGTCCCCGTTAGCGCTCCTGGCCGGCGACGGGCGCATCTCACCCCTGGGAGGGGAGGTGCACAGCCCAGGGAGGGTCTTCCTCGACCCGGAGGACCACGAGGGGATCGACCTGTACCCGGAAGGCTACCGGTCGCTGTCTTACACCAGCAGCGGCCAGCGCGTGCGCCTGGTCTCGCTCGGGGTCTGCCTGTATGCGGGCGAGGCGCTCACCTGCGCGCACGGGGCGACGGCCATTTTCCAACACTATCTGCCAGACGGCAGCCAGGTGCTGTCCGTCTACGGCCACCTCGCCCGGCTCGGCGACTTGCGGGCCGGCGGGGTCTATCCCCACGGGTACGGCGTGGGCGAGACGATGGGCGGCGTCCCCCGCGATAGCCGGTTCCTGCACTTTGCGCTGGCTTACGGCGCCACCTGGGACGCGCACCTCAGCCGGCACGCCACGCTCCCCCTGAACGCGGGCCCCAGGTGGATCCAGGAGCGCTACCTGCCGCCTCTGGAATACCTGGGCCGGGGCGCTTTCTCCCCCTCCAGCCCTGCCGAACGGCGGTAAGAGGAACCTCCGGGAGGCAATCGCCCCGGAGAGGGTCAGCAGGGGCCAGGGGGATCGCGCCGGGGTCCATGAGCGGCACCCGGTCAGAATCTTGATCTTATTGACGGCGAACTTCTTCCAAAAAGGAGCGCCTGCGGCCAGGTTGCGCCTTGACCTTCCAGCAACTGGAAGTGTAGAATGACGTCATCTTCCCTCACGGAGGTGAACGGGTGCAGATTAAACAGCTATCGCGTAGCACCGGGCTGCCCGAAAAGACGATCCGCTTTTACGAAGCCATCGGCGTGTTGCCCCCGCCCAAACGCCGGCCCAACGGCTACCGGGAGTACGGAGAGGCCGACGTGGCGCGCGTTCGATTCGTGGCCGGGCTGCGCCGATTGGACTTCTCTCTGGACGACGTCGGCGAGATCCTGGCTATGCGGGACCGGCGCGAGGCCCCCTGCCGGGTGGTGCTCGAACGGTTATCCGCCAGGGCCGACGAAATCGCTCAGCGCATCGCGGAACGGAACATGTCACTCTCACCAGAAATCAAAATTGCTGAACAGCGCCTGAGC
>CAYQDF010000192.1:0-4254 GCA_964416175.1 uncultured Anaerolineaceae bacterium
TCCAGCTGGATCAATCACAGCCAAGCAACCTCTTGACCGAAAGATCCCTTCATGTTATACTGTCGATAATCGTCCCAATTACTATAAGGAGAGTCGAAAATCGACACATTAGATTTAAATATCATCGAAATTCTTCAAGACGATGGCACGCTGGCGAACACGGAAATTGCCAGCCGCCTGGGAGTCTCGGAGGCGACCGTAAGGCGCCGCCGCACCCAGCTGCAAGAAGATGACGTCATCCGCGTCGTGGCAGTGGCCAATCCCTTTAAGTTGGGTTTCAGAATCATGACCATCATTGGCATCCAGGTGGAACAAAGCGTCATCCGGGAAGTTGAGCAGGCGCTCATCGTAATGCCGGAAGTGCGTTTCCTGGGCATCACGCTGGGGGAATATGACTTAATGTTGGAGGCCTGGTTTAAATCTAACGACGAGTTACTTCACTTCGTGACCGTTACCCTCACCCGGATACCCGGGATCAAGCGAACCGAGTCATTCCAGATCCTGCACCTGTCCAAATACACATACGACTGGGGGACGCCCACCGCGGCAAGACAAGTCCTAATCGAGGGCACTCAGGATAAAGGCATCCGGGAGCGTCGTTGATGAAAAAGGTCCATCCGGCAGAAAGGAGAGGATAACTTGTTCCTGAATATGGGATCGCCAGAGCTGGGGATCAGCTGTTCCATGGAGGACTGTCTTCGTCTGGCGAAAGGAGCCGGCTTCGCAGGGATCGACGTGGATGTTAATGAAGCCGCGACGCTCGTTGTGACGAATGGAATAAACTACGTCCGGGATCTTTTCGCCGAGGAGGGCATGAAGATCGGAGGCTGGATCTGGTTCGATCACTTCGGTTTCTCAGAGGATGAGATCTCCTTCGGGGATGAGATGAAAACGCTGCCAGAACTGGCCCGCGTCGCGGAGGCGATCGGAGCCTCTCGTGTCCTCTCCTGGATTCTGCCTTACTCCGACAGCCTCGAGTTTAAACAGAACTTCGATCTGCACGTAAAACGCATCCGCTCGGCGATGGAGGTCCTCAATGACCACGGCCAAAAGCTGGCTCTGGAGTATATCGGCCCCAGGACATTCCGGGAAGGGCATCGATACGAATTTATCCACACCCTCCATGGAGCCCTGGAGTTGATCGATGCGGTCAATTCACCTAACCTTGGATTGATCATGGATAGCTGGCATTGGTACACCTCCGGCTCCACGCTCGAGGAAATCCGGGCGCTCCCGGGAAATCTGGCTGTTTACGTGCACCTCAGTGACGCTCCTGAGGGTATCCCGGTCGACGAGCAGGTTGACCACATCCGCTGCCTCCCCGGATCGACCGGGGTCATAGACAACGCCGGGTTCCTGAAAACCCTTCACGCGATCGGCTATAAAGGCCCCGTCACTGCCGAGCCGTTCAGCGATGAGATCAAGGCGCTCCCAGCTCGCGCAGCTGCTAGCGCCGCCGCGCGGGCGCTCCTCGCTTTATTCGATCAAGCTGGCTTACGCCAGTAATTTTATCCGTTCGAGATTGCCAAATATTCACCTGATTCGAGGCCGGCATGAAAGGAGCGTTCATCCAAAAATTCCTGTTGTTATCGAGGGGAATCAGACCAGACGAACACGACGATGGTTCGTTTGTGTGATGAGGAGAGCGATCATGTTCAAGGCAAGAACGCCCATGTTCTATGCAATCAGTTTGATCCTGCTGTTTGTGGTCTCTTGTGGGGGATCCCAGAGTGGCGCCGGGGAAGCAGGCGATGAGGTCATCCAGCTGACGATGTGGGACATCCCGGCTTCCGAAGATTACACAGCCTGGTGGGAAAACTATATCTCCGAATTTAACGAATCCCAAGACAGCATCGAAGTGAAATTGGAGGTATTCGAGATCGACGCCATGCGGGCAAAGACTCTGGCGGCGTTGGCTTCCAACACCGCGCCAGACATCCTCTACAGCCAGCCTTATCCCGAGATCCGCCAGGCGTATCGCGAGGGCAAGTTATATTCGTTGGATGAATATTTCGACTCTGATTTAATCGATCCCCACGCGCGTGAGATCGTATCCGTGGACGGGGAGCTGGTCGGGGTGCCGATCATGATCGCGCCGACGATGATGTACTATAACAAGGCGCAGTTCGCGGCCGCCGGGGTCGATCCCCAGCGCTGGGCGAATCCGAGGCGGCCCACCTGGGAGGAATTCACCGCAGCCTGCGACGCGCTGAAGGCAGCCGGCTATACCCCGATCATGCTGGGCAACGAACCGCTCTTTCCAGGCCTGATGTGGTATTGGTCGTTCCACCACCGGTATGGCGGCTTCGACGGTCTGGCCAATGCAGTCACCGGGGAGAGCGGCGCCTCCTTCGAGTCCGAGGCGTTCGTGCGGGCCGGGGAGCTGATCCAGGACATGGTCGCGCGGGAGTACTTCATCAGCGGTTTTAACGGGATCGGCGAGGATACGATGTACTCCGGCTGGGCCAATGGGGAGGGGGCGATGATCTACATGGGGCTCTGGATCCTGGGAAGCCTGGCAGACGCCCCTGAAGATTTCGAATTCGGCTTCTTCGATTTTCCAACCTTCAGCGACGGCGCCGGCTGCTGCCAGAACACCACGCAGGGCGGCGTGGAAGGGTTCTGGGTCCCGACGACCTCCCAGCACCCCGAAGCGGTGGCGAAATTCTTCGAGCGGTTCTTCGACGTGGAAGTGGCTTTGGATTATTCAGAGAACTCGGGCTACCTCTCTCCCATTGCCGGGGTCGTCCCTGAGGATGTGGATGAGTCAGCACCCATGATATTCCAGGTGGCGGATTTCATCCGGGACGGTTCCGAGGGCCTGTTCTCGTGGTACGACCACAACATGCCCGCCGCAGTCAACGAAGCCCAATTCAGCAATATCCAGGCGCTCTTCACAGGCGACCTCACACCTGAGGAGTTTGCAGCTCAACTCGAACAGGCGGCGCAGGCAGAACGCTGATCTTTGGACGCGCGTAATTAACCACTTTGACGATGCCGGATCCGTCTTTTGGAAATCGGCATCGTCAGGGATATTGAAGTCCTTCTGGATCGAACGCTCGCGCGGGTCTGGCGAGGCGTGGACATGCAGGCGCAGCCCTCTCCGCCGCGCAGGTCTGGATCAGTAAAGGCGAACACGAATTATGGGCCAGAAGAAGATCTCCCTCGGCAGCTGGGCTTTTACGTACGGTCCTTATGCAGAGAACCCGGTCTCGTTTGAACGGACAGCCAGGCGGTTGGCCCAGGCTGGATATGACGGAATTGAAATTGGCGGTTTTGAGCCGCACGTGACTCTGGAGCGGTATCCGGATTCCGGCTCCCGGCGAGAGGTTCGCCGTATGCTGGACGACCTGGCGCTGGGCGTTTCGGGGTATGCCGCGGATTTTGGCAGCACAGACCCGATAACGCCTGCGAACCGGCGCGCGTACCTCGATCTGTTTTCTCGCTTCATCGAAGTCTGCGTGGACCTGGGCGCTCCGTCGCTCCGCGTTGACTGCGTCAAGGGTCCGGACGGTATCCCGCCAGCTGAGGCGCGATCGGCGCAACTGCGTTTGGCGGATGTCTGGCGCGAGGCGGCTTCGCGCGCCGAATCCAGCGGCGTGAGGGTCGTGTGGGAGTTCGAGCCCGCTTTTGTCTTCAACAAGCCTTCGCAGGTCATTGATCTGGTCCAATCTGTTGGACACCCCAATTTTCGAGTCCTGTTCGACACCTCCCACGCTTACATGTGCGGAGTCGTGGGAGCGCGCCAGCAGGGATCGCCAGAGACATTGCCGGGCGGCGTCGCCGAGTTCATGGCCCGACTCAAGGATTACATCGGGCACATCCATTTGATCGATTCTGATGGGACGTTGTACCAGGGGGACACCAGCACGCACGCGCCTTTCGGGAAAGGGCGGATCGACTTTAAAGCCCTGGCTCCGCAATTGCACGCTATCCCAGGGTTAGACTGGTGGTGTGTGGACCTGTGCTTCTGGCCGGGCGCGTGGGAACTCGTCGAGCCTTCCTTGCAGTTCGTGAGAAGCTTATGAGACATCGCAGCGTAGGGGCAGCTCACGATCGGATCGGCAACTCCCTCCAGTCTTCCGCTGCCCGGACCGCGAGATCGAATCCGCCTGCCATGCAGCGCCGTTTACAGAACCTGTTCCGCCGGCGTGCGGTCCAGGGCTGGTTGTTATCTGCGCCGGCGTTAATGATCTTCGGGATCTTTTTTGTCGGGCCATCGTTGTTAGGTCTGTTCTATTCATTCACCCGGTG
>CAYQDF010000193.1:0-4111 GCA_964416175.1 uncultured Anaerolineaceae bacterium
AAGCCAATTGAAGAATTTTATGTTCCCTGGGTCAAAGGCATCCCGATGTATATCTCGAATCACATCGAACTCGCCTGGAAAAAGCCGGCGCTCCACAGGATGATGTCCAATGAGAACCCTCACCCCCCATCCCCCAAGGTCATGGAAGCCATCATGAAATACGGCGAGATGGGGAATCGCTATCCGGACCAGGGTTTGATTGTTCGAGCCAAAATTGCCGAGATTAACGGACTGGATGGACCCGGCAACGTTATGTTGGGCAATGGTTCGAGCGAGGTCTTCGACAATATTTTTCGCTGCTTTCTCCAACCTGGGGAGGAGGTGATTCAGCATACCCCCTGTTTCGGCATCTATAAGCTGCGTTGCAATATTCTCGGAGGAAAGCTTGTATCTGTCCCCATGGTTTATAAGGATAAACAGTTGTTATATGACCCGGGATCGATCCTGGAATCAATCACAGAAAAGACAAAGATCATTGTCATTGCAAACCCCAATAATCCGACTGGCAATTTCATGGCCCCCGAACATTTTGTAACGATAGCCGAAACTGGCGTGCCGTTCATCGTTGATGAAGCGTATATTGAATACGCAGGTCTGGGGAGATCTCAGGTTGGACTGACGAAAAAATATAAGAATGTCATCATCACGCGGACACTTTCAAAAGCGTATGGTCTGGCAGGCATCCGATTTGGATATGCACTTGCTGATGAAGAAGTAATCAGCCAGATCTCTGCGGCTCTGCTTCCCTGGAATGTAAGCACAATATCGATGTGGGCCGGGCTGGCCGCGCTCGAAGACACAGAAGGTTTGAGGCAGCGTGTTGAGTTCAATAACCGGGAGATAGAATTCATCGAAAAATCCCTTCGTGATATCGAAGGCCTCGTGATCTTCCATTCGCATGCCAATTACATCCTGTTCGATGCAGGTCCAGCAGGGAAACGCGGCCAGGATGTTTTGGATTTTGCACTCGAACGCGGATTGATCCTGAGGGGAGAAACACCGAAGTATGGGTCTGATGGGTGGTTCAGGCTGACGATAGGAACCGAGGAAGAAAACCGGATGGCAGTTAGAATCCTCCGGGAATTCTTCGGAGTGGACTGACCGGATCCGGTTCACGAGCTCTACACCACTGCGGGGCCAGGATCTCTCAATCAGGCGATTGGGAGATCCTGGATGATCTTAATATGACAATGTCAGATTAAGTAAAAACCGTTCCCTTCGACTACGCAGCGGATGCATTCTGAGCGGAACGCAGTGTAGTCGAAGAACGCATCCGCTGCTCCGCTCAGGGTGCTTCGCTCATGGGAAACCAAATGTGACATTGTCGAATTAAAGATTTATCAGTAACAATAGGGTTAAAATTTCGTTAAATTCAGGGGAGGGGAACTTTTTATCGTTAGGCAATGGTCAATTGGATAATGCTCACTGAATTCAATCAATTATAGGATATTGGTACTATTATCTGATAGAATTAGTTCTGCAGGATATCGATTCCCGCAGGGGGCGATGATCGTCCCCACAGGCTGGGATCCGGTTGCTTGTGACTCTGGGCAGCTTCACAGATGATCAAAAATGTCCTTGCACGAGAGCCGCTCGGTATGGCCCAGCCAACCCCGGCAGGCTCACAAGAAAAAACCCCCCGCGTGCGGTTCACAATCCGCGCAAAAATTACCCTGCCATTTCTTCTCCTTGCAATTGGATTGGCGATCGGGGCCGCATATATCGTCGCCCGGATCGTGTTCGACACCATTGATGAGCGTTTTCTCAATCAGCTGATTGAGAGCGGGAAGCGGGTGTCGGAAGCGATGGTCCGCAGGGAAGATGAGCTCATCTCCCACTGGCGGCTTTATGCGCATAGCCAAGGTATGGCAGACGCGATGATCCGCAAGGATTTCGAGAAGCTGAATGAGTTATCTCTGGGGATAGCCGCAAATGGGCAGGACGAAGTTGTCGCTTACCTCGATACGGATGGTGAGCTGATCTTCAGCATGCGCCGCAAATCTACTGATGAAAAAGCGGAGTACGAAATAAGCCTCGATTCAGATATTAATTTCCGTGCTTATCCTTTTATTCAAAATATCCTACAAAGAAAGGTCGATGACTACGGGGATAAATATTCAGGTGTGATCCCGGAGGGGTGGGCGGATGTCTTCTATATCGCTGGACCTGTGTATGATTCAGGGCGGAATATAACCGGCGTCGCCCTGGTTGGTATAACCCTTCCTACACTCTTGAAACAGCTCTACGACGAAACCCTGTCTCAGGTGACTTTTTATGAACGGACAGGAGAAGTCATCGCAAGCACTTTTGGAAATCCAACCGATCTCGATCCGGACAGTGCAGAATCGGTCCTCGCCTTCCAGGACAATAAAAGCCTTAGACGAAACCTGGGACCGAACCGCATCTTGAATATCAGCGAAATCGACTACCAGGAGATCCTCGGACCGTGGGAAATCCGTGAGGATGAGGATATAGGCATAGTCGGGATTGCCCTCCCTTATAACTTCCTGGTCCACGCGAGCATACCCACTCGAATGCAATTGACGGGATTTGTCGCGTTGACGATCCTCCTGGTGATCGTTGTCGGCCTGAATATTGCCGGAATCATCACGCGTCCGATCCGGAGGCTGGTCGTTGCTTCCTCTGAAGTGGCGAAAGGTGATCTTTCTATCCAGGTCAGACCTGAAGGTCACGACGAGATCGCGATATTAACCCAGTCATTCAATCTCATGGTGTCCAGCCTGTCCCAATCGAAGCTCGACCTTCTCCAGGCTTACGACAGCACCCTGGAAGGCTGGTCCACAGCATTGGAGCTGCGGGATCGGGAGACTGACGGTCACACCCGGCGGGTGACAGAAATGACCCTGCGCCTGGCGCGGGTAGTCGGGATCGATGAGGAAGAGCTGGTCAACTATCGCCGGGGAGCTCTGCTCCACGATATCGGCAAGATGGGGATCCCGGATTCAATCCTCCTCAAACCCGGACAGCTCACTCCGGAGGAGTGGGTTGTTATGCGCAAGCATCCTGTATTCGCTTATCACATGCTATGGCCGATCGAATTCTTAAGACCTGCAATCGATATCCCCTACTGCCACCACGAACGATGGGATGGATCCGGGTATCCACGAGGTTTACAGGGAGAAACTATCCCGCTGGCTGCGAGGATCTTCGCCATCATCGATGTATGGGATGCAATGTGTTCGGAACGGCCTTATCGAGCGGCGCTGCCGGCGGAAGTTGCTTGTGAGTATATCTTTTCCGCCTCCGGCAATCACTTTGACCCCCAGATCGTTGACGCTTTCTTCGACATGATAGCACGCGCTCCCTGTGAGGCAAGCCTGACAGGAATTCATTCGTGAAAACGAACCTCCAACGATTTGTTGAGCAGTACCGGTCGATCTACCAAAGGTGGGGAAACCTGGAGACGATCCTGGCTGGGTTGACGCTCGTCGCAATTCTTAGCCTGGGATCGGGCTTTTTTGGCAGGTGGATCATCGCAGCCCGCCAGGCAGGTCTGATCCCTGTCTCACTCCATTCCATTATGAATGCAGATTACAGCGTGGATGAATGGTTAGCGGCCATCCCTGTTATCACACTTGACATTCTGCGGGACCTGTTCGGCTTAGCCCATCCGAATATTCCAAGCCAGGGCACCCTGCCTCCCTTCGGGGATACGCCCACCTCGACCTCTCCAGCTGCGATATCCCCCAGCCCCACGATGTCTCCCAGTGGGACTCCTGGCAAAACGCCGACCTTGACTTATACTATTTCTCCTACGACGACCCCTTCACCCACTGCCACTTCAGGAGTGACATTCCTTCCACCAACCTCCACTGCCACGAGTCGCCCGCCAGGGAACTCGACTGAAACTCCGGCCCCTACGCCTCCCGCGCCTTCTAATACTCCTGCAACCGCGACTGTCTATCCGACACTGACATCGACGACGACGGTCCTTCCTCCGCCGCTAACGGACACTCCGGAGCCTACTGATGCACCGGTCATAACTGCTACGCCAACTGAGCCTGGAATGACAAATACCCCGGTACCTCCCACTCCAGTGCCTCCCAGCGCTACCCCGACCCCCCCTCCCACCCAAGCGCCGCCGAGATCC
>CAYQDF010000194.1:0-4084 GCA_964416175.1 uncultured Anaerolineaceae bacterium
ACCTTCGCCGGGTCGCAATTTGCGGCGGAACTGGAGGCCGCGCAGGCGGCACAGGCGGCTGCTGCACCACAGGGCCGACTCGACCAGCGTTTCCCCGTCCCCGCGCTTCTTGACGATGACTCGCATGCCCGATCGCATCAGATTCACCTGATTTTATCCTAAACCCGAGGATCATCACAGTGTAACAGATAGGGAGCTAGTCCGTTATACCTCGAGGAGAGTAGTACTTAAGACCTATTATGAAAGCCGAAGTCTTACCCAGGCTCCGATTCCTCCCGGTCATCAACGGCACCCCTGAGTTGGAGAGAGATGGGGGAAGGTGATCAAACGATTCAAGGTTAACTTCCGGACGTATCACGGAGTGGCCGGCATCATCCGGCGCAAGACCGTCTTCGCCGTGGCCTTCGCGCTGGTCTACGGCTCCCTGGCGATCTTCACCGGCTTCCTGCTGTACCAGAACCGGCTCGTCGAGATCTCCGAAGCATACATTATCTTTTTCCTGCTGTTCGTGATGGGGCTGCTGATCAACGGCTGGCTGGTCCTGCGGATGATGCGCCGGCCCCTGGAGGCGATCGAACACGTCGAGGACGACCTGGTGCAAATGGCACAGAGCGGTGAATACGTCCTGGCGAAAAACCACGACCCGCTGGAGATGCACAAGACGCCTTTCCTGCAGGCCTACTTCAGCCTGCTGGCGCACATCGACGCGGTGGAGAACCAGCACCTCGAATTCCTGGCGAAGCTGGCCCACGACATCCGCTCGCCGGTGGCTTCGATCCTGGGATACGCGGAGCTGCTGACGGACAGCGGGCTCCGCCGCGACGAGAAGTTCGTCGACCTGACGTATTCAATCATCCGCAAGCAGGGCAACCAGGTCTGCCGGCTGGTGGAGGAGGCCGTGATGGCGGCGGAGGTCGACGCCGGGCGCATCCCGTTCCAGTTCGCCGAGTTCCATCTGGACGAGTTCCTGCGCTGCCTGTGCGACGAAGCCCGGGAGCAGTACAGCCGGGCGATCATCTTCGAGAACTCCGCCGGGAGAGCGGCGATCCAGGGGGATGCGATCAGCCTGCGGGAGGCGGTGCTCAACCTGATCGATAACGCCGTGAAGTTTTCACCCCCGGCCCAGGAGGTGCGCCTGAGGCTGGCGCACCCGGACGGCGGGCAGGAGATCGACATCGCGGTGATCGACCGCGGGGTCGGGATCGAGGAAAAAGACCAACCGATGCTGTTCCGCCGCTTCAGTAAGATCCGGAACGACGAGAACCGCGAAGTCCCCGGCTCCGGCCTGGGGCTCTACATCGCCCGGAAAATCGTGCAGAGGCACTCCGGGACCATCCTGGTGGAGTCCCGGCCCGGCGCGGGCTCCACGTTCACGATCCGGCTGCCGCTGCCCGGAGGGGCACCCCCCCCGGCGGCGCTCAGGGGTAGCGCTTGATATCTTTAGCCATTATCGAAGACCACAGGATTCTGGTGGACTCGCTGGGGCTGATGCTGCGCCAGGAGGGGGACATCGAGTTTCTCGGATCGGCGGACAGCCTGGCGAAAGGGCGCGACCTGCTCCAGCAGGTCTCCCCGGACGTGCTCCTGCTGGACGTCCACCTACCGGACGGGGACGGGCTGGACCTGCTGCCGGAGATCCGCAAGGCCTCCCCGGAGACCCAGGTGGTGGTGCTGACCAGCTACACCGACGAGGCCACCCTGATGCGGGCGATCGACAGCGGGGTGAACGGTTTCGTGTCCAAGAACAGCTCGTTCGCGGAGCTGCTTTCGACGATCCGGCTGGCGGCGGAGGGAGAGATCGTCATGCCGACCAGCCTGCTGATGGGGCTGATCCTGCGCATGCCGCGGGACAGGAACGCGGCGTACCGGGAGGAAAAAGGCTGGGAAAGGCTGACCTTGCGGGAGCGTGAGATCCTGGAGCAGCTCGCCAGGGGGATCGGGGGCGAGGGTATCGCCGAGCAGCTCCACATCGCTCCCCTGACCGTGCGGACCCACATCCGGAATCTGATGGCCAAGCTGGGCGTGCATTCCCGGCTGGAGGCGGTCGCCTTCGGCCTGAAGCACGGGTTGATCGACCCGCCATCCTGACCGCCTTCCCGCACCGGGACAACTACCTCATTTAGATTAGGAGCAATACCTCGTTAGAACCTTTTTGATTTTCCCCTTTCAAGGTATACATTCCTTGAAAGGGCACCCGAATGACCGCCGCGCGCGTCTGGATACTCTACGAGCCAGCCATCTACGCAGATCTGTTTCAATGCCTGTTCGAACGCCTGGGGCTGGTCAAAGTGATCCGGCGGGCGAACACGAACGGAGAATCTTTCGAGTCCCCAGATCTTGAGGGGGTGGACGTGATCGTGTTACCATTGAGCGAGGCCGGCGAGCCGAGGACCGAAATGCTCGAGCGCCCCTTTCCCGACGCCAAGATCCTGGCGTTCTCGCCCGACGGCGCCCGGGGGCTGCGGCGGCTCCCAGGTGAGACCCGCTGGGAGGAGCTGCGCCCGTTCGGCCTTTCCGACCTGATGTTCGAGGTCCTGCGGGCCGCGTGACGCCCGGTCCCCGGCCTGATCGAGGTAAAATTACCAGACGCGACAGCTCTGCAGGGCGCATTTAGAAAGAGGTCCCCATTGGTACCCTTGCTGACCACGACCACATCAGATGTGTACATCTCGGAGAGGTTCCGGCGGGTGGTCGTCCTGCACATCCTGAAGAACCTGCTGAAGCGGGCCGAGGTGCAGGTCCCGCTGCTGCTGGGCATCCACGGGCCGAGCGGGGAGGGCAAGACCTTCCAGTGCGAGCACATCCTGAAGAGCATGGGGGTCAAGCGGTTCCTGATCTCCGGGGGCCAGCTGGACAATCACATCTCGGGGCACGCCTCCCACCTCGTCCGGACGACGTATCTGAGGGCCAGCGAGAGCATCCGCAGCGGCGAGTGCAGCCTGGCGGCCGTCCTGGTCAACGACGTCGACACCGGGCTGGGGAGCTGGGGGGACACCGCCAGCTACACGATCAACCAGATGAACGTGTTCGGGGAACTGATGCACCTGGTGGACTACCCGCAGCTGGTGGAGGGCAGGGAGACGCTCCGGGTGCCGATCGTGATCACGGGAAACGACTTCACGAAGCTGTACGATCCCCTGGTCCGGGCGGGCAGGATGACCGCCTTCGAGTGGGTCCCCTCGCCGCAGGAGCGGCGCGAGATCGTCTGCTCGATCTTCCCGGAGCTCACCGCCGGCGAATGCGAGCGGCTGATCCGGGAACTGAACGAGAAAGCGCGGGCGGAGCTGCAGGACGACATGGAGGAGCTGCCGGTCGCGTTCTACGCGCACCTGCGGGCCAACCTGCTCGACGAGGACCTGTGGAAAGAGGTGGAGGAGTCCGGGGTGGACAAGACGGTGGACAGGATCCTGCGGGGGAAAGAGCCCGATTTTTCGATCAACATGCGCTACGCCCGGATCGTGGAGAAGGGTCTGGAGCTGGCCCGCTCCGGGCAGCTGATCGGGCACCTGAAGCACCTCAACAACGCGGGGCATTGAGGGGCGGCGGGGCGGCCCGCGAGGGGGGAGGGGTCAGCGCGCATCAAGAGCCGTTGAGTCTGTTCTTATCCTGAGAAAGGCCCCCGATTTTTCGGGGGTCTTTTCGGTTTAAAAGCCGGGGGTGCCGCCGACCAGCGCTTTCATGCGCTCAATCCCGTTCTAATTTTGGAAACTGTACGGTAACAAAGTAGTCTGTCATGATGATATTGATGGATAAAGTTGTTTAAGATTGATGCGCGCATCCGGAGTTCGGAATTGCCAATTTATCGTGGCCTGAGTGTCGTTCCGTTCTTCCGTCAACGCCTGAGCTTCGCCAGCGAAGGTTACCAGGTCCGGAAGAAACGTTTTCAGGGTTCTGCCATTAACATTCAATTCGATTTCAGCCAGGGCTTCAGGTCGTTTTTTTTAAGCGTGCGCCGCACCGTTTCATGCGAGATGCTCTCGACGACCTCTAATTGCACCAGTCTCCCCGCCAGCAGGCGCAGCGACCATTTGTCGTGCCCCTGGGGAGCTGGGCTACAGGCTTCAGCGATCTGCAGAGCCTCGCC
>CAYQDF010000195.1:0-4060 GCA_964416175.1 uncultured Anaerolineaceae bacterium
GCATTTCGGGATCGAAAACAATAGTACGAATCTTCCTGGTATGAGAATAACCCTTCATCCATATAACCGTTGCTTCTGAAAACCTCGCGCCGGATGAACATGCAGGAACCCGAAACGTTATCAACAGGAGCGGTATTGTCCTCGTCAAGGTAATCCAGGAGATACCCCCCGAAAAACCGGCTCCTTGGGAACAAAGACGACAGCCCGGAAAAATAACTGATCACCGCCATAGGCCGTGGATCCCCACGCCGGCACTGTTTCTGTAAGGTCCCATCTGGATTCAAGACCTTCGGTGTGCAGATCCCCACTTCGGGATGCTGATTCATAAAATCCATCAGCCTGTCCAGCGCTTCCGGAAGCAGGACTGTGTCCGGGTTGAGCTGCAAGAGGTAGCGCCCCGATCCCGCTCTCAGGGCCTGGTTCATGGGGCGCGTGAAACCAATATTGGTCTCGTTTCCTATGAAACGAACTTTGGGGAAATCCCGCGCGAGCATCTCGCCGGTGCCATCCCGCGAACCGTTGTCAACCACAATTATTTCAAGATTGGTCAATCGTGTGTTCTCGTATATGGAGTCAAGGCACTGGCGCAACCATTCACGCGCCTTGTAGGTGACAATGCACACCGAGAGTTCGACATTTCCTAGTGTATTTCGCATACGTGTTGGTACACCCGCAAGGTTTCTCTTGCGGTTCGCTCCCAGGTGAACTGTTTCGCCCTCTCCAGTCCTCTCGCCGCCATTTCAGCAGACAACCCGGGGTCTGCCAGCACTTCGGCCATCGCCTGTTTGAGAGATTCCTCGCTGTCCGGCTCGACAAGAAAGCCAGCGTCGCCAACGATCTCGGGCATCGACGAGACATTCGTTGTGATCACCGGGACGCCGCACGCCATCGCTTCCAGTGCCGGGAGGCCGAACCCTTCATAGCGGGTTGGGTACACGAACAGACTGGATAGATTATATACCCACGGCAAGTCTTCCTGAGGGACGTATCCTGTAAACCGGATCCTCTCCTTCACACCGAGCCGGTCGACTTCGGCAAGGAGACCCTCGGACATCCAACCAAAGCGTCCGACGACGACCAGATCGAAATCCCTTTGCACTTCGATCAGCTCTCGATAGGCCCGGATCAAAACCGGCAAGTTCTTGCGAGGTTCCACCAGGCCGACGTACAGGATAAACCGCTCGGGAAGATCGTATTTGCCGCGGATAATTTTTAGACCTTCCAGATCCCTGATCGGCCGGAAGGATTGATCGACCCCAAGGGGGGTCGTAAAGATCTTCTCCGGTGGGATGTTCACCAGCCGGATTGCATCTTGCCGGGTGTTTTCAGATACCGCGATCAGCGCCTGGGCCAGCCTCGCGCTGGCGCGAATCGCCAGGGGAAAGAACAGCCTCTTGGAACCAGTATGCAGCTGCGGGAACAGGAAAAACGTCATGTCGTGGAATGTGACGACCGACTTGCAGGGAAGCCACAGGGGGCGTGTGTAGTGGAGAGAGTGGAATACGTCGATCTTGAGATTCTTCACGACCAGGGGCAGCATTGCCTGTTCCCAGGTCAGGCGTACCGCCGGGCTGAGGTTTGGGACTGTTGTGATCCGGAATTCTGGTCGGTCCTCGGTTCCTAACAGGCTGACTTTCCCTGCCTGGGAAAAGACAACGAATTCATCCTCGCTTTCCAGTCTGGCTAATGCCCGCACCAACTGCACGATGTAATTTCCTGCCCCCACGGGCTGTGGGGGCAGGGCGGTTGCGTCAATACCGATTCGCATGGAGGTTTTTGTTATGGATACTTCTGGTCAATCTTGTCGTCTGTCAGTGGCCAGGATCGCACATAAACCGGTAGATCTTTTCCATCTGTGCGTTCCAGTCCGAATATTCCTTCTTGATCAACTGCGAAGCGGTTCCCGTGATTCGTTCGCGTTCGGTGATGTTCATCACAGCTTCGACGAGAGTATCTGCCAAACAGGTTGCGCTGGATTCGGACAGCAGGCAGTTCTCCTTATCTTTTAAGAACCAGGCAGTCGCCGGATTTCTGTTCGTTACTACCAGACATCCGCTGGACATTAATTCAAAAGGCAGGTAGGAAGGATGTTGAGTGAACATCATCACCAGTCCGACCTGGCAGCTTCGATAAAGTTCTGCAGTTTCCGAGTAACCCAACAGACCCAGGTTCTCGACAATACCCTGCAAATCATGCTCGCGCGGGCGCCAGTCCTCGCCTGCGGACACAATCCGAATCTTTGCGCCCATCTGTTTTTTCACGATGCGAAGCGCCTGGGCGCCGAGCTCGAAACCATTCCGGGGATGGTTAGGTCTCCCGTAGAAGAAAATGGTGCATTGATCCGGCGAATTCGACTTTCTCTCTTGCGGGGGATGAAAGATCTGCGTATCTACGCAGGGAATAAAGAATTCAGCCTTTCCTCCAGATTTCTCCTCGAATATCTCTTTGAGTGTTGGTGTGTTTGCTATGCCGTAGTAGCCAAAACCATACGTCGCTTCTACCTGCGCGGAGATAGTCCCTGCTGGGTAGAATTGGGGTTCATAGTCCTGGACGAAATAGAACTTTCGTTTTACCTGATTGAACCGCAGTAAGAAATATGCCGTGCCCCAGAGGGTGGCAACAGCCGCGTCGCAAGGTTCTAAATCTTTCAATTGTTCGTATAAATTGAACGTTTGGACGGGAGATCGCTTCAGGTCAGGAAAAATTCTCCCGATTCTCTGCGAGATAAGGTTTTCAGACATGCTTCCCAGGACAACAAACCGGTTTTCCACCCCCTTTACGCGAGCAAAATAATCAGCAAACCTCAATATTGTGTGGATACCACCAAAGTATGGATGGACAAACTCAGGGAGGAACCAAGTGATGGTTTTTATTTCAACTTTTCCTGGGTTCTGCCTGTAGACAGCCAGGCTGCGCTCCACGTCTTCTGCAGAATAATCCATCATCGTGGAGAAGATTCGGGCTTCCTCGCTGTAATGATCCCAATAGCCTCCGGGATGGAGCAAACGGGCACCTCTTTTTCGAACCGCCCGCCACAGGCCGTTCCATCCCAGCTCTCGCTGAATGATTATCGCCTTCCCGATCTCCCTAGTCGCTGACAAGAACTGCTTTCTCCCGGAGAGATTCAAGATGCTGATTGACGAATGCGAGCGGTGGGAGCTCGCCCTGCTTTGTCAGTGTTGGATTAAAGTGCCAGTATGAAAGGTTAGGATTGTAGAACGGATCGCCATTTTCCAACAATGGAAGGTAACAGCGGTAGGATGCTTCGAAATCCTGCGCAGGGATCTCACCGGCTCTGGTCGCTCCTTCCAGGTGCATCAATCTGGCAAATGGGTTGTAGACAACCCGCAGACCGCGGCTCCACAGGCGCAGACACAACTCGACATCGCTCCCGCAGAGAATAAATTCTTCACTGAAACCCCCGATCATCTCGAAAACATCCTTCCTGATCATCACACAGGCAGCGGTCACTGCGCTGTAGTTCCGGTACCACTCAGCCAGGCCGAACCGGCTCCATCGGTTTTCCTGGCGGCCGGCAAAAATGTGCCCCGCATATCCGGTCAGGCCGATGATCACGCCCGCGTGCTGGATCCGCCCATCCGGCGTGAGCAGCTTGCCTCCCACCGCCCCGATCGCCTCCCGGCTCGCCCACATGGTCAATTCACCCAGCCAGTCCGGATCAATCACCTGCGTATCGTTGTTTAGAAACAACAACAACTCGCCGCCAGCAAATCCTGCGCCAAAATTATTTGCTTTGGAATAGTTAAATTCTCCCGAATAGTGAACAGCCTTTATGTTTTCGATGCTTGTAATTCGCCGGAAGTATCTAAAATCCTCAGGAGGACGTTTTCCATTATTGACGATAATGATTTCGTAAGGCACATAGCGAGTCTTCGAAAGTATCGAATCAATGCAAGATTCAAGAATCTGGTTTGCTCCTTTGGAAGGGATGATGATCGACACTTTTCGCCGTCGAATTAACGCCCAGCGCACCCGGATGAAACCAGACCGATCGAATAAAACCTCGACATCTTCCAGCCCCTGGCGGCTGAGGTGATTC
>CAYQDF010000196.1:0-4029 GCA_964416175.1 uncultured Anaerolineaceae bacterium
GCAATTATCGTGAGCTGTTCTCTACGCCCAGGTTTTGGAATGATCTTAAGGTCAACACCCTCCTGGCATCTGGCCTGATCTTCTTCCAGTTGCCGGTCTCCCTTTTTCTGGCTCTGGGACTGTCTAAACACAGCCGGTGGAATACTATCTTCCGCACAGCCTTCTTTTTTCCGCAGGCCTTGTCCGTTACGGTTGCGGCGCTCACCTGGCGGTTCGCCTTCGCTCCCTCCGTCGGCCTGGTCAATCGGGCTCTCGAGCTGGTTGGGTTGGGCGCCTGGCAGACGGCCTGGCTGGGGGAGAAGAATACCGCGCTCATCGCGCTGACGCTGTCGTTCATCTGGTGGACGTTCGGGTTCTTCACGATCTTGTTTATCGCCGGTTTGTCGGCGATTCCCAGGATGTACTTTGAGGCCCTCCGCCTGGAAAGCAACCGGTGGTATCACGAGTTGTGGTACGTCACGCTACCAATGTTGCGTGAGACGATTTTGATCGCCTTCGCCATCGCCGTGTCGAACGCCTTTGGCCACGCGTTGGGGTACGTAGACCTGCTCACCCTGGGCGGCCCGGCGGGCGCCACGGAGCTCCTGGGGCTTTACGCTGCCACCACAGCGCTTTACGGCCGGCGGCTGGGCTTCAGCAGCGCCATCACGTTCATGATGCTGGCGATCGTGCTCGCCGCCGTGATCGGTCCGGTCTTGCGGGTCGCCCGGGAGCGATTGGAGTACACCGAATGAATGCGTCGGGCCTGTTCAATCTCAAGGGGCTCAGGATTGGGAGGCTGCTCCGCTACACGATTTATAGCCTGATAGCGATCCTGACATTAGGTCCGCTGCTGTGGATCCTCTCTATATCGCTCCGGACGCGGCAGGAGTTTGCCGCTGATCCGTTCGGGCTGCCCACGCAGTTCTACCTGGAGAACTACGTCAAAATCATCCAGGACGAGCAGATGGCACAGTTCCTGGTCAACAGCCTCCTGGTCACCTCTGTATCGCTGGTCATCCTGCTTGCTACGAGCACGCTCGCCGCCTACGCGATCTCACGCATCGATTTCAGAGGGCGAAATTTCCTGTTCGTGCTTTTCTTGATGGGCGACATGGTCCCCATCATCGTGTTGATCATCCCGTTGTTCATCCTGATTAAGAACCTCGACATCGGCCAGTCGCGCTGGGGATTAATCCTGCCGTATGTGGCTGGCAGCATGGGGTTCTCGGTCTTCGTCCTGCGGGGTTTCTTCAGGACCATCACGTCCGATCTGGAGGATGCGGCGCGGATCGATGGGTGCAACACGGCGCAGCTGATCTGGTACATCATGCTGCCCCTGGTCCGCCCTGGGATCGTCGTGGTGGCGATCATGACGTTCATTTTCTTCTGGAACGAATACTACCTCGCGTCGGTGCTCCTGCCGACCCAGGATCTTTTCACGCTCCCGGCTGGGGTGGCGTCGACGTTCTTCGCCCGGTTCAGGCAGGACTGGCCGGCTGCCGCCGCCGGCGCGTTGCTGTCCATCCTGCCCATCCTGATCGTGTTCCTCTTCGCTCAGGACAAGATCCTTGAAGGTTGGCGGACTCATTAGGCCGGGGAAATGAGGCTTGAAGAGCTGAGGAGAGGACAGGCGCTTGGCACATCCCTGAGAGGACTATAACGCTGATAAGGATGGGTTTCATTTATGTCAAAAAATCAAAAATTCAGTTTCGGCTACCAGGTGCTCACCTGGGACCTCGCCGGTGATTTGGACGACGCGTTCCCGGTCATCCATGAGGCCGGCTTCAAGTGGTTTGAGGCCTTATTTGGAGTCAGCCTTGGGGAGGATTTTGCGCGCCGGAATATGACCCTTGGCCCTGTGGGGCCTCCGCCATTTTTCAACGACCTCCACCTATTAAGGCGGCTGGCGACATTCAGCCGGGCGAATGAGGCATATGGGCTGCGGCTGGCTTCGCTCTACGTCGATGCGGAATGGATCAACGAACAGTTGTGGCCGATCGAACGGGACGTCATCCAGGCAAACGCGCGCTTCTTGAAAGGGTTTGGCGCGAGGTTCTTGGTTTGCGGTGGAGGCCCGGCGGCGCCGGGTGGAGATCATGGCGAGGATGACTACCGCGCATTCGCCCGGGCCTTGGAGGAGATCGGCGCTTATACCCTGCGGCTGGGCATCCGGACGGTTTACCACCCCCATCTGGACACGTTCGTCCAGACCCGCGCCCAGCTGGATCACCTGCTGTCAGTCTTGAACACCGAGCTCGTCGGGATCTGCCTCGATCCGGCGCACTTCTACGTCAACGGCGATGACCCCGTAGACATCGCCAGGAGTTACATCGATCACATCGACTACTTCCATTTCAAGGACGTGAAAGGAGAGACGGAGAAGCTTGCTGGCTACGACAGATACCTGGCCTTTGCCGAGCCCGGCGGTGGGAACATCGACCTGCCGACCATGATCGAGATCATGCTTGTAAACGAGTTCGATGGCCTCGTCATCGTCGAGGTCGATTACTCCGACGATCCTGCTGCGAGCTGCTGGCGCAGCGCGCGTTACATCAAAGAGAAATTGGGTCTGAAGCTGGCCATCGATTGATTCTTGTTTCAATCTGTTTACCTCTAAAATTTGCTGATAAGGAAGGTTCTTCATGAAAGTCTTGAGCACGTACCATACCGCAATTACCGTCAGGGATATGGAAGAATCTCTGGATTTCTATGTCCGGGTCCTGGGGATGAAGCCGCGCATTGAAACTATGATGTCCGGGCCGGAAATGGATGAAGTGGTCCACCTGGAGAATGTCAGGATGCACCTGGTCTGGCTGGAAACCGCCGATGGGTCTCTCGTCGAGCTGTTGCACTACCGCAACCCTCCCGGAAAGCCTCTGCAATACGCAGATAACGACCCCGGGGTCGCGCACCTCTGCCTTGAGGTGGAGGATGCGATGGAGGCTTATGATTATCTCGCCAGGAACGGCGTCCGGGTCCTGCACAAACCCGAGCCTATGTTCGGGGGGCCTGATCTGTTGGATGGATATCTATCCTTCCACATCCTCGATCCCAATGGCTTTAACCTGGAAATCAAGCAAAAAGACCTGCTGAAGAACCCTGGAAAGAGCTGACCATCGCAACCCGGGTTTAACGCTTTTTTGGTTGACCCCGGAAGGTGTTCCCGACGAGGATGCCTGAAGATCAGCATGGTACCCATCTTCTGGGGTTTAGCAGCGGCGTTCATGCTCGGCGTGGCGGATCTTGCCGCACGGGAAGCAGGGAAGCGGGAGGGCAGTTTACATACCCTGCTCTTCGTGCAGCTAATCGGAAGCCCGTTAACTTTTATCTTGGTGTTGATCGGCTCCGATGTAAACTGGCTCAGCCTGTTTTCTGCGGCCGCTTTGATCGGGGCGGCCTCCGGGATCCTGCTCACGTTTGGCAATATACTTTTCTACCAGGCGTTGGTCAAAGGCCCGATATTGATCGTGGCGCCGCTCAGCAGCAGTTTTGCCATTGTAACCATCGCGCTGTCTTTGTTATCCGGAGAGCGGCCGATGCCGACGCAGTTGCTTGGAATCATTATCACACTTGGCGGAATTCTCCTGGCGGCTACTGCGAGGAGCGGGATTGAGAGGGAGAATAATCCGGCGATTGAACAAACTCAATCGCGGATAAGTTCCGGGATAGCCCTGGCCATCGCTGCTGCGGTGCTCTTCGGCGTCGCCATCTGGGTGATGAAACTTGCGACCTTGAAGTTAGGCAGCCAGTTCACGACGCTCCTGCTGCGCCAGACTTCACTGGTTGTAATGATCGTTGTGTTTCTTGTTACCCGGCGATCTGCTTCCCTTCGTTCGCGCGCTTCGTTGAGATGGATAATCCCGGTGGCGCTGCTGGATACCCTCGCGACATGGTCCATCAGCATCGGGCTACAATCAGGGCTTGCCTCTGTCGTGTCTGTGATCACCTCTCTCTACAGCGTGGTGACCATCCTTCTCGGGTACGTGCTCCTTGGAGAGCGGATCACCCGCTCGCAGCAGATCGGGGTGGGATTCACGCTCGCTGGCG
>CAYQDF010000197.1:0-4024 GCA_964416175.1 uncultured Anaerolineaceae bacterium
CTTCGCGACCGAGCTGGTCATCCGGGAGTCCTGCGGCGCAGCACGCCGCGTCTGAACTGGCTGACCTCAAACTGCGCGGGCTGTCGATCCTCTTCATCACCCACGATCTCTCGCTCGGTTATTACATCAGCGACAAATCTGTGATCCTTTACCGCGGCCGCGTCGTCGAGATGGGGCTGACGGAAAAAATATTCAGGACTCCGCAGCATCCCTATACGAAAATGCTCCTGGCGTCCGTGCCCCGCCTGGATCGACGCTGGGAAAGCACGGGTCTGGAGCTCGCTGCTCCTGCGGTCGAGCCTGAAACGGGAAGCGGCTGCGTGTACTACGGGCGATGCCCGCTCGCAGACCCAGCATTGGGGTGCAATTCCCGGACCCCTCCCCCGATCGAGATAGACAAGGGGCATTCTGTGTCCTGTTTCGCCTTAAATCAGGACGCCGAGCAAACCGGACAGTCAGTTTCATTGCATGCCAGGGAACCCCATGGTTGCAGCGCTCCGTAAAACCTACCACTCCAAATTCTTAAAAGGGGCTGAATCCTCCAAGCAAGTCGCCAGGCGGGTCGCTGACCTGCTGTCGCAGATGACTCTGGAAGAGAAGATCGGGCAGATGACGCAGGTCGAGAAGAACAGCCTCGGACCGCCGGACGTCGCCCGGTGTTTCATCGGTTCCGTGATGAGCGGCGGAGGCGGCTATCCAGCGCAGAACACGCCAGCAGGTTGGGTTCAAATGACCGGCGAATTCCAGGAGCAGGCTCTCGGCACCCGTCTCGGAATCCCGATCCTGTACGGTGTGGACGCGGTCCATGGGCACAGCAATCTCCGGGGCGCGACGATCTTCCCGCACAGCATCGGCCTCGGCGCCAGCCGGGAGCCTGACCTGGTTTACCGCATTGCGCGCGCGACTGCAGAAGAGCTCTCCGCCACTGGCGTTCACTGGAACTTCTTCCCCCTGGTGGCTGTGCCCCAAGACATCCGTTGGGGGAGGGTCTACGAGTGTTTTTCCGAAAATACGGGATTGGTGGCGGCGATGGCAGGTGCGTACATCAGGGGCCTGCAGGGCGACGGGATGAGCGCGCATCCAACCGTCCTGGCCACCGCGAAGCACTTCGTCGGTGATGGCGGGACGGCGTGGGGCAGCTCGACAATAGAATTCTACTTTGGGGGGATCTGGAATGCGCCAGGGGAACTTCCGGCGAGCAGGTTCAGGATCGACGGGGGAGATACCCGGATTGACGAAACCACGCTCCGGAGAGTCCACCTGGTTCCCTATATCGAAGCGATCGCGGCAGGCGCATCGATTGTCATGGCTTCCTTTTCGAGCTGGAACGGCGTGAAAATGCACGGCAACCGGTACCTGCTCACCGAGGTGCTCAAACTAGAACTTGGTTTCAAAGGATTTGTGGTCACCGATTGGGGCGGGCTGGACCAGCTCTCGCCGGACTACTACCAGGCTGTCGTGGCCGGAATCAATGCCGGCATCGATATGTGCATGGTCCCACAGGACTTCCTGCGTTTCATCTCTGCGGTGAAGAAAGGAGTCGAAAGTGGAGATATCTCTGGAAGGCGCATCGACGATGCGGTCCGCCGCATCCTGAATGTGAAATTGCGATCCGGGCTGTTCGAAAGACCCTTCCCAGACCCAGGGCTGCTCCCCACGATCGGCTCGGATGAACACAGGAGGCTGGCGAGGGAAGCAGTGGCGAAGTCCGCGGTCCTCTTGAAGAACGAGGACCGGACACTCCCGATCTCGAAATCGCTCCCACGGATCCTGGTCGCCGGCGATGGAGCGCACGATATCGGGTTGCAGTGTGGAGGCTGGACAATCGAATGGCAGGGCGGGCGTGGCGAACTCACGCCTGGCACAACGATCCTCGAGGCCATCCGCGGAGTTGTGTCTCCCCAGACTGTCGTTGAATATGAGCCGGGTGGAGATTTTTCCAGCCGTTCAGGCGAACGCGGGCGCAGAGAACTCGCTGACGTGGGGATCGCCGTCGTGGGCGAAGGACCTTATGCAGAAGGATTCGGGGATCGGGAGGACCTGTCCCTGTCTGAAGTGGACCGGTCTTTGATTGAAAGATTGCGCCAATCGTGCCGCAGACTGGTCGTGGTCCTTCTCTCCGGTCGGCCCCTCATCCTCACGGACCAGCTGCCGCTGGTTGATGCGCTCGTTGCTGCCTGGCTGCCTGGCACAGAAGGACTGGGTCTGGCGGATGTGCTCTTCGGGGACGTTAAGTTCAACGGGAAGCTGCCATTTACCTGGCCGAGGAGCATGGGACAGGTCCCTGCCGGATCGTCTACCGGGGAACCGCTGTTCCCCTTTGGATTTGGGCTGGAGTGAATATCATGGTAAGGTCTCGACGACCCCTGCCTCCGAATTTCCCCTGGGAAGAGCGGCCCGCAGGCAGCCGCGAAGTCGTCTGGCGCTACAGCGGAAACCCAATCATCCCGCGCGATCTGATTCCCTCCGCCAACAGCATTTTCAACAGTGCCGTGGTCCCCTTCCGCGATGGATATGCCGGGGTATTCCGGTGCGACGACCGGCGGCGGGCGATGAACCTGCACCGGGGCTTCAGCCGCGATGGCTTCCACTGGCAGATCGATGACCGGCCTATCGAGTGGATCCACAGCGACCCGGAGATCGCCCGCCTCCAATACCGCTACGATCCGCGGGTGACCTGGCTGGAAGACCGGTTCTGCGTGACCTGGTGCAATGGATTCCATGGTCCGACGATCGGGATCGGGTACACCTTCGATTTCGAAGAATTCCATTTCGTGGAAAACGCCTTCCTGCCGTACAACCGCAACGGGGTCCTGTTCCCGCGGCGGATCGGCGGCAAGTATATGATGCTCAGCCGCCCGAGCGACCGCGGGCACACACCGTTCGGCGATATCTTTCTCAGTCAGAGCCCAGACCTGGTCCACTGGGGGGAGCACCGGTTCGTGATGGCTCCGACGGATGGCTGGCAGAGCACCAAGATCGGCGCCGGCCCGGTACCCATCGAGACTCCTGATGGCTGGCTGCTGATCTATCACGGGGTCCTGACTTCCTGCAACGGGTTCGTCTACAGTTTCGGCGCAGCGCTGCTCGACCTCGACCAGCCGTGGAAGGTCAGGCACCGCACCGCTCCTTACCTGCTCTCTCCGCAGGCGCTGTACGAATGCGTGGGCGACGTTCCGAATGTCGTGTTCCCCTGCGCGGCTCTATATGACCGTGAGACGGGCAGAATCGCCATCTACTACGGCGGGGCGGATACCGTTACTGCCCTGGCCTTCACCCGGATGGACGAGCTCCTCGATTTTATTAAAATGAATTCACTCCCTGGGTGACTCACCCGAAGCTATCTCAAATTGCTCTGATGCAAGGAGTTGGAAAACTAAAAATTTATGTGTCATTGCGAACCGCCGAAGGCGGTGAAGCAATCTCCTGGCTGGTTTGGAGACTGCTTGGACGGCTGCGCCGCCTAGCAGTGACACAATAAACCATGCTTGCAACAAAGCAATCTCAAATAACACCCCATTCTTGCGACAACCTCTGGTGACAAGCGGGCGGATGCCTCCGAGCCTGGCGGTGCCAGCCGGCACTCCCGGTCCGGGAAGGGGCAGCGAACGCAGCTCCGCCGGGAAAACGAAAAAAAGGGGGAATTTTAAGGGGATTTTGCGGCTGGATGCTTGACTCCGCGGGGATTTTCTTTATACTTGAGATAGAACATTTGTTCTGGTCTTCGGATCTCTGCAGCCACAATCGAAATATCTTTGCCGATTCACAACTGGAGGGAAAATTGGAGGGTATTCAGGACCTGGTCCCCGAGGAAGTCGCTCTCTTTCGTTCGCTGGTGAAGCCGGCGATCGTGCTGCTGCTCATGCTCCGTTTGGATCGTCAGTGCGGGGCGCGCGAGATAGCGGATATCCTGGGGCTGGACGAGCACACGGTCGGTAAGTACCTGCGTCAGCTGTCGAAGCTGAATCTGGTGGCGCGCTCCGCCAGGTACAACGGTTATCTGGCGCTTCAGGGCGGGCGTCAG
>CAYQDF010000198.1:0-3969 GCA_964416175.1 uncultured Anaerolineaceae bacterium
ACCTGGCTTTCACCCTCCCGGACGATGACCACCCGCAAGTTCGAAAAATTGCACAGGATTTGCATGATCTCCTGCGGATTGTTCAACCCGCTTGTCTCCTCCAAAATAACGGTATCCGGTTTTATCAGACCTATTGTGCGGACGAGTTCCGCATGATTGGAAACCGGCGTTTCGAGTATCTGCAAACCCTCTTGATGGCTTAGCAAACTCACCACCCCATCAACCAGCAACAGGCCGCTTTCAACCAGGATACGTTTCGGCTGCATACCGGACCAGTTTCTTGGTACTAGCTGCGATAATCAAGGACTATTAGTACCTTATTCGTAGGATTACTTTACGGGATTCCCGGGTTAATGTCAATCAGGTGAGGCGGTTAAATCTGGACTATTTCCCCCACGAAACTAATCAGCGCAGTCCTTTTGGACTAGTACATTGTGCAAACCAGATCGAGCGGCGGGCATCTGCGACTACTCCCGCGCAAACTCGGGACTTTGACCCTGTCCCGCTCAGACATCTTCCGCGGGCGCTGCGTGGATGCCCGCCACGCAGTCGAAGCGGCGGTTGTTCCGAACTGACGTGAAAATTAGACTGACGCAGTTGGTCAATTTCTCCTGAACTGCGTCACTCCGATAAAATTTTGGTGGATCGATACTCAGGGGGGATCATTCTGCAACCGGGGCCTGCGCGACAGCCGGTGCTGATAGCGGGCGGCGAGGAAAGCCGCCTCGCGGCGGTTGTGCAACTTCAGCTTCTCGAGGATGGAGTGCACGTGGTTCTTAACGGTGTTTTCTGAGATGAACAGCCGGGTCGCGATTTCGCGGTTTGTCGCTCCGCTGGCGATGTTTTCGAGGATTTCCAATTCACGGGTGGTCAGCTGTTCGAAGGCTGGCTCGCCTTCCGGATTCCTCCATTCCTGGCGGGCAAACTCTTCCAGGATACGGGTGGCCATTTTAAGCGTGATGGCTGCCTCACCATTGCTGAGACCGCGCAGCAGCTGCAACATTTTCTTGACCGATATATTCTTCAACAGGTACCCTTTGGCGCCGCTCCGGATCACGGAGAAAAGCAGCTCATCGGTTTCATGAATGGTCAGGAAAACGATCCGGGTCTCCGGGCGCAGGGCCAGGATGATCTGGGTGGCTTCCAGCCCATCTCCATCCGGCAAGATGAAATCCATCAAGACCAGGTCCGGTTTGAGTTCCAGGGTCTTATTGACCGCCTCTTCGAGCGTGCCGGCCACTCCCACCACAGAAAAATCCGGCTGGTCGTTGAGCAGGCTGACCAGCCCGCTCCGGAAGAGGGGATGGTCGTCCACAACCAGGACTCGCTGTGTTTCAATTGTTAATTGGTCCATCTTCCGGTTCCCAACGGTTTCACCAGAGCATCGACAAGATTGGTTCAGGCTCCAGCGGCAAGGGGAGGGTCAGGATGACCTCTGTGCCCTTGTCCGGCTCAGAGTGCAGCTCGAGATCCGCGCCGATCTCAATCGACCGCTCGTTGAGGATGTTCAGCCCAAACTTTCCCTTGCCTTGCTCCGATCCCGGGTCGAAGCCCTTGCCATCATCCCGCACAGTCACCGCCAGCCGTTCCTTGTCCCAATGGAGCCGGACGCGGACTTCGCCGGCCTCCGCGTGTTTCTCGATGTTGGCGATGATTTCTCTAAAAATGAACAGGATCTGGCGCTGTATCCCTGGTGAGAGCCGGCGGGCCTCGCCAGAGACTTCCATTACGACGCTGAAACCGGCGCGCTTCCCGATCATCTGGGCGTGATTGCGAAGCACGGTCTCCAGGTCGGGTTGGACGACTGGATCCAGCTGGTCGATAGCCCCGCGCAGGTACTCGTATGATTCGGCGGCGACCTGGCTCATCTGTTCCAGCTCATCCTGGAGGAGGGGTTTTGTAGTTTCCGAAGCGGATTTGGCGACAAGGTGTTCCAGGTTCAGCCGCAGGAAAGCCAGATTTTGGGCCAGCGAATCATGCAGGTCCCGGGCGATTCTGTGCCTTTCCTCCCGGGTCGCGAGGGTTTGCCTGGATACTGCCCGAAAGAGGATCGCCCGGTCCACAGCCTGCGCCAGGCTGGGAGCTATCTCGGTGAGCAGTTTGACCTGCTCGCCGGTCGGGTGATGTCCGGGCTGGGGGTAGAGGACCAGGATTGCCAGGATCAAGCCGCCGTACTCCAGCGGCAGACAGAACGGCTGGTCTGGATTTCTATGGTTTTCCACGCAGGCGCAGGGCTCTAAGATTGACAGCTGGGGGTCTGGGCCGGCCGGATTGTGCCGGCAGGTTTCTCGACCCATGTCGGGGATGCTGCTTGGCGGTGGTTTACCGTTGAATCCCCTGTGCGCCGTGTGTCTGTGCGGGAAAATGGGGGTTTCCAGGATGTGGAGTGAGCTGCCAGCCAGCGTCAGGACTTCTAGGGGCAGTTCGAGGACAATGTTCTCGATCTCATCTGGCTTCCTGGCAGCTGCGATCTGGCTGCGCAGTATCCGGTCGAGATTGAGATAGGCAATGTGATGGTAGCGCTCCCGGTAATAGCGGGTCAGCAGCTCCAGTACGATCCCCATAAAAGCTGGCAGCACCAGAGCGTAAAGAAATATCTCCCGCAGATATTCCTCCCATTCTTCTGGGAACGCAGCGGGCTTGTGTTCGAGGGTTTCGTAAAGGAGGACAGAGAGAGCCAGCAGGAAGACGATCGGCCATCGCCAACGCGATAGTCGTGACTGGGGCAGCTCATGGAACCCGTGTGTTACGGACATCTATTCGATTGTGCGAAAATTGATGCTCGATTCCCTCTCGACGGTAGTACACCCTCGCGCGCTGTCAGATTTTACCACAGATTAATGATGAATTAGACAATAATTATCTAGTTCTTTGTGTTGAAGGAGTGATCGATGATAAAACCCACTCTGGTCCGGATCTGCCCTGATGAGTAGTCCCAAACCGTGATCAAAATAGTACGAATTTTAGTCACTCGAATCCCCCTTGAGGACTTGACTTTATCCCTGGATTCCTATAAATTCATAGTAACAGAGGGCTCAGGCTCTCTCCAGCCGGGTAACTTGGCTCTATTTTGAGCCTGATGCTCTGTTCCAAAGGTGGGGAGAGGAGAAGACTCTCCACAGGTTCGCTGAAATTGTCGTCTGTGTTGGCGCAGCAGAGAAGCGGCGTCACCTTTCGGATGTGGCAGTATTGCAGGGTGGAGCATTTTCTGGTATGGGCAGCCTGGTAAATTGGTTGAGACGCGCCGGCCTCTGGACGCGGATGGCGCTCTGGATCAGTCTTGGATTCCTGTCGCTGTTCCTGGCTTTCGCATTGCTTTCTGAGCGGGCATTGAACGACAGCACGGATCGCATCCTCGAGGAACGGCTGGTGATCGCACGCTTGGCTGCCAACCAGATCGATAACGTGCTCCTGGAAGCGCTCGAAGAACTAAAACAGTCTCACCGCTATAACGCAGCTCTGCCCTGGGACCCCGGATCTGAACCGGATGCGTCGCTCATGCGCTCCGAGGTGGGAGATTTTGCCGCGGCAGGCAGAATGGAGGGGGAAACAACCGGACGTACGATCTTGCTCCGGCCTCCTGTGCGCTATCTCCCGGGTTTGGACCTATCGCGATGGCCCGCCGTCTCGGAAGCCCTTGCCGAAGGCGTCCCTGCGGTCTCTGCGCCGTTTCTCGATCCGGTCCAGAATCATCCCGTTGTAGCTGTGACCCTGCCAATTTATGAGCGTGGCAGGCTGGTTTCAGCCGTGCTGGGGCTGGTGGATCTCGAAGGATTCGCCATCCTCGATCCCCTCCAAAAAGCTGCTTCCCTGGGGGCTACCGGCCATGCAAGCCTGGTAGACATGAACGGTCTGTCGATCGCTTCCACGTACGATCTTCCCTTTCTTTCCCCAGGAGAGCACGCCGACTTTTACCGGAAAGCCCTGGCTGCGGGCGTAATCGTAAATCAGCCTCGCGATGTTTTCCGC
>CAYQDF010000199.1:0-3835 GCA_964416175.1 uncultured Anaerolineaceae bacterium
GGGTGGCGATTGGGCTGTCGGGAGTACCAGGGCTGGTGGACCTGCGCGGCAAGCAAGACCTCTACGGGTATACCCTGCGGGTAACGCAGGTTGGGTCGGGAGATGAACTGGCGGCTGCCGCCTCGCTCGTCATGGGTCAGGCCTCCGAAGGGACTCCGATCGTCCATGTGCGCGGATTTCCTTACCCGCTCAGGGATTCTGGGTTGCAAGAATTGCTGCGGCCGGTTGAAGAAGACCTTTTCCGCTAAACGCTCATCTTGTTATTAAATATCAACGATTCAGCTGGGGTAAAATTGCCTGTGCTCCGGAGGAAGCGGAGAGTATGGATCGTTCAGGGTTTGAACCGGTAGATGTCTTATCCATTCGAAACGAGGAAGGGGGTCAATCAATGTCAACGGATAGTGACAGAAAGTCCCGGATATATCACCAGTTCTTGCGGTCCCGCCGGTCAGTACGCCGGTTCTTGCCAGATCCGATACCTTCAGAGGTCCTGGAGCGGGTCCTCGAGTCGACCTGCAGCGCGCCTTCTGCGCACAACCGCCAGCCCTGGCGACTGGTCGTTATCACTTCACCGGTTGATAAAGTGAATCTGGCTGGAGCCATGGGGGAGGAGTACCGACGGGATTTAATGGCGGGGGGTCTTCCCGAGAATGAGGTCAAGGCCATCCTCGAACGCTCATTTGAACGCATCACAAGCGCTCCAGTGGTGGTCGTTCTCTGCCTGGACAGCTCTCTCGGCGATCCCTACCCCGATCCAGGACGTCAGCTGGCCGAGCATCTCATGGGCGTCCAGAGTGTGGCGCTGGCTGGAGGCACTCTGCTCCTCGCAGCTCACGCGGAAGGGTTGGGAGGAGTCTGGATGTGCGCCCCCCTTTTTGCACCTGGAGCAGTCCGTAAATCTCTTGGATTACCTCGTGACTGGCTGCCCCAGGCCTTGATTTTATTGGGATATCCGAAATCCATCCCCGACCCGCGTCCTCGCCACCCTCCCTCCAGCGTAGTCAGGTACCTGCGGAAGGGCTCCCTTGAAGAATAAGGTTGTGGCCCTTGCGGGAGGAGTCGGGGGAGCGAAAATGGCTGATGGGCTGGCGCGAGTCGTCGAGCCACAGGACTTCACCGTAATTGTCAACACGGGAGATGATTTCGAGCACTTCGGACTACACATTTGCCCTGACCTGGATACCGTGTGCTACACCCTCGCCGGCATTGCAAACCCGGAAACAGGATGGGGACTCAAAGACGAGACCTGGAACGCCATGACCAGCCTGATGAAGCTGGGTGGCCCTGGCTGGTTCCACCTGGGCGATCGAGACCTTGGCACACACCTGGAACGCACCCGGCTATTAAAAGAGGGCATCCCCCTCAGCGAAATCACGCGCAAGTTTTGCCAGGTCTGGGATATCCGGGTGGAGGTACTCCCGATGAGCGACCATCCTGTCTCGACCTGGGTCCTGACTGAAAAAGGTGAACTGCCGTTTCAAGAGTATTTCGTCCACCTGGGTTGCGCGCCGCGTGTGATGGGTTTTCGAATAGCTGGCCTCGAATCGGCGCGTCCGGCTCCCGGGGTACTTGAGAAGCTTGAAGATGCCGGGCTCATCGTGATATGCCCTTCAAATCCGTGGGTCAGTATTTCCCCAATCCTGGAGGTCCCGGGGATCAAAAGCGCGCTCGGTGCAGTTCATGACGCCGGGGTGCCGATCCTTGCTGTCACACCTATCATCGGCGGGGCCGCGGTCAAAGGACCGGCGGCAAAAATGTACAAAGAGCTGGGAATCGAGCCTTCCGCGTTCGCAGTCGCCGAGCATTATTGCCGATCCCTTCTCGGTGGTTGTCTGCTCAGGGGTTTCGTACTCGATGATGTTGATGCAGTCCAGGCTGCGACAATTGAGGCGATAGGTCCTGACACACTTGTCACGAATACTCTCATGAGGTCTCCAAGCGACAGGGTGAGGTTGGCGAGGGAAATCCTTGAGTTTGGGAACCGCTTGTGGAGAAGTCAGAATTAACCTGAAACGAAAATGGGTAGAATTCGTTTAATTAGATGAGAATCCTCCAGATCGAAAGGCAGGTACATAATGACGTTGTGGGCGATCGTTCCTGTAAAACCATTTCGGTGGGGAAAATCGAGGCTGGCGGGGGTGCTGACGCAAGAGGAACGAAATGACCTGAACAGTCAGCTGTTGATCCACACGGTAGAAACCTTGAAGAAGGTGCCGGAAATTGAACAGGTGCTCGTCGTTAGCCGTGACCAGGCGGCCCTGGCGCTAGCCCGAGCGCATGGCGCCCGGACGGTGCAGGAGAACGGCGCGCCGGAGTTGAACACTGCACTGACGCGCGCCACCATCGTGGCGTCGAATTATTCCACACGAGGTGTGCTGATCGTCCCATGCGACCTGCCAATGATCACAAGCGAGGACGTGCATGCGATGCTGGATAAGGTAGGTGAGCCACCAGTTGTCGTGGTTGCACCTGACCATCGGCGTGAAGGGACCAATGCTCTGCTCGTGTGCCCGGTCGGGCTGATCGATTACGATTTTGGTCCTGGCTCTTTTGAACGGCACTGTGCGCTCGCCCGGCAGGCTGGCGCCCGCCTGGAGATCTGCGAGCTCCCATCCATCGCCTTGGACATGGACATCCCCGAAGACCTGGATCGCGTCATCCATGAACTTGAAAGCTGGTCTCCCTGAACAATTCCGTCTATAATCAAATCAAGAACATTCAGCAATGGCAGATATTTGATTTTCGGAGGCCAGGATGACCGACCGCGTGGCATTGTATCTTCAGGACGCGCATGATCTGCGAGAGGGGCTTGAGTTCGTCAAATACGCGGAACAGCGGGGATTCGAAGCAGTGTGGCAGGCAGAAAGCCGCCTCGTGCGAGATGCTGTCGTCCCAATGGCAGCATACGCAGCAGTCACCGAAAAGATCAAGGTTGGCTCGGGCGTCATTAACAATTGGACGCGTAACATCGGCCTGCTCGCGGCCACATTCCTCACCCTGGACGACCTCGCTCCTGGGCGGATTATCTGCGGCATCGGCGCCTGGTGGGACCCTTTAGCCGGAAACGTAGGCATTGATCGGAGCAAGCCGCTGACCGCGATGCGCGAGACCGTAGAAGTGCTGCGAAGATTGCTTAATATGGAGCGTGTAACCTTCCATGGAGAGTTCATACACGTCGAGGGCATCGAGCTGGATGTGGTCCACGGGCGGCGCGAACCGAGACATGTTCCGATCATGATCGGCGCCACCGGCGACAGGATGATGGAGCTTGCTGGGGAGATCGCTGACGGAGTGGTGCTAAACTACTGCGTCCCACCGGAATACAACGACAGGGCGCTCGAACTGCTGGAGAGAGGAGCAAGGAAGGCCGGGCGGTCCCTGGATAACCTGGACAGGCCGCAGCTCGTCGTGTGCTCGGTCGATCCCGATGGCGAGCGTGCCATTGACACAACCCGGGAACTGCTCACCCAATACCTTGCACAGCAGCCGCACATCGCCAAGGCCTCTGGAGTTTCTAACGAGATTGTCCACCAGATCCAATCTATTCTTGGATGGCCAGCGACGAAAGAGCAGATCCAACAGGCGAAACACCTCGTCCCGGAGGATTTGATTCACAGGATTACCGCCTCCGGGACGCCTGAACAGGCGCGAACGAAGGTCGAGCAGTACATGGCGCACGGATGCACCTGCCCCATCCTTTACCCGGTGGGCGGTGACGTGAAGCTCTTGATCGATACCTTTGCATCTGGCTAATGCCTGACAAATGTCAGGATTTTGAAGTGACAATTGTCATGTAAAATGGGCGGATATTTACGTATAATTAACAAGAGTTACG
>CAYQDF010000200.1:0-3750 GCA_964416175.1 uncultured Anaerolineaceae bacterium
CCTCCTGATCGATGAGTTCTGGTACACCGGCGCGGGGTTGCGGTCATTCGCCGGTCTGTATTCGCACTACATCATGGGGACTCCTTTCTTCCTTTTCAGTTACAGTCATAACTTCTACCTGGATGTGGCCCTGGAGCAGGGGCTGTTTGGATTTCTGGCTTTGACCTTCATGCTGGCGGTGAGCATCTGGCAGCTCGGGAAGCTGGCACTCCGACAGAGGATGCGCTCCCCGCTCCAGGTCTTGACCGGAGCGGGATTTGCAAGTCTGCTGATCGTAATCCTGCACGGAATCGTGGACGATGCCCTTTACAGCGGACCCGGCACACCTTTGTTGTTCAGCCTTGTTGGCCTGGCAGCCGCGCTCGAGGGCACAGCGACGGTCGAGGAAAGGGGTGCAGGCTGGATCCCGTCCTGGATTGAGTCGCGGCGGTCTGATCCACAGTGGATTAATATCGAGATGGCCAGCAAGATCACCCTGGCTGTCGCGCTGTTGGGGATGCTTGTAATGTGGCGAAAGCCACTCATCGCGGAATGGTATGCCGATCTGGGCGCGCTGGAGATGGCGCGTGTCGAACTGGCCGGCTTCCCGACCGGGAAGTGGGACGATGGAAGTAATCTCGATTTGTTGGCTCCTGCGGAACAATATTTCGAGATCGCGCTTGAGCTCGATGAGGGGAACCTCACCGCGCACCACCGCCTGGGGCTGATCGCGAAATCCAGGGGAGAATTCCAGGCGGCGATCGCGCACCTGGAAAGGGCTTACCTGGATGCACCAGCTCATCGGGGAATTCGCAAAGCACTGGGATACAGCTATGTCTGGGCCGGTGATTTTTATAAGGCCAGCCTGCTGTTCAAAGACCTGCCGGAGACGGCTAGGGAGCTGCAGAATTACGTTGGCTGGTGGGCCAGGCACGACCGTCAGGACCTCTCCGACCAGGCGAAAATGATGGCCGCTTATCTGGAGAGCAGTTCACATTAACCAAAGAAGGTCGCTCGATAACAGGATGGAGAAAAAAGGGTTTTTGAATCACATCCCGGCTGTACTGCCAACGATCGCAACCGTGTTCGCTTTGTGCCTCGCTGCGCTGAGCGGAATTGGGAAGGCGACAGCCCAGCAGGATTTTACGGGGTGGAGCACGCCGATCAACCTGTCCAAATCCAGCGCGACGCTGAATCCCGCCATGGCGGTAGACTCGCAGGGCCAGATCCACGTATTTTGGGACGATGAGTTTGCCGGGAGCATCTACACCGTGGGCGACGGGATGACCTGGAGTGATCCGATCCCGGTTTTTGCGCCTTTTGCCACATTCCCGGTCAAGCTGGTCGCCGACAGTCTGGGAAACCTGCACGCTTTCTGGACCAATGAATTGAACACGCTCTTCTACAGCCAGGTAGAGGTGGATCGGATTGACATCTCAGATTGGGAATCTCCGCTCGTACTGGCGGAGAATGCCCTGACTTTCGAAGTCGAGATCGACGAGATTGACCTGCTGCACCTTGTGTATGTGCGTTCGCTGAGTACAGAAGAATTCCCGGCGGGCGTC
The DNA here is from genome assembly GCA_964416175.1 of uncultured Anaerolineaceae bacterium. GTDB lineage: Bacteria > Chloroflexota > Anaerolineae > Anaerolineales > UBA4823 > CAYQDF01. Next base: position 1,545 of record CAYQDF010000200.1, read on the forward strand.
TACTACCGGCAGTCTACCGCCGGCGGGGTCCGCTGGTCAGGGGCGTCGCTGCTGTACGCTTCGCCTTATTACCGGACCTTATTGCCGGAGAACACACACGTCGACCTTGCGACTGCGACAAATGCGGAAGCGCTCAATATTTATGCGACCTGGGATAACCCTTCGCAGGCGCGCGTGTTCCTGGCGAGCTCGACAGACGGCGGGGCCACGTGGGGTGAACCTTTCGAAGTCGATAAGCCTGACCAGGTCAGCGGGACATTAAGCCCTTCTCACCTGAAGGTTTACGCCGCAGGCGAAAACGTGCTCCTGGTCTGGGAATCAGGGAACATTGAGACGGGATGTACAAATTATTACCAGTGGTCGAATGACGGGGGGGTCAACTGGCAGCTGCGCCAGCAGCTTTTCGAAGGGGTGTTTGGGTGTCCCAAACACCTGCAGATCCTGGAGAAAGATGGGCAGCCACTCCTGTTCATCTTAGCTGCGCAGCCTTACCTCCAGGTGTGGGATGGGACCCGTTGGAGCGATCCTCAACCGCAGATCACGCTCACAAGTTTCATCGACGCGGAAACACAGAAGGTGATCGAGCTCGACTGTCACAGCGCCGAGCTCGTGAACAACGCCAAATTGATTGTCCTGGGATGCGACAACAGCGAGAGTCCGGACGTCTGGTTCCTGGAAAGGGGGGTCGGGGAGACTGCCAGCTGGTTCCCTGAGGCGCCGGTGTGGGGCCGGTTCATCACTGTGACGAGCGGGGAGTTCATCGTCGGTGATCCCGCAATGACGGTGGATGCCAACAACCTGGTTCACGTTTTCTGGACCGAATCGCCGTCTGCTTTTGGGGGCGAGGCAGCTGCTGACCTGTATTACGCCCGCTGGGAGGGTGAGAGCCAGCTGTCGCAGAAGCTGGCGCTTGGAACAGCGACGAACAGCATCGCCAGGGACCCGGATGCGGCGATCGACTCTTCCGGGAACCTGCTTCTCGCCTGGGCAGATGGCCGAACCGGGAATATTTATTTCAGCAAAGCGCCTGCAAGCGCCGCAGTGATCGCAGCTGAGTGGTCGGAACCGCTACCCCTGCCGCTGCCACAACCTGCCGGCAGCTCGCCAGACATCTTTGTTACCGGAGATGGGCAGATTTTCGTGGCTTATGCAATACCCATCAATTTCAGCCGCGGCATCTACGTGACAACATCTTCCGACGGGGGTGTCTCCTGGTCCGATCCGATCCGCGTGTTCGACGCCGAGGCTGCCGGGTGGGCAATGGTCGACGGCCCGCAGGGGGCGGTGTCTGCTGGAAACGAGCTGCATCTGAGCTGGAGCCGCTATTCTCCCCCCTCGGGAGTGGGACCGATGGGTGTTTACTACGCCCGCTCCAGCGACGGCGGTCTGACTTGGTCCGCCCCTGAAGCGATTGCGGAGAAAGCGGTTGATTGGAGCCAGATCGAATCCGGAGGAGATGAGATCCTCCATCGGGTGTGGAAAGAGGAGAGCGCGGGCAGCATCATCGTCTGGCATGACCTTTCCCTGGATAACGGGAGGGGCTGGAGCCGCTCGGCCCCGGTCTCGGTCTTCGGCAGCCTGGAAAGCCTGGCAGCGCTGGCCTCCGACGCCTCGCAGCGTTTGCACCTGCTCCACCTGGTGAACCGCGGGGCGGGAAATTACACCATGCAGCACTGGATCTGGGGAGATGAAGTGTGGACGACGGCGCAGAGCCTGGATTTCAGCCAGGCGTCCACCTCGCGGGTGACTGAGCTGGATGCCGCAATCACCTACCTGGGCGACCTGACGGTGGTGATGAACTCCATTACCGTGAATCCTATAACCGGGCTCCAAGAAGACAGCCTGCTGTTCACCAGGCGCGCTCTTGAACTGGCGGATTTGAGCCCGATCGAACCTTCCCCGCTTACCCCTGCACCTGCTGTGACCCCCACGATGGAGCCGACCGCAACCGCGACCCGCGAACCGACCCAGGTCCCGATATTTGAGACCGGGGAGCCGACTCTGGGGTTTGAGCCAGGCTTATTCGAGGAGAATCCACCTAACGCTTCTGGTGGTCTATCGCTTTGGTGGTACGCTGGGGGATTCGCAGCGATCGTCCTCATCGGTTTCGGAGTCTGGTATTTCCGAACAAGGTAGTCAAGAAGTCTTATTTCAGGTTATCTCAATAATGGGTGTTCGTGGTGTTCGCCGCTGAATTACACTCCTC
>CAYQDF010000201.1:0-3683 GCA_964416175.1 uncultured Anaerolineaceae bacterium
CGAACTGGTACGCCTGTTGGACGGAGACCGGAGCGGCGCGAACAGGTTCCGGCATGTCAGACAGGGGAGCGAGGTCGAGATCGGCCGGTTCCGCCTCGCTGCCGGCGCTGGTGCACGCCGCCGTGGACATAACAATGAGCGACGAGAGCAAGATAATGAGCCGCTTGATCCATGGTTTCATAATGAAATTCCACCGAACCTCCAGAGATTGGTCTGATCGCAGCCCGATTCTATCCATCGAACGAAGAGACCAATAGTGACAAAGATCCTCTAATTTATAGGAATTGATTCACTACCCGGCCGCAACATCCATGCGACCGGGTAGAGAATAGCACAGCGGGTTGAGGTATCGGTAAAGGGATTTTGAAGATTCTGTAAAGACAGGAATTGCAGCGGAGGGTGCTGGACGATAACCTTATGGGCGTCTACAGAATCTCACTGCTGTTTCGTAAACCTTCCGGAACCGTCGTTGAACCAGACCAGGACCCCATGATTGACGCTTCCAGCGAAGACATCTATGCGGCTGTCGCTGTTCAGGTCGCCGAGGGCCAGGGCGTGTTGCGGTTTGAAGGTGAGTCGCTGGCCCTCGGTGAACTTCGCCGAGCCGTCGTTGAGCCAGACCCTGGCGCTGTCTCGCCGCCAGATCCGGCCGAACCCGCGATAACTGTAGACGGTCAAAGCGTCCAAATCGCCGTCGCTGTCCAGGTCGGCCAGGGTAACCGATCGGGTGTTTTCGTCGCCGCCAATCTTCCCGCCCAGGAAGAACTCGCCAGGCTGGCCGCCCTGCGCTCCACCGGCGTTGAGCCAGACTTCATCCTCCTGCCTCTGGTTGCCGACGAAGACATCCAGGTCCCCGTCGCCATCCAGGTCGCCCAGGGTGACCGAATCCGCCTCGGATTCCCCCAGCCGCTGGCCGCTGTCCGTGAAGCGGCCCACACCATTGTTAAACCAGACTGTGTCAGGCTGGTTCCGGATAAACTCCTCGGTCTGGTCCATGTTGGATGCGGAGTTGCCAAAGAAGGCATCCAGGTCGCCGTCGCCGTCCAGGTCGCCCAGCGCGATGGATTCGGTGCCAAAGAGATCAAAAGTTTGGCCACTGTCGATGAACCGACCGGGCCCATAATTGATCCAAAGCGAGTCGCTGGGCGGATGGACGACATGTCCGCCATCCCAGGATACCTCGACCCCGCCGCAGCAGCCGCCAGCGAGCAAGTCCGGATAGCCGTCGCCGTTCACGTCGCCGACGGCAGGGGTCGTGATATACGCGCCTTCTACCGGAGGGATCGAGACGGTTTGGGCAACCACAGCCGAGAACGGTGAATAGGAGATGCGGAAGATCGACAGACCGCCGACCTCGCCGACGACTGCGTCCAGGCTGCCATCGAGGTCGATGTCGGCGAGGACGACGTGGTGGCTCTCGCGTTCCTCGATCTGCAGGCCGCTCTCCGAAAAGCGGCCCTGCCCATTGTTCAGCCAGACGGTGTTGGGGACCGGGACCTCGTTCTCGCCGTTCGCGAGGAAGGCGTCCAGGTCACCATCCCCGTCCAGATCGCCCAGGGCGACTGCGTTTGTCTGCGGGCCGATGCTGAAGGGCCAGTTCTTAGCGTCACGCGGCGCGCAGGCAGCGAAGAGCCCCAGGAAGAAAAGCACGAATGGATAATATGCTGTCTGTCTCATGGTGAAACTCCGTTTCCCGCTTTCCAGATGGCGCCGGCTGCTACCCCGCCGAATCACGAGTATGGTGCTAAAAAAAGGGAGGAGGAGTAAGAAGAACATCAGACCAATCATTATTATGTTTGCAAAATCAAAAAAAACCACCTTGCCTGAAGCGGTTTCTACAACCAGATTGATCGGCCCGCCGGCTATTCCTACGAGAAAATATGCGCCCGAAACCGGCAATCCACAAAAATCGCCTCCGGGCATCTTATCGAACAACAAAGAACCCTAGGATTTCACCGAGGCTGTAAAGGACGTTCGTATAAAAATTCCCGCCGAGCTGCCGGAACAGTTCAAAAGGCGTGCCGGGAGCTCCGATGAAGGGCCGGATCGTCCACGCCATCTGGCTACCGACGAATGCGTAGACGAGCATCCAGAAGATGAGGACCCACTTGCGCGTCCTGGCCCCTTCCATCTCCTGGCCTGAAACAATTTTCATCCCCTGGTAGAGGAACACGACCCCCAGCACTCCCGAAATGGCGAAGATCGCAACATTGAGAAGCTTGAAGAACTGGTATTGGCTGGTGGTGAGAAGGAAGAACAGGGTGATCGGCGCGCAACTGAGCAGGAGGACGCTGGTGACGGTGATCGCGGTGAGGATCACCGCGATATTCTGGCTGAGGCTCTGGTTGGACCCGAAAAGCAGGCTGAAGAAATAGAGGCTTGGCACGCAGACGAACAGGGTTGCCACGAACAGGATGGGGAGCTTTACTGCAGAGCTCATCGTCTGCCACAGGCTGTGGGTCGAGCCCATGACAGCCCCGTAGATGGCGAAGAAAGTGATGCTCGAAACGAGCATGGCTTTCATCTTCGTGTTCAGATCGATCCCTTCCCGGATTTCTTCGAAGAATCTGTGGCGGTTGCGCAGGATCTTCTCAATGACGCCAAAGTACTCTAAAGATGTCGTTCGCCTTACTATGGGTGGGCTGAAAACTGAGTTGGGCATAAAATCCTCCCCGGGTTTACCACTGATTGATATTTGGAAATGCGACGAAAATGACCGTTAGAAACCAGAATATCCCCCAGCCGACCAGGGCGTACCGCCATCGGCGGAATCGAAGGAAGGGCAGAATGAGGGCCCCCGCTGCGACGATCCAGAAACCAGGACGGACCAGCAGCTCGGGCCATTCGAGGGCTGAGCCATCCGGGGCGAAAGCCAGCCAGCGCAACATGACAGCCAACAATACCGGCAGCGCCGTGGCGAAAATCGCGTCGATCGATTCCCAATTTGCGTGGACTTCCTGGAGCTCCTCGCCGACCTCGTCCACGCCGAACTGCTCGGCGGCCTTCAGCAAGGCTGCCTGTTCATCGTGACCATTGGTCTTTGCCTCGGCGATGGCATCTTCCAGATGAGCGCGGATCTCCGCCATCAACTCGTACTCGGTCTCTTTGCTCAGGTAGAGGTGCTTGCGTATTTTCGCCAGGATCTGATCGATCGTCACACTGTCCATCGCTCGTTACCCCGCAGTAGAGCCTGCATTGCGCTTACGAAAGATTTCCACTCGGCTGCCTGTTCCCTAAGAAATTCCTTCCCCAATGGCGTCAGGGCATAGTATTTCCGGCGCCGGCCCCCGATGACCTGCCATTCCGTGGATAGCCATCCGTTCTGCTGCATGCGGTGCAGCGCCGGATACAGTAGCCCCTCCTTCATCTCGAAGTAGCCGCCGCTGCGCTGCTTAAGCTGCTGGCTGATCTCGTAGCCATACATCGGCCGTTCCATCAGCAGGCTGAGGATCAAGAACTCCGTGCTGCCTTTGCGCATTTGGTCTCGAGGTGACATCTCAATGGATATACCTAAATAAGTTAGGTATTGGAATGATAATCGAATGATGGGCGAATGTCAATAGAAAAAGCGCCTTTAGGCGCTTCTTCAGGCGGGGAGGGCGGGATTCGAACCCGCGGTCGAGGTTTAAAGCCCCGACAACCGCTTAGCAGGCGGCCCCATTCGACCACTCTGGCACCTCCCC
>CAYQDF010000202.1:0-3678 GCA_964416175.1 uncultured Anaerolineaceae bacterium
TGAATTGCGCAGCTTCCTGTGATATCAAGCCATCCTGATAACCCGCCGCATTGTATTCCGCAACTTCACCGTTCGCCTGCCACATCCAGAGGGTCACAGGTCTATCGCTCTGCCCCCAAAGGAAATATGGCTTTTGCGGTCCCCTGTTCAAGGACTGAGGGAATTGCACCGCCAGCGCATCCATCAGGGGGCCTGTGGTTCCCGCAAATTCTTCCAGATTGACGTATGTTTCCTCTCCGACTTCGCCTTCGCCGCCGCCTCCTTCCAGATCGTTGAAAGGATCGTTCCATTCAACCAGCATCGCCAGGTCTTGGTTGTTATGTAATGCCCGGACGGTCACAGCGCGCACTGCGGGGATCTGCCAGCGCGGACTGACGATCACCTGCCCGGTCAAATAAAACGAAACCGGCCCAGCCTGCTCCCAAGCCAGGTCAGCCGGATCGGTCGGCAAGGTTCCGCTGATGCGGGTGGCGACGATCACACTGACCTCGGTGGGCTGGCCAGCCTGCAGCGACCGGACGTAGGCCGAGAGCGCCCAGAGCTTAGCTTCGCGCTCCTCCTCGGGGAACACGTCATAGAACGAAGGCATGGGTGTCCCGTTCATGCCGGTGGAGAAACGGGTGTAAATGGAAGCCAGGTCACTGCCCCCTTTATAGCGCCAGGCCTGGGTCAGGTCCGCGGCGCGGATGGGGAATTCCTGTTCGTCCGTAAGCGTCGGGGCGGAAGGCCCGTCAGCGCGACCTGCCTGGCCATGGCATCTCTCGCATTGCAAGTCTTGATAGATTTGCGCCCCTTTCTCGATCATGGCCTGAGTCACGCGTGGGGGCCGGGGGACGGGGATCACGAGCGGTTCATAACTGCCCCAGCCGGGTACGAAATTCTGGGTAAGATAGTTGACCACAGCTTCGATCTCAGCCTCGGTCAGGATGTTCGCCCAGGCGGGCATGGCTGTACCGTGAACACCCTCTCTGACGATCTTGACCACATCCTCATGCAGAGGCAGTTCGCCCGAGGCCGTGGTCCGAAACCGGAACTGCCCGGTAGTGAAATCCCGCGGGCGGGGGCTGAGATATGGCGCAACCGGCCCGTTCCCATCGCCGTTCTCCCCATGACAGAACGAGCATCTCTCCTGGTAAATCGTTTCACCATCCACCTGCGCCTGGGCAATCGCCGGGACAACATTTCCAAAAAACGCGCCCATCGTTGCCCCTGCCGGAACGAGGCCGCCTTCCGGGAGAGCCTCCGGCCGCCGGGGTTCCACTCCTGCAATAGCATACTCAGCAGCGATGATCTTCCATATCTGGTCGTCGGTCAGCTCATCCTTCCAGGCCGGCATAGCCGAATCCCAGGGGCTGCCTTCGGACGGCAGGCCAACACCGCCTTCCCTGACCCGCCAGAACGCGTAGGATTCGATGACCGTGGCGATGGTATCTTCCGAGCGGAAATTCGCCGGTCGCAAACGGAATCCGTAAGCCATGGGTCCATTCCCGTTGGCAGGCGTGCCGTGACAGGGCCGGCAGTTGATCTGGTAGAGCACGCGACCCTCCTCCAGGATCGCAGGATCAACCGTCCCGTCTGGGTTGCGATACGGGTTGGACAGTTTTTCGTACTCGAACGGGATGGTCGGGTGCTGGATGCGTAACGCTGTCGGCGGATTCGAGGAGGGCGCAACGTTGAGGTACACTGCGCCGCCGATCAGCAGCGGCAGGACGGCAAACACACCCCAGCGGATAATGTTGAAGATACGGTCGCTTCTCGCCTGGACTTCCGGCCTGCCGCGCAAAAAGGAGTCGACCGGCGCCCAGAACTCTTTTATGCGCGCCTCGTCTGCAGCAAGATAAACCAGCAGCCCGGTGACGATCAACGCAATATAAATCCCCATCAGCGCACCAGGGACCGGCAAAGGCTGCTCTCGACTGGCGATCAGCATAGAGAGGTACGGCACACCGTAGAGCAGGAACAGATAAATGCCGAGGAAGGTCAGAATGATTGTCCAGAAGAGGGGAATTCGTCTCAACATAGGCTTTTATTGTTCTTCTAAAACACCCGCGCTCTCTTGTAGGAAAGCGATCAGATCCGCCACCTGTTTGACCGTGAGCAATTCGCCAAAATTGGAGGGCATGATGCTCGGTTCGTCGGGGTAACGTCTCTCCCTTTGGATGTCGGATTTATTCACCGTGGTGACCACGCCTTCCTTATCCTTGATGGTCATGCTCGTACCATCTTCCATGCTAACCACGCCTGAAATCGTTGCGCCGTCATTCAATTGGATCAGGATCGGCTCGTAACCACCGGCGGCGATGCGCGCGCTGGGAGCCATGATCGACTCGAAGATATACTCCCTGGTCTGAGTGGCAGCAACATCGGTCAGATCGGGCCCCACATCTGCGCCTTCTCCAGCGACAGCATGACATTTAACGCAGGCAGCCGGGCTTGCCTCGTCAAAGAATAGCGCCTGACCCGCCTCCGGATCGCCTTCCACGACCAGGCTGAAGGTCGCGCCACCGCTCTCCTGCGCCGAGGCGACAGCCAGGACCGCAGGCGGCAATACGATGGCTGCTGCGTCCGGTTCGCAGCCCTGGGCCTGCATGTAAGTGATCACCGCCATAATCTCTTCCGGCGTCAGGCTGATTGGCGGCAGGTAGGCTTTGGGCATAGCCGCTGAAAACCCCTCGACGATATAGGCATCCGGCTCGACGATCGACTCGATCAGGTAATCGGTGGCGGTCCGGATGCCGGATGCGCCTTGCGCCTGCCTCTCGGGAACGCGTTCGCTTTGCGCGATAGCGCATACATTGGCGTGGTTGGGTCCGCGCACCGCCGACCCACTATCCCCCAGGCTGTGGCAGGTGCTGCACTTGCCCTTGCCCCAGTAAATGGCTTCCCCGGCTTCCGGGTTGACTCCGGCAGCGGCGGCAGCGACCGTTGTGCCTCCGGAGATGTCGGTGATTAGAGCTCCAACGTAAACGAACATCCCCAGGACAACAAGCACAAATACTACTGTCCGGCCCGCAGGCCATAGCCAGGCTGCCAGTAAAGCAGCCCCCAGGAACCACAAAATCCACGGAAAGAGCAAGGCAGGCGCATCAGCCAGCAGGGCAACGAACGTGCCCAGGCATGCGAGGGCAGCCAGGGGTCGGGCGATTCTCTGCATCATACAGGCTCCCCTTTCAGGCTCCCCTTGAACGCATGTGTAGAGTTTTCCCAGGCAGTAGGGTAGTGGTGTTTCAGCCAGTCACTGATAGACTGCTTCTGGTTGGGCGTAAGCGAGTCCACCGGCTCGCTGTGCAAGGCGCTTTTCTCGCTGAGGTAACAGGCTTTGCCAGTTTTCGGGTCGACTCCGATGTGGGCAATCCCAAGCGCGTAATAGCCCTGCACTTGCCCGTAAAGCGCGTAGCCGGAGACGATCACAGCTGTAAAGCGTTCGATCCCGTTCAGGCCGTCAGGTGCGCTCTCCTCGACCTCCTGCCAATCGGCCAGGCTGTCCTCCAGAAAGGTTTCACCCTTGAAGAGCAGTTGCGTGTACCACTGCGCCATGTCAGTCAATCCCTCCTGCACCGGAAGGCTCCGGCGCTGGTTTTGAAGGACGTAGTTGAGGTGTGGGCGTTGTAGGGAACATCGTCCCTGGCTCGACCTCGCCTGTCTGATCGCTCGGCACGCCCGACGTTCAGAGACACC
>CAYQDF010000203.1:0-1597 GCA_964416175.1 uncultured Anaerolineaceae bacterium
CGCCGGTCTATGTGGAGGAGCCGAGCGTCGAGGACACGATCCGCATGATGCAGGGCCTGCGGGACCGCTACGAAGCCCATCACAAGGTGCGCTTCTCCGACGAGGCCCTGGTGGCAGCAGCCCGCCTCTCCGCGCGGTACGTCACCGACCGCCGCCTGCCGGACAAAGCCATCGACCTGATGGACGAGGCCGCCGCCAAGCTGCGCGTGGCGCTGTACTCCCTGCCTCCCGAGCTGAAGGAGATGAAGACCGAACTGGACCGCCTGATGGCGGAGGAGGAACAGGCCGGGCTGGAGCGCGACTACGAACGCGCGGCCCAAAAGAAGTCCGACCGCCTGCGCCTGGAGGCGGAGTTCAACGCCAGGCGGGACAAGTGGGAATCGGAACACGAGCTGGACGAAGTCGTCGACGAGAACGACATCGCCGAAGTCGTCGCCCAGTGGACCGGCATCCCGGTCAGCCAGATGATGGAAACCGAGGCTGAAAAATTGCTGCGCATGGAAGAAGAACTGCACAAGCGCATCATCGGGCAGGACGAGGCGATCCACGCCATCTCGGACGCCATCCGCCGCGCCCGCTCGGGCCTCAAAGACCCACGCCGCCCGATCGGCTCCTTCATCTTCATTGGCCCCTCCGGCGTCGGCAAGACGGAGCTGGCCAAGGCCCTGGCAGAGTTCATGTTCGAGGACGCGGATGCGCTCGTGCGCATCGACATGAGCGAATATCGCGAGCAGCACACCGTCTCGCGGCTGTTCGGCGCCCCGCCCGGTTACGTGGGCTACGAAGAGGGTGGTCAGCTAACCGAGGCGGTCCGCCGCCGCCCTTACCAGGTGATCCTGTTCGACGAGATCGAGAAGGCTCACCCGGAGGTCTGGAACGCCCTGCTCCAGATCCTGGACGACGGCCGCCTGACCGATGGGCAGGGGCGCATCGTGGACTTCCGCAACACCGTGCTCATCATGACCAGCAACCTGGGCACCGAATACGTGCTCAAATCGGGCACGCTGGGTTTCCTGCAGCGATCCGGCGACACCGACGAACGCGAGGCGCACGCCAAGATCGAAAAGGCGTTGAAGAGCACCTTCCGCCCCGAATTCCTCAACCGCATCGACGAGATCATCACCTTCTCCCCGCTATCCCGGGAGCAGATGCGCCAGATCGTCGACCTCCAGATGAAAGAGATCCAGGAGCGGCTGAGCGAGCACAACCTGGTCGTCGAGCTCACCCCCGAAGCGCGCGACTGGCTGGCGGACAAGGGCTATGATCCAGCGTTCGGCGCTCGCCCGCTGCGCCGCGCCCTGCAGAAGTACCTCGAGAGCCCGCTCTCGGTCTCCCTGCTCAGCGGAGAATTCCAGCCCGGCGACACGGTCATCGTCAGCGTTGACCAGGAATCGGATCACCTGCTCTTCAGGCCGGTCGGAGAAGGCATCCCGGCCAAGAATGTCCAGGCCGTAGAGAGCCAGGGGTAATCCGCGGCACGGTTTAAAGGACAGGTTGTTTTGGGGGGGGGCGCCGCCCCAAACAACCTGTTTGGGCATTTGGCCGCCCCCGAGGGGGAGGGGGCCGGAGTCTTTGCGGCCGGTGAAGGACATGATTC
>CAYQDF010000203.1:1607-3657 GCA_964416175.1 uncultured Anaerolineaceae bacterium
CTGAGAGCATTCAGCAACTATCTATTCCGCCCATCCCCCCTACCCCCCTTCCCGCCGGGAAGGGGGGTAGAAAAAGGACAGGTTGTTTTGGGCAGCGGAGCCGCCCAATCCTGTTTCCTCTTTTCCCCGCCCCTTAAGGGAAGGGACCAGGGTTGGGGGAGTTTCAGAGCGGAATCGCTGATAAACACCACCCCCCATTATTATTGAGTTAGCTTCTATTCAATTTCAGGTGATTTTCGTCCGGAGTTTGAGGATATTTGATACTAGAAGATTACCTCCCGAAGGGATACATTGTATGGAAGGACATCGGGAGTATAATGGATTCTGACGATCTCGGTCAAAACCCGCTGTTCAGGGGATTCTCGCCGCAGGAGCTCGATCTGCTCCGTCCCCTGTTAATCCCCTGCGAATACCACTCGGGCACCGTACTGTTCGAACAGGGCGACCCGGCGGAGTTCTTCTACATCGTGACAGCGGGCGAAGTTGCCATCCAATTCAAGCCCGAAGACGACCAGGCGATCATCCTCACGCACATCAGGCCCGGCGGGATCGTCGGGTGGTCCGCGGTGATCGGCCGCAGCCGCTACACCTCAGCCGCCTTCTGCACCAAGTTCACCCGCCTGCTGCGCGTCAGCGGGGCAGCCCTTCAGGCGCTGGGAACGGATCACCCGGAAGCCTGCAATAAGCTCATCGACCGCCTGGCGGAGGTCGTCGCGCAGCGAAAGCTGAAGACGAATTTCCCGGTCGTGGAGTTCCTCGAAAATGGTCTCCGGAACGGGACTCACTAGGAGGCGATTCGAAATGGCAGTCAATGGCATTCCTGAAGCCACCACCGGTGAGCGGCTGAAAGCGCTGATCGAACAGATCAGCGCCTACATCGAGCAATTCCACGGGGGGTCTGTCGAGATGATCGGGTTCGATGGGGAGGTGGTGAGGGTGAAGCTGGGCGGCGCATGCCTGGGCTGCCCTCTGCTCCCCAGCACCCTCCACGGCTGGGTCGCCGGTACGATCCGCCAGTTCTTCCCTGAGGTGAAGGTCGAATCCGTCACTTCATAATTAACCGTTGAAAAAGACCGTTATCCGCCCGAGTCCAGGTGAGCCAGGTACGCCTCCACCATGAGCAGGTTCCGCTCGCCAGCCCGGCGCACCACGCTCAGCAGCTGCTCCATCTTGGTGACCTCCTCCAGCTGCTCGTCCACGAACCACTTCAAGAAGCTCTGCGAGAGGTAGTCGTGCTGGGAGTGCGCCAGGTCCATCAGCTGGTGGATCTGCCCGGTGACCTCTTTCTCCCAGTTCAGCGCCGCCTCGACGGCTTCCTCGGCTGATTTGAAGTCGAACTTCGCTTCCGCGATAGCCGGGATGCGCAACTTTCCATCCGTGTCCAGGATGTAGTGGACGAACTTGAGCGCATGCTCTTTCTCTTCTTCCGCCTGCGCGAAGAACAGGTCCGCCAAGAGGGTCAAATTCTCGGACTTGAAATAGCCGGCGATGCCCAGGTACTGCAGGCAGGCGCCGAACTCGTGCCCGACCTGGGCGTTGAGTCCATCCAGAAGCTCTTTGTCGATCATCATAGTATTACCTCGGTTTGGGATCAGTACTCCTGCGGCTACGTAACAGGCATCCCCTCGGCGCCCGCGGGGCATGTATCAGCGGGAGGCAAAAAGGAGGATCCTGATTTCCACTTTTCCCCGCCCCCTGGAGGGCAGGGACAGGGGTGGGGGAGTTTCCGATCGGTTTTATTTGACATGAATTCGGGATAAAACCAACCAGCGCGCTGAGCGGCGTGGCTGGCTTCTGCGACTACTCCCTCGCAAGCTCGGGACTTTGACTGCGTTCCGCTCAGACATGTCCCGCGGGTACTGAGGGGATGCCCGCCGCGCAGTCGAAGCGGCGGTTATTCCGAACTGACGTTATTATAACATGCTGACTTATGCGGCGATCCGAGACCTGAGGACTCCGATTATTCCAGGGGCTTATTCAATCCGGGGTGATGTGGCCCGGCCCAGGGATATTTCCAGGGGCCGGGCCGGTTGTGTATTTGCCCGGATGG
>CAYQDF010000204.1:0-3654 GCA_964416175.1 uncultured Anaerolineaceae bacterium
GCTTGGAGCAGGCGAGTTTGCCCGCGCGGTTCTTCTCCCCGCCTTGCGTAAGATTGACCAGGTTGAGCTGGTTGGAATCGCAACTCCGGGGGGACTCAATGCCGCTCAGGCAGCCAGGCGGTTTGGCTTCCGCTACGCCAGTTCGGACGAGAACCAGATATTGTCCGACACCGAGATTAACGCCATTGCGGTACTCACTCGCCACAATCTCCACGCCTCTCTGACACTGGCCGGTTTAAAATCCGGCAAGCATGTATTTTGCGAAAAACCGATCGCCATTGATGAAAAGCAGCTGCTCGAAATCGAAGTCTTCTTGAACGAGCAGATGCCTGGTCAGAGGCGCAGAGACGATGGAGGTGATGCTCCGAAAATTGTAAAAACAGCCCCTCCACCTGCGCCCTTGTTGATGGTCGGATTCAACCGCAGGTTCTCTGAATTCTCCCTCCGTCTCAAAGATTTTCTTAGCAACCGGCAGGAACCGCTTGTAATCCACTATCGGGTTAACGCAGGCTACCTGCCGCCCACTCACTGGCTGCATGACCCCGGGCAAGGTGGAGGGCGGATCATTGGTGAGTGCTGCCACTTTATCGACTTCTTGACATTCCTGGTCGGGTCCATTCCCAACTCTGTAACCGCACATGCTCTGCCAGATTCCGGTCGTTACCTTCAGGATAATGTCCTGCTGACCTTCACCTTCCCAGACGGCTCCCTGGGATCGATAGAATATCTGGCCAATGGAGACAAAGTATTTCCAAAAGAACGGATCGAAGCATTCTCAGAAGGCAAGGTGGGGATGATCGATGATTTTCGGACACTGGAAACAGTTGAGAGAGGTCGGCGAAAAGTGACTCGCAGCTGGCTGCGTCAAGACAAAGGTCACCAGGCGGAATGTTCTGCCTTCGTTAACGCAATTCTTCATAGACTTGAACCGCCGATTCCATACGAACATATCATCGGGGTCGCCCGCGCCACGTTCGCCTCTGTGCAGGCATTGACTAGGCGGGAATCTATCTCAATCCACTCCCCAACAGGATGATTTCCAGTTTCAATCTCTATACGCCTGGGGGGATTATGCCCGCCAGCTTGCTCCAGTGAACCATGTCAGCCCGTCAACGTATCCAACTGGCAACGAAATCCTTGAGATGGCTCGGTTCAGGCCCGATCAGCCAGTTTATCTGGTATCAGTTGGCCCTGTTTTCCGGAGTTTATCGCCTGGCGACACCCCCCAGGCGCGCGGCTCGTGCTGGCGTGCGGACCTGTCCTCCCCTGGCCCTGAATTGGGTGCCTCTTCCCTCTCAGGAGGAGCTACAAGATATCATCCGAGAAAATGCTTCGGTCCTGTTAGCTGAGGCTCAGGACATTCAAGCGGGGAAGATCCGGTTGTTTGGCGGCCCCCCAGTCGAGTTAAGACTCTCTCCAACCCCACCGCTCCATCATTGGACGAAATATGCCCGATCCGGCATGTTACCGGACAAATCAGATATCAAATTTACCTGGGAACCGGCCCGATTCGGTTGGGCCTGCATACTGGCTCGAGCATATCGCTTCACCAGGGACGAGTCATACGCTGAGACATTCTGGCAGCTGACAGAACAATTCCTGAGAGCAAACCCGACAAATTTGGGGCCTAACTGGGCATCTGCACAGGAAGTTGCGATCAGGCTGATAACCCTGGTATTTGCCTGCCGGGTTTTCTTTCAGTCGGAAGCCTCCACCCCGGAACGGAAATCCTCGCTCGCCCAGGCGATCGCCGACCACGCCGCACGGATCCCCCCGACGCTGATGTACGCCCGCGCCCAGCGGAACAATCACCTGCTGACCGAGGCTGCTGGTCTCTGCACCGCTGCACTCTGTTTACCGGACCACCCTTCTGCGACCCGCTGGTGGGATACTGGCTGGAGGATCTTGAATTCAGGGCTGCAGGACCAGATCGCAGCTGATGGAACGTACATCCAGCACAGCGCTAATTACCACCGTCTCATGCTTCAGGCCGCTCTATGGATAGCTGCGAGCGGCGTATCGTTCCCCGCGGAGACAAGGAGCAAGTTATCCGCGGCAACTCGCTGGCTGCATGCGATTGCAGACCCTTCCACGGGTCGTGTGCCGAATCTGGGGCACAACGACGGCGCGTATATCTTGCCCCTCGCAATCTGTCCCATCCACGATTTTCGACCGGTACTCCAGGCCGCTGGTCTGGCATTCCTGGAGCAGCAGTTCTACCCCCCAGGAGCGTGGGACGAGATGGCGCTATGGCTGAGATTCAGGACATCCTCCTCTTCTAATGGTGGAGAATTTTCGAACGACAATCACCTCGCCCTCCACCAAGGTAAATCTTTGTCGCCGTTGGTGATCCGGTCTCGCCGGGGTGAGTCATGGGCTTACCTGCGAACTGCGCATTACTCGAGCCGACCTGCGCACGCCGACCAGCTTCATCTGGACATCTGGTGGCTGGGTCACAACCTGGCTATGGATGGGGGAACTTATCTCTACAATGCACCGGAACCATGGGATAACTCCCTGGCCAGGACTGCCATCCATAACACGATTACAATCGAGAACTCAGATCAAATGACGCGGGCAGGTCGCTTTCTCTGGCTCGACTGGGCGCAGGCCAGGATCCTTGCCACCGAATCCAATTCAGATGGATTGCTTGTCCGGGCGGCAGCCGCTCATGACGGCTATCACCGTCTTGGCGTCACCCACCAACGGACTGTCTCTCTCCTGGAGGGAGGAGGCTGGCTGGTCGAAGACCTCCTGAAACCGAAAGGTACTCATTCCCTTTCAGCGATGTGGCCTATCCATGAAAAGCCTCTACGGCAGAAGCAATTCGATATCCGCCTCCACTGGTTGATGCCCGATTGGCATTGGGAGATGGGAGATACCCGGTCTGACGCCAGGGCAATCATAAACTTGAGATCCCTCCACGGATGGGTGAAGCTCGAGATCACCGCGGTCCCCCAACCTCAGACGCCACTCCAGC
The DNA here is from genome assembly GCA_964416175.1 of uncultured Anaerolineaceae bacterium. Lineage (GTDB taxonomy): Bacteria > Chloroflexota > Anaerolineae > Anaerolineales > UBA4823 > CAYQDF01. The sequence continues at coordinate 2,981 of CAYQDF010000204.1, forward strand.
CTCTGCTCGTCCGCGCCGGCGAGATTCAATGGGGGACCGGGCCTGCTCACCCCACCTGGGGGTGGGTCTCACATATCTATGGACAAAAAACTCCGGCGCTGTCTTACTCAATAAACATTCGAGCGCAGCTCCCGATCACCCTGATCAGCCGATGGATTATTCCGGAAGGATTCCAGGAGCAGTGAGGGCAGCGTTCTTGGATTGATCGATTAATCCTCTGCCGAGCATGCACATTTTGTTGATCCACCAGGCGTTTACTGCTCTCGACGAGCCAGGTGGCACTCGCCATCACGAGCTGGCCCGTTACCTCGCTGCACGGGGTCATTCGGTCACGATCATCGCCAGTCCCGTTTCCTATCTGACCGGAGAACCGGTAATGGATCGCGGCAGCCAGGAAGCCCGGCAGCCAGGAGAGCCGGGGATCACCGTGCTCCGCGCCTACACTTATCCAGCCATCCACCGCAGCTTCTTTCATCGCGTCATCAGTTTCTTGAGCTTTATGCTCACGTCCTTCTTCACCGCGTTGACAGTGAGAAATGTCGACCTGGTATGGGGGACTTCACCGCCGATATTCCAGGCGGGAACAAGCTGGCTGCTGGCAGTTGTCCGGCGTGCCCCCTTCGAGGAACCGCCGCAGGCCCCATTCGCGGAACCAGGCGGCGTACAACCGGGAG
>CAYQDF010000205.1:0-3578 GCA_964416175.1 uncultured Anaerolineaceae bacterium
TGTTTAATTTATAGGTTTAGCGTGTGATGAATGGGATCCAGAGAACGCCAGACACTTGCGTCAGGTAGGCGTTCCAGGCGTCAATCCGTCCCCATCCGGCAGAGTTGTTCGGGATCGCATTCCCTGGGATCCCCCCGCAGGCCTGGGAGGTGACGATCGGGACTGCTGATGTGCGGATCACGTTTTCGACCTGCTCCACCTGGCCGATGAGTTCCGGGCGGGCTGAAAAGAGCAGCGCCGCCAGCCCTGCAACATGCGGGCCGGACATGCTCGTGCCGTTCATATAAAAATACATTCCACCTGGATAGCTGGAGCGGATCTCTGAGCCAGGGGCGGAGACATCGGGTTTCAAACGCCCGGAACCGTCGATCGTCACCGGGCCGCGGCTGCTATAATCAGCCAGCTGGTCTGATTTATTCGTGCTGCCGACCGTGAAGGAGGCGTCATAGATCGCCGCCGGGGTATCGATCGTGCCACAGCTCGCGCCGCTGTTCCCGGCAGAGTGCACTGTTAAGATCCCCGCCGCCCGCACCGCTTCAACCACGGCGAGCAGCACATCCGGCTCGGTGCATCCTTCGTATATCGGGCAGCCCCAGGAGTTGTTGATCACGTGCGGGGCTTTCGCCGGGTCGGGATTTTCACCGGTTAAGTCAGTCGGTGCGACGAACCACTGGTAGCATTCGCTGTAGGTGGCTGGCGTGCCGAATCCCTGGTCCATGTTCCGGCAACCTATCCACCTTGCACCCGGCGCCATGCCGACCTGGTTCCTCCCATCTGGCTCGACTCCAACCATGATGCCCATCGTGTGCGTTCCGTGCCCCTGGTCGTCGCAGGGTTCAGGGGAATCCTCCCCGCACGGGTTGCCCGGGCTGTCGTGGATGGCGTCGTGCCAGCTGTAGTTGTGGTCCGCCCCGTTGCCGTCCCAACCCCGATAGTGTTCTTTGAGCGCCGGATGTTCCCAGTCATAGCCCGTGTCCTGCCCGCCGATCACAATCCCCTGACCTGTGAACCCGGCAGCCCAGACTTCGGGGGCGCGCACTTTGAGGATGTTCCACTCGATCTCGCCGGAAGTATCGAGTTCCCCTGCCAGGGGGACGACCGGCGGGAGGCCCAGTCGGACGCGGGGGTTTGCATAAACATGGGCGATATCCTCCCTGGCTGCCAGGGCTGCCAGCAATTCGAAGTCCCCGCGCACCCAGATCATGTTGGCGATCCAGAAGCGCCGGTAAGGCGCTTTTTGTCTTTCGAGTTCGGCGACGAGCGATCCCTGGGTGCGGTCCGCCACCTCGGTCAGCTGCTGGAAGACGTACCGGCCCTTATCTGTTTTCGTCTCGAGAGCGTATGCCCCGCTGAGGTCTGCCTGCTCGCTCAAATAGAGCAGGAACTCAGATTCCCCGTCCAAAATATCTGCGAGCAGCCACGGTTCAACCTTGGCCTGCCAGTGTAACCCGCTGGGGTTTATTTGAGGCTGGCTGCCAAAAGCAGACGCAAAAATGAGACTGGCGAGCGTGAGGACGAGAGGCAGGTTCCGCATGTTCAGGGATTATTCGTTAGATTATCCACAGGACGGCGCTGTCACAGCTGGAACAGCAGCTTCACTTCCCGCCAGACGAAGGGCAAGGCTAACAATCCCCCGATCCCCAATGCACCCAGAGATACAGGGATGGCAGAGAACGGCAGTCTCATCAGCAGAAAGACGATCCCTCCGCCGATGAGCGAAGCCAGCCCGGCCCGCAGCAGCGTTGGACTGACGCGCAGCACGCCCGGGTTGCGCCGGTCTGAAAGGAAGAGCAGTAGCAGCGCCTGAGCAGTGAAAGCGATCGAGTTCGCCAGGGCGATCCCCCGCGCCCCTAACGGCTGCGCCAGGTTGACCGCCAGGACTGTAAAAATGACCGCCATGAGCGCCGCGGACCACAGGGGTGTAAAGGCATCCTGCCGGGCGTAAAAACTGCGCGCCGCGACTTCCAGCATGGCGTGCCCGGCCAGCCCAACCAGAAATGCCCGCGCAGTCCACACCACCAGCGAGGTGCTGACCTGGTCGAAATCGAACAGCGTTACCAGCGGGGCTATTCCTACCGCTACCAGAGCGGAGACCGGCAGGGTCAACGCCAGGATCACCCGCAGCGCCCGGTTGATCGACCGGGTGAATACTTCGCTTTCGTGCCGCACGAACTGCTCGGAAATCGAAGGCAGCAACGCTGTGCCGATCGCGGTGCCGATCAGGGTCTCCGGGACCTGCATGATCAGCCATCCATAGACCAGGCCGGCGATAGACCCTTCTGGCAGACGAGAGGCGATGTTGTCCGGGATGTATATCAAGACCAGGTAGATGAAGAACATGCTGCCGATCCGGGGCGCCATCACCCGCAGGACCTTCTGCACGCCGGGATGCCTCAGGTTGATGGCGGAGGTCCACCGAAAACGGTAGCGGATCAACCCGGGGACCTGGATGCCGAGGAATAGCAGCGCCCCAAGCACCGTCCCGTAAGTCAGGCCGTAGATGCCGAGACCCAGGGATGGAAGCGTAACCGGCCCGATCTGGTACCCCGCCGCTGGCGCGAGGAAGATGACCCCGATGAGCGTGCCGACGTCGTACATGCTGCGCGCCAGCGCGGGCAGGGTGAAGTGCTGGTTGGTCTGCAGCCCGGCGATCACCAGGCCGCTGATCGAGAACACCAGGGTTGCGACCAGGTTCAGGCGCATCAGGCTGGCGACCTGGGTCTGCTGGACAGAGTCGAATCCGGGCGCGATCCCCAGGTTCCAGCCCACGAGCTGCCGGGCAAACACGGCGACGACGATCGATGCGCCGGCGGTCACCAGGAAAACCAGGTTCCCGACCCTCGAGAAAAGGTCCCACATCTCCGCGCGCCCCTTCTGCTCCAGGTACTCCGAGAGCACGGGGATGAAGGCGATCGCCAGCGCGCCGCCCGATATCAGCCCGAAGATCAGGTCGGGCAGGTTGTTGGCAGCATTGAACACATCCAGCTCCGCGGTCAGGCCGAACTGGCGGGCGATCAGCAGCTGGCGCAAAAAGCCCAGCAGCTTCTCCATCCCGATGAAAAAAGCGATGATGAAGGCGGCGCGGGCTATTCTAGACATTCTTGGCCAAGGCCAGGAGATCGGGCTCTCGCCCCAGGCCATCTTTCTTTCGTCGGACGGTGTTCACCCGGCAAGTATAGCATGGATGGGAGCCGGAGTCCCCGAGCGTTGCACCGCCTATCTGGATATGGTACAATCTTCGCGCTCGAAAGGATGGTCGTTATATGATCGTTGATTTTTCTCCGGAAAACGGGATCTACCATCCATAACCTATAATCACAGGGAGGGATGGCCGAGTGGTCTAAGGCGGCTGTCTTGAAAACAGCTGTGGGTTCACGCCCACCGGGGGTTCGAATCCCTCTCCCTCCGCCTCGGACCTCTGATTTGAGATTGCTGATTGTCGATTTACCACAATAGCCCAAAAATCAGCGATCAACAGTGTTTCCTCCCGCGCGCTTTGCGGGACTAAAATCTATATTCACCCGGGGAGGTGCCAGAGTGGTCGAATGGGGCCGCCTGCTAAGCGGTTGTCGGGGCTT
>CAYQDF010000206.1:0-3344 GCA_964416175.1 uncultured Anaerolineaceae bacterium
ACGAGCTTGCCGCCATTCCTCCCACCGAATTGGAACTCAGGTCCGCCCTGGCCGAAATCGCTGCAACTCGAAAAGGTGAGGAACGGCTTGAGACCCATATCAGATCACTTTACCGCACCACCTGTGCACAGTGCGGCCAGCCTGTCGAAGCGCAGGCATATCTGTGGGAACGAGACAAGGATGCCCCGTATGCCCGGATTTATCACTGCCCAGCATGTGGGGATTCTGGGGAGCGGCCTGTTACATCTGCAGATCTCCTCCTGGCCCAAAGTTTCCCCACAAGCGGTTTGCACCGCGCCCGGGCGCTCGAACGAATCGCACCTAAGGGGGATCCCGATCGCATTCATGCTGAAGAAGCCCTCTCATCATACCTCCCACGGTCGATATATGTCATCACCACGTTGATAAACCGGCTGGAAGTCCTGTTCGATGAGGAGCGCCCAGATCTTCAGAGGAGCGGCGATCGCCTGCGCTGTCTATACGCTTTGGCTCTGCTGGCTTTCGATCATGGTAATGTCCTGTGGTCTCACCTGACTGACCGCCCTCGACCTCGCCAGCTGACTCCCTCTCCACATTTTAGAGAAAATAATATCTGGTTGGCGCTTGAAGGTGCGCCATCGGTCATTTCGACTCAACAACAGCCAGTCCCCGTCACTTCCTGGCCAACTCCACCCCCTGTGGAGGGCGGCCTGATGATCTTCGAAGGACCTGTCAGGGAGCTGGCCTTGACGTTCAAAGCTGCCGAGCATCCTGTCAGGATCCATGTCGATGCTGTCATCACAGCTATTCCGCGACCGAACCAGGCTTTTTGGACCTTGTCCGCACTTTGGGCTGGATGGCTGTGGAGTCGCGAAGCGATTGGTCCGTTCATCAGTGTGATCCGTCGGAGGAGGTATGATTGGGCCTGGCACTGTACAGCCCTGCACCTGGCGCTGTCTGCCCTTACGAAGATCTTAGAGCGCAGCACTCCCGTATTCGCTTGCATCGGTGAAATCGAGGCAGGCCTCCTGTCATCGGCGCTCCTCGCAGGCAAACTTGCAGGGCTTGAGCTGCGGGGCATTGCCGTCCGCAACGAGTGGGATCTGGCCCAGGTATGCTGGCATTCGCCAGGTTTGGCAGGGATCTCACATGCCACGCAAGCCACGCAGTTCGATATCGCCAAAACTGTGGAGAAATTGACCTTCAACGCGGCAATAAACCATTTGAATCAACGGGGAGAACCCGCACCTTATATCCTCCTCCACACCGCGGCATTGGAAGAACTCAGCAAAGCTGGCAGTATTGTTGAAGGATTGAGCGGTTCCCCGGGAGAGACCTACAGCCTGATCCATCCCGCAATACAGGAAACATTCTCTCCCAGGGCGGGTTTCTCCCGGTTCGGAGGAGGCGAGAAATCTATTGAAGCGAGCCAACAATGGCACGATCAACTATCTCCTGCGGAAATGCCCCTGGCTGACCAGGTAGAGAACGTCGTCTATCGATATCTCCAGTCGCAGTCCACCTGCACCTTTACAGCGATGGATGAACACCTGTGCCGTTCATTCCCAGGTTTACTGACACCCGACAGCATTCTGATCAGGGTATGCCTCGAGTCCTATACAGAGGCAGCAGGTGAAAACGACCTGCGCAGGCTGAGAGAGGAAGATAGGGTAGAATTTCGGAAGCTTGAGCTCGGGGAAATCCGTTCTGCCCTGCAAGAGATTGGAATCAGGTTAGGCTTTGTCCCTCGCGGGGAGCAGCCATTGATTTGGTTGGAACACAAAGATCAGCCCAGGTTTGTTTTTTACCTTTCAACAATCAGTGCTTTTTGGAACATCGTTTACCAGAACCCCTACCCTCCAGGAATATCATTTCTCGTGATTCCAGGTGCGCGTGCCAGCATTGTAGTGTATAAATTGCGGCGCAATCCCCTCCTGAAGCAGGAAATTGATAAGGGGTGGCGGCTGCTGAAATTTCGACACATTCGCCATCTCCTCGAATCTCCTGCCCTTTCGCGAGAGAATTTTGAGGAACTCCTCTTGCTCGATCCAATGACAGAATCACCCTCCCAAATGAGGTTATTGTGAAGGTTCAATCCAATCGAGGAACTGGCAGGTAAAATATTTTCTGTTCCTACAAAAGAAATCATCTCCCCACCTTATAAATCGTTCCTACTACGACAATGTCACATTTGTCATTGCGAGCCGCTGAAAGCGGCGAAGCAATCTCAAATTTGCCGTTATGGGGATTGCTTCAGCGGCCAACGCCGCCGCGCAATGAAATCTATACGAAAATCTGACATTGTCAAACTACAAACTTATCGAATAGAATCAAGTTGGAGTCTGCATGAAGATCAGAATCTTGGGGGTTTCTTGGACAGCCAGATTGATTTTGTCGGTATCATTGATTACCCTGCCTTTCAAACCTGAATTTCCCTGAAAAACACTAATATCAACGTCATTATCTTGATCTCTTTGTGTTGTTAATTGTAAAATGAGCAAATTTAATTGCTCCTCTTGTATTACCCTGGATGGGAGTTCCGAGCGGGCCATTTGGGAATCTTCAGGCGCATATTTGGAGACTGATGCGAGACGCAGGCAGGGACTGGATAACAAATCTCGCAGACAATCTAAACAGGAGAATGTACCATGGACATCGGAAAATCTTTTTCTTATCCATTCGAAGACGAGAGCTGGCTCTCGAAATTATTGATCGGAGCACTCGTCTCCGCAGTTCCTATAATAAACTTCGCCTGGTTGGGATACATCGCAGATCTGATCAGGAATGTCATGGGTGGTGCGTCTAGACCACTACCCGAGTGGGGTGATTTCGGAGATAAATTCCTTAAAGGGTTGTTCCTTTGGCTGGCCGGTGTGATCTATTCCATTCCAGCGTTGATATTCGCCTGCATCCCATTCGGATTCATTCTTCTAACTGCGCCTTCTGAAGGCTCAGAAATACAGGATGCCCTGGCAGCTGCCCTGACTGGCATCGGCCTGATATTGACGTGCATTATTATTCTCTATGCATTAGCCTTGAGCTTCTATTTTCCTGCGGTGTTTATAAATTTCGCCCGCAAAGAAACTTTCGGATCGTGCTTTGAGTTCGGGGAGATCACGAAAATCGTTTCCACGAATACCAGCAAGTATCTGACTGCCTGGCTGGTTTCAATCGTCGCCGGAATCATGGTCGGGATCGTCCTGGGAATCGTCAGTACGATCATTGGCCTGATCCCATGTATTGGGTGGATAGTCGGATGGCTGATCGGCGCGATCGGAGGCGTTTATATCTTCACAGTCTTTGCACACCTCTTCGGGCAGGTAGCTGCATCTCCTGGTGCAATGGTGACAACTCCAATGTAAGCC
>CAYQDF010000207.1:0-3307 GCA_964416175.1 uncultured Anaerolineaceae bacterium
TGAGGCGACTTGATCATACCGCACCCTTGCCGTTGGAGTCCCATTTTGCTTGACGCCGCACCTTAAAAACATAATAAAACGTGCAAATAAGCGCTTTCACCTTAAGGGCGCAGTGAATTACCCCGAATAACCGCAGAAGCTGAGGCCGGCGATACGACCCTTGAGGAACTTGCCTCGTAGATAAGACTGCCGCCTCAGCGCCATGAGAGGTCTCGTATAAGCAGGTCGCCGGAAAGCGGCGCAAAACGAACTAGGCTGAGAGGCTCATGGCTGTCTGAGGTCGCCTCGCTTCCATCATGCACATTGGAGGTGCTGCGATGTTCTACTGTGGGATCGATGTGGCCAAGCGCAAACATGCCGTGGTGGTGTTAGAAGACCATGGCCAGACCCACCGCCCGGTCTTCACCATCGAGAATACCCGCGATGGGTTGGAGTTCCTGTTGGAGGCGTTGGGACAGCTGGGAGACGAAGTGATGGTCGGCCTGGAAGCCACCGGGCACTACTGGCTGTCGTTGTATGACGTGCTGACGCAGCAAGGATATTCCGTGGCTGTCATCAACCCCTTACAGATCGCCGCCTACCGCAAGAGCGGGGTGCGCAAGGTGAAGAACGATCGCACAGACGCCGTCTGGATCGCCGATTTCTTGCGCATTGCCAATCTACCCGCCTCCAGCCGGGAGATCTCCAAGCTACTGCAATTGCGCGAGCTGAGCCGCTTCCGCTACTGGCTCTCAGAGCAGATCGGCGACTGCAAGCGCAAGGTGATCACCATCCTGGACCGGGTCTTTCCGGAGTATGAGAAGCTGTTTTCGAGCGTGTTCGTTGAATCTTCGCGGGCGCTGCTCAAGCAGGCGGTGTCGGCGCAGGAATTTGCAGAGTTGGACTTGCAGGAACTGACCGATCTGCTGGCAGAGAAAAGCCGCGGGCGGTTTGGCGAAGACAAGGCAAAGCAGATACAGGATAAAGCCCGGCGGTCCATCGGAGTGGGTTTCCTGGCGGATGCCGCCCAGGTGGAGCTGCGTTGCTTGCTAGCCCAGATCGATTTGTTGGAAGAACAGCGAGAAGATGTGGAGGCAGCCGAGGAAGCACTGATGGCTCAGATTCCCCAGCACATTACCACCATCCCCGGGGTCGGATTGGTCACCGGCGCAGCCATTTTGGCCGAAATCGGCGATGTCCGGCGCTTCGAGAGTGAAGACAAGCTGGTGGCATATGCCGGGATAGACGCCAGCGTGTACCAGTCCGGCCAATTCCAGGCTGGTTCGATGCACATGAGCAAGCGCGGCTCGCCGTACTTGCGCCTGGCGCTGTGGCAGGCGGCTTCGATGTGCCTCCAGCATAACCAGGAATTGAGAGCGTATTACGACAAGAAGCGGGAGGAAGGTAAGGCACATGGCGTGGCGCTGGGCGCCGTCTGCCGTAAACTGCTGGTTCGAATTTATGTCATCCTCAAGGAGAACCGAGCTTACGAAGTCCGAAGAGCTTGAAAATTCCCCCTTGACTCCTAATAGCAGGTCTTATCTTAACCGCTGGATCCAGCCCGACCAAATTATACCCGACCCATATAATCCACTCGACTGGGACAGATATAGTTTTGTCCGAAACAATCCAGTCACTTACATCGATGCTGACGGCCATTTTCCAATTCTGCCGGTCCTCTTTTTAGTTGGTGCGTTCATATTCTTCAGCCAGGTGCCTTCTGATCAATATCAACCTGATCCAGCGAACTGGGGAAATGCAACCGTTATGACGGTTGGAGCGGCATTGATGGTAGTCCCAGCAGCGCTGTCGTTCTTTTGCTCAAATGACGGGGACTGTACGAACGAAGCACAAATTGCTGCAAATGTGGGTCAAGATTTAGGACAGGATGGAAATCCTGTAAATGAATTGGATGCTGCTACAAAATCAGCTCAAAGCGTCATAGATAAGTTATCCCAATACCTACTGAATCTGGACCACCTAGAAGGGGCTAGCAAAGCAAAATGGTTCGAACAGGCTTTGGGATTCACCAAGGAAAACATGGCTGAACTAGCAAAACAGATCATATTTGATCCAACGAAGGCTAATCCAACAGACTTAACCCAATATGGCCAAAAATTTGAACAAGTAATATCTATAACCGGTGCTAATGGTAAAGTAATTGATGTAATATTCGTATGGATACGGAATCTCGATGGTGTAGTTAGATTAGTAACGTCAATACCTACAAGCAAGTGAGAAGGATAAGAAGAGTGATCAGAGAATATGAAATTGTTAGGTTGAAAAAACCTATTCCATTAAGAGGTCTTTCGATGGGAATTAAGGGGACAGTTTTAATTGTTTACAATGAACCTGGTCTTCCACGCGCCTACGAGGTTGAGTTTCTTGATGAGAATGGGGAGACACTTGCAGTTATTACCCTACAGGAGGATGATATCGAGAAGGCTTGAGCAAATTGCTTATGGTGATAGAGTTTATCGCATTTCATCCATTGTCAGGGTAAAAGCGAAGAGCAGTGGGGATTCCTCTGCGCCCTGGCAACGGAGTCCGTGGGCGTTCGGGTCGGTCTCCTACGTGGCTCTCTGGGGGTCCATTACCCCAAGGGTGACCCTACCCTCCCACGAACGAGGGGATTCTAACACACCCCGAGCAGTATTTTAGCTTGGGTTTGCACTTTACCAACCGAATAGTTGCGATCAATCGACTTCTGCATTAGCGAAAACCAGAACCGGCGGTGGGATCCAATCCACCCGGGTTACATCTCCTTCCAATAGGGCGCGCAACTGCACGGCGATCTCCAGGCGCATCTCAAAGCTCAGCTCGGGAGTGAACAACTGCTCCGCCAACGCCATGAGCTGCCCGCGCTCACTCTCGCTCACCATTTCTGGAGTTTCCGCCGGTTGACCGACCAGCTCCAGGCGCTGCTCGATGCGTCCCATGGCGGCGAAGTAGTCCGCTTCCACAGTCTTGTCGTGGGTGCGGGCGTACACCAGGGTGGGATCCACCCAGTTGTGCCCTGGATGTTTTGAACAGTCAGCACCTGTGCGCTGACGAAATGTCACTACGCCGGGACGACGCGCATGCTGCAGACCCGCAACCATCGCTTACGGGGCATGCGGGGAACGTGATTGCGTTACATCCTCTCCGATCATCCCTCGCAGCCGCTCGGGACAGGTCTCGGTTCTACAACGGTCTCCGCGACCGGCGCAGGCGCGTACCACAGCGAGCTGCGCTACAAGCCCTGGGGGGAGACGCGGTATTCGGACGGCACGACGCCCACGCAGCGGCAGTTCACCGGGCAGATCAACGAAAGCCAGCTCGGATTGTA
>CAYQDF010000208.1:0-3200 GCA_964416175.1 uncultured Anaerolineaceae bacterium
TGAGGGCAAGGTAGAGCTCGGCGGAAATTTCCTGGTTGGATTTCCCCTCGGCGATCAAGGCCAGCACCTCCATCTCGCGCGCCGATAACGTGATGGGCAGACCATCTTCCAACTGGGCGGTCGTCGGACTTGTCCGTTGTTCGACCGGTCGATGCTCGAATTCTCGCCCGGTCTCCGGCCGCTGGATGGCTTCCAATAAGCTATCGATAAAGGCCAGGGAAGGGAAATAGCTGCCAGATTCTTGCTGCACAGATCGGCATTGGCGCAGGAGATTGGCAAGCCGCCAGCCTTCATCCAGGTATACCCTCCGGTAGCCTTCCGGCTCACCCAGCGCCAGGGCACGCAGCAGGGTCTTTTTCGCCCCTTCATCTCCCAGGGCAGACTGCACCAATGCCTGCAAAACCAGAATCTGAATCTGCGAGGTCACCCGCTGAAAACGCTCCGCTTCGAGCAGGAGCGTTTCCAACAGCTCGGTGGCTTGTTTTAAATCGCCCACCCTGCCTGTATCTTGACCCTTGACTAGCAGAAACTTGGCCTGAGTGAGTTGCAGATATTCAAAGACGTGATACGGATAATTCTCTAAAGCGATCGAATTGTTCAGATCGGGAAACCCGCCTTTTTTCCACCACTGTTCGGCAGCTGCCAGGTCGTCGCGCTGCAAGGCCAGCCGGACCGCGACCGCAGGTGCAACGGCTTCATCCCATTCGCTGGCGTCCGTGCTGAGAGCCATGTGCGCGACTTCATCAATGATCTCTTGCGCGTTGGAAAAATCTCCCAGGGCCTGCTGTAGGCGGGCCAGGGAGATCATGCCGTGCAGGCTGCCAATATACCACATCGATTGGGTGAGCCGGTAGCCACGCTCCAGGTAATCCCCGGCTTCCTCCAGTAAGTTGTGTTCGAGCAAAATCTCTCCGAGTCCCATATCCACCAATCCGGCCAGGGGAAGCGGTTTCCCCTCCGGCCCCAGGGCCCAATACTGCACTCGTTGGTAGCTCTCCCATGCTTTGCTGAGCTGGCCTTGCAACGCCTGCATATCAGCCAATGCGCAGCCGGCTATGATCATCACGAATTGATTGTTCGCCTGCCGGGCAATCCTGGTCGTCGCGCGCAAGGCCTCGATCGCCTTTTGGGTGTCGCCAGATAAAATGGATGAGATGCTGTCATCCAGTGCAATAATGCTGCGGTAATAAATGCTGCGCTGATATTGTTCCTCATCTTGTAAATAGCTGGTCGCCAGCTGGGAGAGCTCTGCGGCCCGTTCCAAATCACCGCTCGCCATCGCCAGATAGGATTCACAGAGCGCCAAGCCACCCCGCATAAAGGATTCATCACCTTTTTCATAACCTTTGAAGGTTCCCCGCTCATCGGGGATTGGTACTGCAGCCCCGTGTTTTTCAAGATGTTCGAGCGACCGCCGCACTTCCTCCAGCCAGTATCGGGCGAGATCCAATCGGTTGGTTACGATCAGCGCCCAGGCGTAAGCGAGAATGATGAGCGGGCGCTGGCGGGCGATCTCATCCGGCAGCCTGCCGATCCAGCGAGCGAGCGCAGTCACTTCACCCATATTGATCATCGTTAAGACGTTGCGCTCGATCATGTCTGCCGTCCATGCCACATCCCGGGAGGCCAGCGCGTGCCGGAAAGCATCATTCAGATTGCCATGCTGTTCGAGCCACAGCGCTGCCCGCTTGTGCAGCTCCGGGGTCTCGGCCGAGTTAGTTTCCGCCTGGACCTGGCGCAGAAAATCGGCAAACAAAGGATGGTAGCGGAACCACTCGTGCTTCTCATCGAGGGCTGTGATGAACAGATGGGCGTGCTCCAGGCGGTTCAACAAGACCGAGCCGTATCCCGGCTGGGCGTCTGGGTTGACCACCGCCTCGCATAGCGGCCCGCTGAGGGTCTCCAGGATAGAGCTTCTTAGCAGGAACTGGCGCATCTCCTCCGGCTGGCGGTCCAAGACCTCCTCAGCCAGAAAGCCCGACAGATAATGCGCCTTACTTTGCAGGTGGGCCAGCAACATCGCCGGGTCCGCCTGGTTCTTTAGAGAAATCGCCGCCATTTGCAGCGCGGTGATCCAGCCTTCTGTCCGTTCCTCCAGCGCCCGGACCGTCTCGGGTGAGAGTTGCAGCCCGACCGCCTGGAGGAAGTACTGCCCCACCTCCTCGCCGGTAAAGCGCAGCTCATCGGCGCCTAATTCGACGACCCAGCCCTTGGCGCGGAGAAAGGCCAGATCCAGTTTGGGTTCACTCCGGGTGGCGATCACCAGGTGCAGGTTGGGGGGCAGGTACTTGAGGAGAAAGCCAATCCCCTGGAGAGCCTCTGGATTTTCCAGGACCTGGAAATCGTCGAGCACCAGGGCGATTTCTTTCGATAGAGTGGATAACTCGTTGATTAGCAGGGTCAGCCCAACTTCCATGCCGCCGCCCGTGAAAGATTGGGTATAATCCTTCGCTTCTTCCCCCAACCCAGCCTCCAGGGTCTGTAAAGATCCGATTAGATAGCGCAAGAAACAGCTGAGATCGTTGTCGTCGCTGTCCAGGGTCAGCCAGGCGACTGGAAGACGGGTTTCTTTTGCCCATTCGAGGAGAAGAAGGGTTTTTCCAAAACCGGCAGGCGCGGCGAGGAGTGTCAAAGGACCCTCTACACCGCGATGGACCTGCTCGGTGAGGCGCGGCCGGTTAATGGACCCCAATGGGATCTGGGGAATTGAAATTTTCGTTCGCAGGAGTGGTGGCTCTATCAGGGTGGACGGACGATTTGGCATTCCTTACCCTTTCTCCTGAGAGGAAGAGTAATATATTGAAACGTCCCGTAGAATAGATAAAATCTTATTATACTGGATTTTCTAGCCTGCCTTTCGTCATCAGAAAGGAGATCCATTTTCGCGAAAAGTTCGGGGGGAGTGTGCTGGCTGTATTGCGCGAGGGCCGGGTATACCGCTCCACTTGGGTGAACTCCCCCTTCGATTTGGCGACGCGTTCCTCCTCCACAGGCCGCGTGAGGAGTTAAAATTGTTAGGCAGCGAACCTGATTTCCTGGTGTTGCTCGAAGAGGCTCAGGAAGCGCCCCGTTTGGATCAAGCAACCCATCGGATGGAGTAAGAAACATGACCCCCTCTATTGCATTGACATTGGCTATTATCGTAATTGCGGTCATATTGTTTGCAACCGAAAAACTTCGGGTTGACCTGATCGCTCTTC
>CAYQDF010000209.1:0-3125 GCA_964416175.1 uncultured Anaerolineaceae bacterium
TAGGTCTTGCTTGCCGCGCAGGTCCACCAGGCCTGGTACTCCCGACAGGCCAATCGCCACCCCGGTAGTACCCAACCGCCAGGCCCGCCCGTGAGAATCGATGATCATCACTCCCAGTTTTACCCCGGTGTATTCCTCAAGCTGCCTTCGCAAGTTTGCCGCAGATCGATCCGGATCTTCAGGCAGCAACAGGATCCAATCTACGCCTTCTTCGCTCTCTCCGCGGACGTTTGAATGATCCACGCCGGCGTTCGCGCAGATGAATCCCAGGCGGTGCTCGACGATGATCGTGCCCGGTCGGGTGCGAAGTACCTTCCTGCTCTCGCTAAGAATCACCTCGACCAACCTGGGATCTTTTTCGATCTCACCGGCCAGTTTTATAGCCCGCTCTCCCGGAATGATATGTTGCAGATTTCGATAACGCCCCTCGGATTTGGACACAATTTTCTGAGCCAGGACGAGGATATCGCCTGATTCGAGCACGATGCCCATCCTGTCCAGGGCAGCAAGAGTCAGTTCAGCGAGATCATCCCCTGGATTGACGAGCGGGATGCCTGTCAGCGGTGTGAGGACCAGGGTCATAGTACGCTCAATGAAAGGTAGGGGGCTTCATCAGGTGAGCATCTTTCCGATAGCTCAGATCCCGGTAATTCGAATTGCGGCGGAATGGCTGGCGTAATTCCGGTTGAGGCTGATCAGGATCGAGGTCAACCCTTCGACGACGATGGCATGGTCAAGACTGCCGGCGTAATACGCCCGCATCCCGGCCGCTTCGGCGAGCTGGATCACTTCTCCAGCCGCCTGCCGATCATCGGCGCAGACCAGGACATCGACATCCAGCGGTTCTTCCAGGTTCTTCCGCAGGGTAGAGGCGGGAACGTTCTGGAAGGCAGCGACGACTCGCACACTGCTCCCCAGCCTGTCCTGAGCCATGCGGGCCGCGGCAGGCGGTAAAGGAGGTTTCGGATCTTTGAAATCTACCCTCGCTGTGGTGTCCACCAGGATCTTTCCCTGGAGCACCCCTTTCAACTGGTCGACAGCATCTTGGTGGGCGGATTGAACTACGGTCAAGACACAGATTTCCGCTGATTGGGCTGCCAGGCTGTTCTCCATGCCCTGGATACTGCCCACGCCAAGCTGGCTTCTCAGCTCACTGGCCTTTGCTGCCGCTTTCTCCGCCTGGCGGGAGCCAATAATGATTGGGTAACCGGCTTTTGCCCATCGCATCGCCAGGCCGGGACCTTCTTTCCCGGTCCCTCCCAGGATCGCGATCGTTGGTTTATTGGTCATTTCTCTCAATTGGATGCTCCTCCTATGGGACAAAGGTTTGGTACCGTTCCCAGACTTTCGGGGCCAGTTCACGGGCGTGAGCGATAACGGCTTCTTCATCCAGCGTTGTCAGCACCCGGTCCTTCATCAGGACTTCACCGGCGACGATGGTCGTCCTGATCATACTCTCGTGAAATCCGAACAGGATGTGCCAAGGCAGGTTGCCAGCTGTCAGTGGAGTGTGCGGGTTGTAATCCACGATGATCAGATCCGCGGCTGCGCCTGGGGTTAGCGAGCCCAGGTTCAATCCATCAAAATATGTGTTTGCGAGCGCGGCATTGTTATAGACGCCGATCTGGACGACGGTATTGCCGGAAAAACGCCTCGGATCACGGTTCCACACTTTGTGCAGAAGGTATGCCGTTTTCCACTCTTCCCACATCGCATGGTAGAAGCCGTCCGTGCCTATCCCAACCCTGACGCCAAGGCGGAGCAGGCTTTCCACCGGGGCGACGCCGACCCCATTGTTCATATTCGAACGGGGTTGGTGTGTGACCCAGGTCTTGCTTTTTTCAAGCAGGCTGGCCTCACGGGCGTCGATGTGGACAGCGTGGGCAACGATGGTTCTTTCTCCCAGGATACCGGTTCTTTCCAGGCGGTCCACCACCCGCGTCCCGGACTTAGCCTGGCTGTCATATTCATCCGCTTCGTGTTCCGCCACGTGGATGTGGAATCCCTCCCTTTCCCCAACTGCCTCGAGGCAGGCCTGGAGCGTCGCATCGGAAAGTGTCAGGCTTGCATGCAGACCAAAAGATGCACGGAGGCGGCCCCCTGCAGGGTTTTCCTGCTCGACCCGCTTCAGAAAACGCTGGTTCTCCGCAATTCCGGCTTTCGCTCGATCGATCCCATCCCGATCGGTAACCTCGTAGCAGAGCACTGCGCGCAGACCTGACTCAGCGATTGCCTCTCCTATCACATCCAGGGAACCCTCGATAGCATTCGGTGAGGCGTGATGGTCGAACAGGGTGGTCGTCCCGTTCCTGATCGCGTCGACCATCATCACCTGGGTAGAAGCCCGGATGTCGTCCAGCGTGAGCGATTTATCCAGAGGCCACCAAAGCTTCCTCAAGATCTCTGGGAAATCTTTTGGTGCAGGACCCGGGATCGCCAATCCACGGGCAAATGCGCCATAGAAGTGCGTATGGGCGCAGATATTTCCCGGCATCACGTAGCCTCCCCCTGCGTCCAGCTTGCTGGCGCCGGAGTGCATCTTTTCCAGGTCTGGTTGCGGGCCGATCTCTCGAATCACGCCATCGGAGATCAAGACCGCCTGACCCTCCAGGATCTGGATCGGTTCGCCCCAATTGATGATCTTTCCATTCGTGATCAAGGTAGGTGTAACGACCATAATCACCTCAAGTCGAAGAATAATCGAGAACGAACTGCTCCTGTTCCTTGATCTCCACTGCTCCAGGGATGTATTGACGCACCCAGCGGATGGCTTCCTCTCCGCTTACGCCCATCAGCCGCCTGGCAAGACAGGCAGTGAAGAGACCGGTTCGACCGACACCTGCGTAGCAGTGGATTGCCGCTGCTCCGCCTGAAGCAGCATGATCAACCACTCTGCCCAGCGCCGCATCCAGGTTGGACCGATCTGGGGTTCCGAAATCCTCGATCGGCAGATAGACAACCTCCAGGCCTGAGGATACATACAATCGCCTCAGATCCCGCCCGGTTCTGCGCAGGCACTCTTCATCACTCGCGAGCACGATGATGAGGGAAATTCCTTTCTCCAGGTAACCGTCGAGGATCTCGCCACCAGGATCGTACGCACTGAACGGCATCTCGCTTCGATA
>CAYQDF010000210.1:0-3100 GCA_964416175.1 uncultured Anaerolineaceae bacterium
CCCTTTTGGTCTTCCCGTTGATCCGGATGTGTAGAGGATATACGCCAGGTCATCCAGAGATGGTGCAACAGATCGGCCCGCCGGGAGTGCTCCGACCCTGTTCACCTCAGCAAGAGCCTTTCTTAATGCCTCCCCCCGTCCAGTCTCTTCCAGGACCAGCAGCTCTGGTTTGGGTTTGTCTGGGTCGAGCTCAGCCTGGAACTTCTCGACGAACTGCTCTTCCAGGATGACGGCTTTCACCGAACAATCCATCAGGATATAGGCGTTCCTGGCGGGCGGAGCAGTCGGATCGACCGGGACGTAAGCTGCGCCGCTCTTGAGAATCCCAAAGATGGCAGCGACCGAGTCGATCGACTTGTGAAGGTAAAACCCCACCCTGTCCCCACGCCGGATCCCCAGGTCCTGGAGATGGTCTCGAAGAAGATTGGACAATTCATCGAGTTCCCGGTAATGGATCTCTCCGACCCCCGGCTCGACTACCGCAACCCGATCGGGATATTTCCGGGCGGTCTCTTCCAGGAATCGGAACAACCCTTCCTGAGAAAACATCGCCATCCTCCTTTGGAATTTGTCCTATCTCTTGGACTGGACCAGTGTGGCAATGCCTTCGATGGTGTCCAGGTAGTCTGCGGTCATCTCGTGGGCTTCAACCTGAATGCCGAAGTTCTCCTCCAGGAAGGCAACCAGCTTCACAGTCGCCAGCGAGTCGAGGATTCCCCCGGTGATCAATGTGGTGGTGTCCGTCAGGGCGGCAGGGTTCTCGCCCGGCAGGAACTCCTCCAGGATATAGCTTCGAATGGAATCTTTGATGTTGTCCATAGTTACAAACTCCCAATCTTAGAAAAGGGTATAGATGAATGGGCCAATGCCGGAGGCTGAGGCGAAGATCATCAACAGGCCGAAGATTAGCAGTAACGTGACCATTGGGAGCAGCCACCAGAGTTTGCGCTTCCAGAAGAAGGCAAACAGCTCCCCCACAACCCCGAAATTTGAAGCCATGCTGCGTAAGAAGCTCTTCATATCACCACCTCACTTTCTGATCACAAAGTCATCCATGTACAGGGTATCGATATCGCTCTTCCCGAACGTGTTCAGCGCGTTGGCAGGCGTATTGACGATCGGTTCGCCGCGCAGGTTGAAGCTGGTGTTGAGCAGGACCGGCACTCCGGTCGCCTCTCCGAACAGTTCGATCGCCCGGTAGTACAGAGGATTCCACTCCCGGCGCACAGTCTGCAGCCTCCCGGTGTTTCCCTCGTGCGTGACCGCCTGGATGCGGCTCCCCTGCCCGTCGAGCGTGCTGTACACCATCAGCATGTAACGGAGCGGGTAGTGGCTGGCGGGATCGGAGAGACCTGCGTAGTAATCCGCCGCCCGCTCTTCGAGGATCACCGGTGCAAAAGGACGGAAGGGCTCCCGGAACTTGATGCGAGCGTTGACGATTTCCTTCATCTCTGCTTTGCGCGGATCAGCCAGGATCGACCGGTTGCCCAGGGCGCGAGGACCCCACTCAAACCGATCTTGAAACAGGGCGATGACCTTCCCCTTAAGCATATCCGCCACCATCATCTCGGCCCGCTTTTCCAGGTCTGGGACATATTCAAACTTCCTTCCCGCCGCTTCGATAGCAGTCCGGATCTCCGGCTCGGTGTAAGCCTGCCCCCAATAGGCGTGTTCCATGACGAATTTCCGTGGATGTCCAAGCAGTACGTGGTAAACGTACAGAGCAGCTCCAAGCGCGCCGCCCGAATCCCCCGCAGCGGGCTGGATCCACAGGTTCTCGAATGGTGTTTCCCGCAAGATCCGACCGTTCGCCACTGAATTCAAGGCGACGCCCCCTGCCATGCACAGGTTCTTCAAACCCGTGCGCTGGTAGATGTGGTGGGCGATTTTCAGCAGGATGTCTTCTGTCACCTTCTGGATGCTGGCTGCGATGTCCGCGTAATGCTGGTTGCGCTGTGCAGTGGCTTCATCCCATTGCGGGTGGTCTTTCTTCGGGTGAGTGGTCGGCGTATAGAACACCGACTCGTCGACCCGCGGTTCTCCGAACAGCTGGACGAACTTGTCGCTGTAGGTCCGCGAAGTGGAAACGTGAAAAGAAAAATAGTCCATGTTCAGTCGAAAGCTGCCATCGTCGCCTACTTCGATCAGCTGATAGACATCCTCGACGCGGTTTGGGCGGCCGTACGGAGCCATCCCCATCACCTTGTATTCACCGCTGTTGACCTTGAACCCCAGGAACGCCGTGAATGCGGAATAGAGCAGGCCCAGGGAATGCGGGAACTTGACTTCCCCAAACAGGTCGATCTGGTTTGTACCCGCCTCGCCCCAGCGGGCGGTCGCCTTCCCGAGCGTGGCGGTGGTCCACTCGCCGACACCGTCCACGGTCAGGATTGCAGCTTCTTTGTAGGGGGAGCAGAAGAAAGCGCTGGCCGCGTGGCTCAGGTGGTGCTCCACGAAAAGCAGCTTCTCATCGGGGATGTTCAGCTTGGTGAGAATCCTGCCTTTGATCCACAGCTTCTCGTTGAACCAGGTGATCATCGACTCGCGGAAAACCGGGTAAGACCTCGGAAATGTTTGCAGTGTTGTCTGCAGGATGCGCTCGAATTTGAGCAGTGGTTTTTCGTAGAATACGACATACTCGAGCTCGCGGCTGCTGATGCCAGCTTGCTTCAGGCAAAAATCTATCGCGTGCTCTGGAAAACTGAAATCATGCTTTTTCCGGGTAAAGCGCTCTTCCTCGGCGGCTGCCACAAGTTCGCCATCGCGGAGCAGGGCCGCCCCGGCATCGTGGTAGTAGCAGGATATCCCCAGGATATACATTTAGAATATCCTCCTTGCGTCTTCCATCGCCAGGTCATGGGTCGACCGGTCCAGCCAACGGACCTTGCCTTCTACCTTGATCCCAAGCGGATCGCCCAGGAGCCTCACCCCGAGGCCAAATGGTAGAAATATTGTGAAGTAAAACGCAGTCAGCACCAGGCGGGCGATGAAGTCGCCGATGAACTGCCCGACGCGCTTCCACCCCGCCCAGATTTTCCCAAGAATAACCATGTACATTCCTCCTTCGTGAAATTTATTAGAAGCTATCTCAAAGATTAAT
>CAYQDF010000211.1:0-3053 GCA_964416175.1 uncultured Anaerolineaceae bacterium
GTGGACATCCATATGCTCTTGACGGTCATGGAGCTGAAAAAGATCGGGCAGGGAGAATGATTGCCCGCACGCTCAAAAATCCCGGCAGGTTCTGGCAGAGATTTGGCCTGACCAGCTGCATCACAAACGGCCGCCGGTCTGAATCAGATATCTGCCAACGGAGCAATCTTTTCTGGTGCCTGCTTATCGGTGAAGGTCTTTTAGCCTACGGTCAACGAACAGATGCAGCTGAGCTGGTATCTCGCCTGATGGAGGGGATTATCCAATCTCTCAAAAAAGAATCTTGCTTCCGGCAGCAATATGACGCCGTAACTGGACAAGGGTTTGGTGAAGGAAACGCAGTTACCGGGCTGGCACCCCTGGGGCTTTTCTTGAATACGCTCGGGGTTCATTTAATATCACCAATCAAAGTCAGGGTAGAAGGATACAATCCCTTCCCTTGGCCTGTTACGATAAAATATCGAGGAATGACCGTTCTGCGAGGAAAAGAAAAGACTCAGGTGATATTTCCTGATGGACAAACTTTCACCTCACAAAGTCATGAGCCACAGCTGATCGCTCTCGAATAAGCCACCCTTATGCGCAGATCTCCCGGAATTTTAATCCTTCTTCTTTTGATTCCCATCACCATATTTGGGTTCGCTGGTTGTGCTACAGGTCAACCAACAACTCTTGGTCCGGTTGAAACTCCGCCATCCAGTGTTCAAACACAATATGTCCCTGGGCAAACCGGAACGGAGGATGGCGAACTTGATATCTTTGATGGTCAGGACTCGATCATTGTCATTGAAGAGATCGTCATTATCCTCCTTCTTATAGCAACCATTGTTGGCATCGCTGCACGACAGTTTCGCGTCCCTTACACGGTGGGCCTGGTGATCATGGGGCTGGTGCTAACCCTTCTTCCGCAGGTGGACATCAATCTGGTACCAAATCTCTTTCTCGGACTCCTGGTTCCTCCTCTGGTTTTCGAAGGCGCTTTTCATATTAACTTCACTGAGCTGCGCCGTAATTATGTGCCTATCCTGACGTTTGCAATTCCCGGAGTCGTTCTGACCATGATCATCGTCGGGATGATTGTCCACTGGGGTACCGATATTCCAATACTGTTCGCCCTGGTTTTCGGAGCTGTCGTTGCTGCCATTGACCCCGTCGCTGTGATCGCATTATTTAGAACGATGGGTGTCCCCAAACGCCTGGAAGTACTGCTGGAAGGAGAAAGTTTATTCAATGATGGGACCGCAATCGTTCTCTTCAGCCTCGTCATTCCTTTAGCAACCCGGACCGCAGAATTCGACCTCATGGTCAGCATCGTGGATTTCCTTCTGGTTTCAGGGGGAGGGATATTGGTCGGTCTGGTCCTGGGAACTCTGGTCTCCCAGGCAATTCAGCGGATAGACGATTACCTGATAGAGACGACACTGACAACAATCCTGGCTTTTGGATCGTACTTGATCGCTGAACAAGTATTTCACGTCAGTGGCGTCCTGGCGGTCGTCGCGGCCGGTCTGGTCAATGGCAACATTGGACCGGCCGGCATGTCACCGACAACGCGCATCGTTTTATTCAATTTCTGGGAATACGCTTCTTTCATCGCAACGTCCTTCATTTTTTTGCTCATCGGCCTCCAGATAGATCTGTCGGCTTTGTTCACATGGTGGCAATTTATCGTCATCGCTGTTTTCGGAGTACTTGTGGCTCGCGCAATTACAATTTACGGTTTGTCCTGGGTGGGTAAAGATATTCCAATACGCTGGCAACATATTTTGAATTGGGGAGGTCAGCGCGGGGCGATCTCCCTCGCATTGGCAATCAGTTTGCCCCTGGCGCTCGGCCCGATAAGGACCCAGATTCAGGTCATGACCTTTGGAGTCGTGATATTCACTCTGCTTGTCCAGGGCCTCAGTATGGCGCCTCTCGCCCGCAAATTAAGAATTTCCGAACGAAGTGAGATGCAGTTGGAGTACGAACGACGACATGCACGGGCAACTGCCGCACGCGCAGCTTACGATCATCTGGCAGGTATGCATAGAGATGGTCTGATTTCGGACCACACCTGGCAATTAATCGCTTCTATGTTAGAGCAACACAACCAGGCTCTGATCGATGCAGTGAAAACAGTCATCCTTGATCACCCCCAGCTGGAAGCGTTAGAAATGGAAACTGCCAGGAGAGAATCGCTCCAGGCTCAAAGGAGCATGCTCACTTCCTTGTTGAAAGACGGCGTGATCGCAGAAACAACTTATGCCCAGCTGGTATCCGAAGTCGATGCAGCCTTGACATCGAATATATCCAGTTGGCCTGATTTTATCCGGACTAAAACCGAGAACACTCTGGAGATCAACCGTTTAATCGCCGCGATAATACAAGAAAAGGATCTCGAAAACGCCCTGAGCTCCCTGACTAAATTGGGGTTCTCAGTGACCCATCTTCCGAGCACGGGCGGATTTCTCGGACGGCGGAATCTGACTTTGTTGATTGGTATCTCCGCCGGCCAGGAAGCGTCTGCTGTTGAGGCACTCGCGAAGAGCTGTAAGAGAAGGATCGAGTACGTCGCAACACCAATCGAATCAGCACCCACAGCTTTCCCCACTCCAATCCCGGTCGAGGTTGGTGGAGCGACGATCTTCGTTTTCGAACTGGACCGGTATGTTGAGATCTATTCCTGATAATTCTTGATCTTACAGGAACCGTTCCAGTAAATTGTCCACTGCATCCATGGAAAAAACCGGACCATCTACACAGATTAGTTTTTCTCCAAGGTTACAACGCCCACATTTTCCTAAACCACAATGCATCCTTGCCTCTAGGGTAACATAACATTGGTCTGGCCTGAAACCCATTTTCCTGAGTAGTCTATCCACAAAATGAATCATGATCGGAGGTCCACAAGTGACCGCTATGGCGTTCTCCGCAGATGGTGAAACGCGCTCGAGCAGTTCTGTGATCAGACCAACGTTGTGATCCCATGTGTGGTCTGGTTCATCAACGGTTAAATGCAGTTCTGTGTCGGGAGCTGCTTGCCACTCGTCATATTCATCCGTAAAGATCAG
>CAYQDF010000212.1:0-3051 GCA_964416175.1 uncultured Anaerolineaceae bacterium
TGACGTACGGCACCGGGGCGATCATGGCTGTCCCGGCGCACGACGAGCGCGATTTCGACTTTGCCCTCAAATATGGGCTGCCGATCCTGCCTGTGATCGAACGCCCGGACGGGTTGACCAGGTCGTTCGCGCCGGCGGGTACGATGCGGGCGGGGTTTGATCGAGCCCTGGAAGGCGCGGGTATCCCATTCGACGCGCGGGCGGGAGGGCTGCTGGTGACCATCCCCGCTGGCAAGGTCGAGCAGTATGTGGAAATTGCGCGTAAGTTTGTGAAGCCTGATGCCTGGAACGCGGTGGTCGGGACACGCTGGGTCTTCATCTTCGCGGACGAAGTCCTTGAATGGGACTCGCTGGCAGCCGAGGCGCGCATCCTGGAACGCTGTAAACGGTTCGAGCCAGGCGTGCGCCAGGCGAGGACCGTGATGGAGATGCTGTGGCAGGTCGAGTTCTACCGCGACGTGCTGTACCACCATGAGTACGGGGCGATGATCCACTCCGGTGAGTTCAGCGGGACGCCGGGGGAGGCAGCAGTGAGCGCAGTGACCCGCTGGCTGGAGGAAAAGGGGTTTGGGAAGGCGGCGGTCAACTACCGGCTGCGAGACTGGTTGATCTCGCGGCAGCGCTACTGGGGGGCGCCGATCCCGATCGTGTACTGCCCGGATCATGGCGCAGTGGCCGTTCCAGAAGACAAACTGCCAATCCTGCTGCCTGACGATGTGGAATGGCGCCCAACGGGAGAAAG
Source organism: uncultured Anaerolineaceae bacterium (assembly GCA_964416175.1). Taxonomy (GTDB): domain Bacteria; phylum Chloroflexota; class Anaerolineae; order Anaerolineales; family UBA4823; genus CAYQDF01. The sequence goes on from CAYQDF010000212.1 coordinate 743, forward strand.
CCCCCTCAAACTGCACCCGACCTGGAAGCAGACCACCTGCCCCGAATGTGGAAAGCCAGCCGAGCGCGAAACGGATACCATGGACACCTTCATGTGCTCATCCTGGTACCACCTGCGCTACCTCAGCCCGCATTACGATCAGGGTCCGTTCGATCCTGCCGAATATGACTACTGGATGCCTGTGGATACCTACACCGGCGGGATCGAACACGCAACGATGCACCTGATATACACGCGCTTCTTTCACAAGGCCTGCCGGGATATCGGCATCACACGCGGCCCGGAACCTATGTCCCAGCTGCGCAACCAGGGCATTATCCTGGGGGAGGACTCTGAAAAAATGTCCAAGAGCCGCGGCAACGTCGCCGCTCCCGATGTGCTGGTCCAGCGGTATGGCGCGGATACGGTCCGGGCTTACCTGATGTTCTTTTCCCGATGGGACCAGGGGGGACCCTGGAGCAGCAGCGGTATTGAAGGTACGGCGCGCTGGCTCAAGCGGGTCTGGACGATGTTCCTTGGCGAAGGACGGGCGGTGGGGGGACAGGGACAAAAATCCGCGGAGAAGAACCAACTGACCATTCGAGCGCTGCGGCGGAAAGTGCACCAGACCTTGCGCCAGGTGACTCACGATTTTGAGACTTTCGAATTCAACACGATCGTGTCGGGCCTGATGGAGCTGCTGAACGAGATGGCCAAGGCAAAGGAGCAGGGTGCAGAGGGGTCAGCTGCCTGGGCCGAAGCGCGGGATGTGTACCTGCGCATGCTGGCTCCGGTCGCGCCGCACATCGCTGAGGAGCTGTGGGCGCGGTTGGGAAAACCTTATTCGGTGCACCAGCAGCCGTGGCCGGAGGTGGATGAAGAAGCTGCCGAAGAAGAGCAGATCACCCTGGTGGTGCAGGTCAACGGGAAGGTGCGCGACCGCATCACGGTTCCGGTGGACATCAGCGATGAAAAAGCCAGGGAGCTGGCGCTGGAATCCGAAGCAGTCAAGAAGTATCTGGATGGGCAGCTGCCGCGCAAAGTCATCGTCGTGTCGGGGAGGCTGGTGAACATCGTATTGTAAAAGAGAACACACAGGAGCTTTTTTTGTATAAGAGAGGGCATTCTTGTGCCGGGATCAACCCTTGGAAGGGGGTTGGAAGGCGGATACAATAGTGGCTCATGAAGAAGATCTTGATATTCGACTTCGATGGCGTCCTGGCTGAATCGCTCCCGGTGATGCTGGAATACGCCGGGCGGGTATGCGTAGAGCTCGGGCATCCCCGTCAGGCCACTTCGGAAGACCTTGAGGCGCTCGACAGGATGGAATTCGTCGATTTTGGCCGCCAATTGGGGCTGCCTGAGGACCTGCTTCAAAGCTTCGCGGCGCGCAATTTCGAACTCTTTAATTCGCGGGGAGATCCACTTCCCATATTCTCAGGGATGGCTGAGGCGGTGTCCGAGCTTTCCAGGCATTTCAAAATCGCGATCGTGACCGGGAACAGCCGGTCTGTCGTCTCCAACTTCCTGGAACGCCATGGGCTGACGGATGCAGTAAACCTGATCCTGGGTGCAGAGGATCCCGGAGGGAGGGCGGAAAAGATCCGCAGGGTAAAAGACTTGCTGGGAGATCCTGAGAGCGAAGCCATCATGATCGGTGACGCAGTGAGCGACGTTCGTGCTGCCCGAAAGGCGGGCGTGCGGAGCATCGCTGTGACCTGGGGACACCAGAGCAGGAAGAAGCTTGCGGATTTGAAGCCGGACTACCTGGTCGATTCTCCGGGCGATCTGCTGGCGACTCTCGACGGTAAGAGCTGAGGGTCGAGGATTCAAATCAACAATTCTTATTAACAGGTAGAGGGATCTAACATGGCAAAGAACAAGAAACGAATTGTAAAAACGGACAAAGCGCCCCAGCCGATCGGGCCGTATTCAGCCGGCGTGAAAACCGGGAGATGGGTGTTCACTGCAGGGCAGATCGGGATCGATCCCCAGACCGGCGAGATCGTCGAGGGCGGGATCGAGGCAGAGACGCGCCAGGTCTTGACCAACCTCAAGAATCTCCTGGAGGAGGGAGGGGCATCCCTCGACCAGGTGATTAAGACCACGGTTTTTTTGCGCAATATGGAGGAATTCTCCCAAATGAACCAGGTCTACGCCGAATTCTTCAAAAAAGATTACCCGGCGCGCTCGACGGTTCAGGTTGCGGCGCTGCCAAAAGGAGCTGCGGTCGAAATCGAAGCAGTGGCTGTCGTTGGTCAGTAGTGCGAAGGATTATTATTAGAAGCTATCTCAAATTTCATGAGTAGGGGGAGTTATTCAGCGGCCCC
>CAYQDF010000213.1:0-3014 GCA_964416175.1 uncultured Anaerolineaceae bacterium
ATGGTACTGCCCCGGCAGCGGGGTGGGAGAGTAGGTCATCGCCAAGAGACCTTTTTGATTTAAGGTGGAATAAAATGTTAAACATCCATTTCGACGAAGCGGACCACCGGATCCCTGCGCCGAGATTTTCCCTGCCGGACGACCAGGGCAGCTGCGTGTCTTCGGGGGACTTTTACGAATCGGCGAACCTCGTGCTACTTTTCCTCCATGGGCCCGGGTGCGCTGTCTGCCAGTCGTTTCTGTGCGAGGTTTCAAGACGCCGGGCGGATTTCGCCGGCGAGGCTGCCCGGCTGGTCGCGATTTACTCCCAGCCGGTCGAAGCCTTGCGTGGTATCCCCCCTGTTTTGAGAGGGGAGATCCGCCACCTCTCGGATGAAGACGGCGCTGTTCGAAAGAACTATCTGGACCTCATGGCGGACGGTCTCGTCAAGCCTGGGGAGGTGATGCTATTTGTTCTCGATGCATACGGCGCGCCTTATGCCTGCCTGAAGGGGGAAGAACCGGAAATCTCCGCCATAGACGACCTGCTCGCCTGGCTGCGCTTCATCAGCATCCAATGCCCCGAGTGAGGCGTGCCCGAATGGCCCGTTGGGTCATAGGAAAATCTCAATACCAGCACACAACGTAACGCCACGACCACGGTTTTGAAGTTCGATACAACGCGGCGCCGGTTGAACGCGCCTGGCGATTCTATTTTGTGACGAACGAGGTAAAATCCCAATCCGCCAGCAGGGCCTGCAACCCGCCCCGGGTGCGCAGGTCGAACTTATGCATGGCATGACTGATATGGGAGTCGATTGTGCTGGGCTTCGTGTCCAGCCGGGTGGCGATCTGGCGGGTGGACTTTCCCTGGCACAGCAGCGCCACGACCTGCTTTTCCCGCCGGGTGAGCGTCCCCCAACGCTGGACGACCTCCGCAGCGCTCAGATATCCCTGCGGCCGGGGCGGCGCTTCCATGGGGAGGGAGAAGGCGATCGCCGGCGCTGGCGGGGGCGGAGGGGGTACTGCTCCGGGGGGCGGCAGGACCTTCGCCCGGTCCAGCATCTCGTCCAGGCCTTCCGGGTCGGCGTCAGCCGGGGGGCAGTAGCCGACAAAGATGTCCCACCGGTTGAGGATCTGGCTCAGCGGCCGCAGGTTAATCCCGATCTGCCCTGTCTCGAAGGTCAGAACGTACGTCCCGTCTGCCATGTCCGCGACACCCACGACCGTGGCCTCATGCGTCCAGCGCAGCCACTCCTTGATCACAGGGCCCTTCACCGTCTTCACTTTGGGCGGATTCACCACCTGGCTGATCATCGGCTGGCAGGAGCGCACGAAGGTGTTGCCTTCCATTCCATACTTCCAGCTGTCTCCCTGGCCTTTGACGATGTTGCTCCGATTCACCGTGGTGGATCGCGCCGAAGCGGGAAGCACGTCGGCGCCCGTAATGGGCGGGGCGACCTGCCAGGCGTTTGGCTGGGTGGTGACCCACCCCAGGAAGAGGATGCTCGCTCCTGGCTTGAGATCGGCGATGGACGCCGGGCGTTTGAAATAGGCTTTCCCTGGTATGGCCTTCTGCTGGTTCAGGTACCAGACCGGCTTGGCGGTCAACCCGCCGGCGGGAACCAGCCCCCGCAGGTGCTGGATGTGCTCGGCGACTTCGTTGCAGACCGCCCGGGTGACGACCAGCGAGAGCGTGCGTTCGTGCTGGCTCCGCCAGGCGGTGATGTCTTTCCGCTCCCAGGCGTCCATGATCGAACGCCAGCGCTGGTTGTTCCAGTCCCAGCGCAATTTGGTCTCCTCCGGCGTCAGCGTTTCCCAGTTTGCCTCCTTCGCTTCAAGCCGCAGGGGCGTCCGGCTGACGATCTCTTTCCACATCCAATCGGGGAACTGCTTCTGCATGGCTTTCAGCGAGTTCAAGATTTCGGCTTCGGACAGATTACGGATCACCTCCAGGGCTTCCGCGATCTGGGAGTCCAGCACCGCCCGCTGGCGGGTGTACGGGTTGTTCAGCAGCCCGATCTGCCGGTCGATCCCGCCGGCTTCCCTGTCGATTTCTGCAATAACCCGCGGGTTTTTCTCCGCCGCCTTCCGGCCGAGCAGGTCTTGCCGGCGCTTCTCCAGCGCCTGCTGCGCCTGGCGGGCTTCCTGCTCGAGCTGTTCCTTTGATGCGCTCCGGTTCTTCAGAGTCAGCTCCTCGACTTTCAAGGATTCAAGCAGGTCTTTCGGGTCTGCCCACGAGCCGTGGGCGCTCTGGTAGCGCATTCCTGAGAAGTGGACGATCATGTACTGCAGCCACTTCGGGAAGTCTTTCGGCCGGCGGTCAAACTCCTCGAGCACTTTCTTGAGCAGGGCGTCGTGGTCGAGTCGGGAGAGTTCTGCTTCTTTCTTCTGCACCAGCCAGCGCACCGCTGCCCGCGGCGTGACGATGTTTTCCCTTTCCAGGGGGGGTAACTTGTTTAGATTCTCCGTCAGCTGCGCGATCTGGGCGGTCAGGGCTGCGTCTTTCTCGGCCAATGTTTTCGCCTCGGCTTCAAACGCCGCGACATGGGCATTGTAGGCCTGCTCCGCCGCCTTGATCTCGGCGAGCGTCTGCTGGTACGGGATCTGCGCCAGCTCGTATTCCTTCCGGTATTTATCGTAATACGGATGGTCGGGCGCGAACTGCGCGTACCACTCCACCCGCCGCTTCGTGATGTTCATCTGGCCCTGCATCCCGGCGAGCTTCGCTTGGAGGTTTGCTTTTTTATAGACCAGTTCGCGCACCTCGCGGCTGTTGAGCTTTTCCCGGTGCTTCAACTGGAGCTCTTTCAGCGCCGGTCCGATCTGTTCTTTCCCCGCCTTCGCCTGCGCCAGCTGGCTGCTCAGGCGCGCGCGTTCCCGGGTCAGCTCGGCGGCGATCTGCGGGTCGACCGGGGCCTTGCCCATCCTCCGCCAGAGGTCGATCTCATAGTAATAGAGGAGCACATCGAGCAGCTTCCGCATCCGGAACGGGTAGATCGTCTCGCGCAAGACGGGATTCTGCCATTGGAAGT
>CAYQDF010000214.1:0-2972 GCA_964416175.1 uncultured Anaerolineaceae bacterium
CTCAGAAGCCACCTGCCCGATATGAGCGGCCTGCCCGCTCCGGTTGCAGAGCAATACCGGCGCAGCCTGTTGGTGATCCGCACTCAAATCGATAATGCCGGGGCTATCATCGCTGCCAATGATTCCGATATTTCTTCCGCGGTGCGCGACACATATAGCTACATGTGGCCGCGCGATGGCGCCCTGGTCGCGAATGCCCTCAATCGGGCTGGTTACCTGGACCTGCCCCGAGCTTTCTTTCAGTTCTGCCAGAGAATGCTCACGCGGCAGGGCTACCTGCTGCACAAATATAATCCCGATGGCACGCTGGCTTCATCCTGGCACCCCTGGTACCGGGATGGGAAGAAAGACCTGCCCATCCAGGAAGATGAAACAGCGCTGGTTTTATGGGCGCTATGGGAGCACTTCAAACGCTTCGGGGACGTGTGCTTCGTCTAACCGCTCTATCGAGGGTTGATCTGCCCGATAGCGGATTTTCTAATGGAGTTTCGTGAACCTGAGACCGGACTTCCCCTGCCAAGCTATGATCTTTGGGAAGAGCGCCATGGCATCCTGGGCTGGACCGCCGGGGCAACCTGGGGAGGTTTGAAAGCTGCGGCGCAATTTGCTCGGGCGTTTGGCGAGGTGGAGCGCGCCGCGGGGTACCGGCGCGCAGCCGGCGAAATAAAAGCCGGTGTGGATCGCTACCTCTGGCAACCTGAGCTTAATTATTTTGCGCGCATGATCAACCGTAAACCGGATGGCAATTGGGAAGTGGATAAGATTATCGATGCTTCCTTGGTCGGCCTGTGGCAGTTTGGAATGTATGCTCCGGACGATCCCAAAATCACTGCCACGATGGAAGCCATCCGCCAGCGTTTGTGGGTCAAAACCCGGTTTGGCGGGTTAGCCCGGCACGAGAATGATCGTTACCATCAGGTCAGCCAGGACAGCGCCAATGTACCAGGCAATCCCTGGTTCATCTGCACTTTGTGGCTGGCAGAGTGGTATGCGGTCACTGCCAAAACCCCCCACGAATTGAAACCCGCCCTGGAACTCCTGGGATGGGGGGCCAAGTGTGCCTTGCCCAGCGGGGTTCTGGCTGAACAGATGCACCCTTATACAAACGAGCCGTTGTCTGTAAGTCCATTAACCTGGAGCCATGCGGTCTATGTTGCCACCGTTCAGGCATACCTGGATTCTCTCGAGAGGCTGAAGAATGGTCAAACCAGGTGGTATAGCGCCGGAGGTTCGTGTGTTCGCACCAGATGGAGCGCCTCGCCAACTTGCCGAAATCTGGCAGAAAGGCACGCAAGCTCGATAAGTATTCCTGCGCCACCTTGGCTGACTGCCCTGCCAGGAGCTCGTGGCGCAATTGCGCCAGAAAGGAATCCCGGCCCACAAAGTCCAGGTATTGGTTGTCAGCCTCTCGCTGTTCCTGGGAAGGGGTTAAATCATTTCCGGAAACCCGTTTTTCTTGTTATGCCCAAAGGGTCATTTGCAAATTCTGTCCCTTTTTGAATTATTATCCGATTTACCTATAGGGCTCAAAACCACGATACACGGGAAAAAGGAACCGCATGGTTGGAAGAACAATGTCGCTAAAAAGAAAGCCTCCATCAGAAGCAATGCAAGTCACGAATCTTGTTGCAGCCGCTAAACAAGATTTACAGGTTTTTGGGGAATTGTATCTGCTGTACGCTCAGCCTATATTCCGCTACTTTTTCAGCCGTATTGGCAGTTTCCCTGAAGCTGAGGATGCCACGGCGCAAACCTTTTTGGCGGCTTTAGAGCGTTTTCGCAGTTATCGGCACGACGGGTTTTTCGCCAGCTGGTTGTTTGCCATCGCTCGCAACAAGGCAGTAGATTATTTCCGCAAGCAGCGCAAGGAAACTACGTTGGATGCTGCCGAGATCATCCCTGCGGACGCCGACTTGTTGCAGCAGGTGATCAAAACCGAACGGATTGCTGCATTGTCCGTACTGATTAAGGCATTACCCGAAGAGGAGCAAGAGTTGATTCGGCTGCGCTATGTAGCTGAGTTGAGTTTTTCCGAAATTGGACAATTGCTCGGTCAAAAAGATGAGACGGTCAAGAAAACGCTCTACCGGCTGCTGGCGCGGTTAAAAGTCCAGGCGGATAAGGAATATCCGACGGAGGATTCTCATGCCTGAAATGACGCCTACCCCTCAATTTGAAGAAGAGATTCGTGCGGCGGTGGCAACGCCACTGGCACGCGAAGAATTTGTGCGGAGCTTACATGCGCGCCTGATTCAGCAGGGAGTGTCCCACCAAATGGTCAGCCGACCGATCTTTCTACGCCCTGCCTGGGTAGCAGCTTTTGTTGTTGCTGTTCTCCTGGTCGGCATCTTGCTGATCGGTCCGCAACGCATTGCGGCGGCAATGCGCAGTTTGATGGGTTATCTACCGGGTGTTGGAATCGTGGATCAAAGCGCCCCGATCCGGGTGTTGGCTGAACCGGTCAGTCTCACTCGGGAGGGGATCACGGTCTCTGTGAATAGCGCCACACTTACCGCCAGCCAGACATATATCGAGGTTGGGGTCTCTGGCGTGCCGCTCTCAGCTTTTCCGAAGAGCGAGGCTGTATTGGGTTGCACAGAACAGAATTATCTTCGTTTACTGGACGGGACTCGGTTGGAGATCGATAATGCCATCCCGGCTGACGTAGATGAAGCGGTATATGTGATGCCGTGCATCTTCAATACGCTGCCTGGCGCAGCCCCAATCGATTGGGAGCTGCCGCTGAAATTCATACCAGCTCCACCTGACCTGACCGTGATGCCGGTTATTGACGTGACCCCGACTCTTCAATCGATCCATACCCAAAACTCGCCAGCCATGGAGGTGAGCGAAACCGTAGCGGCTACACCAACCCAGCCGGTCGTGGTATCGGTTGAGAGGGTAATTGAGACCAACGATGGCTACATCCTCATCGGCGCAATCCGACCGCAACTTGGGAGCAACCAAGCCAT
>CAYQDF010000215.1:0-2963 GCA_964416175.1 uncultured Anaerolineaceae bacterium
GGCATACCTCTTTGGAAGTAAACCTGACCGGGACTTTCCTTTGCTGCCAGGCGGCAGCCAGACCGATGAGCGCCCAGGGAAAAGGCGTCATTATTAACATCTGCTCCATCTACGGGCTGGTCGGCCCTGACCAGCGCATCTACCAACGGCTAGGCGAGCGGGCGCAATACAAACCTGTCGATTATTCCGTGACGAAGGCCGGTGTGCTTGGGCTGACGCGGTATCTGGCAGCATATTACGCCGGGAAGGGGATTCGGGTCAACGCCCTGACGCCGGGCGGTGTATTCGTCGATCAGGATGAACTCTTTGTACAGGCGTACGCCGCGAGGACGATCCTGGGCAGGATGGCTGAAAAAGATGAGTTGAATGGGGCGCTTCTCTTCCTGGCATCCGACGCTTCGAACTATATGACCGGGGCGAATCTGGTCGTGGATGGAGGCTGGACAGCGTGGTGACCTCACCCGAAGTGCTTGCGCTCATCCCTGCCCGCGGGGGATCGAAGAGCATTCCTCGAAAAAACATCCGGAATTTTGCGGGTCACCCATTGATCGCATACAGTATTGCCGCCGGCCTGGCTGCGAAGAGCGTGGACCGGGTGATCGTTTCCACGGACGACGAAGAGATCGCTGCGCTGGCCAGGCGGTATGGCGCCGAGGCGCCCTTTCTACGGCCGGTGGAACTCTCCCGGGACGAGACGCCGGATCTGCCGGTCTTCCAGCACGCGCTGACCTGGCTGCTTCAGAATGAAGACTACGCACCGGGCATTGTCGTTCATCTTCGCCCGACTTCACCGCTGAGAAGGACCTGGCACATCGATCGGGCGGTTGCCATCCTGCGAGAAAGGCCGGAAGCCGACGCGGTCCGTTCCGTGTGCGTCCCTTTTCAGAATCCTTACAAGATGTGGTGCATCAATGGCGAGGGTTACCTCCAGCCGCTGCTGGATACAGACATCCCCGAACCTTATAACCAGCCGAGGCAGTCGCTGCCGGAGGTCTACTGGCAAACCGGGTACGTCGATGCTGCCTGGGCAGAGACGATCCTGGCAGGAAATTCAATGACCGGCGGGCGCATCCTGCCGCTGATCATCAGCCCAGATGAATGGGTCGACATTGATTCTCCAGAGGACTGGCAGCGAGCCGAGCGGTTGATTTTGAATGGCGAAATAACCCCGGGGGATTTAGGATTTGAGGTCGCTGAAATAACGAGCACCTAGAGCCGGTTCAGACTCCCTGGATCGGAGACTGCTGAAATTGAAATGGAGGTCAACATGCCGGTAATCCAGATCGGCGGTCGGCTGGTCGGCGATGGACAGCCAACGTATATCATTGCTGAGATCGGTGTAAATCACAACGGTATTTTGCCTTTGGCGCTGGAATTGATCGACGCGGCGGTCGCTGCCGGAGCAGATGCAGTCAAATTCCAGAAGCGGAACTTGGACCGGCTCTATTCTCGTAAGTACCTGGAAAACGCCAATTCTGGTGAGAAAACCCTGCGCTACCTGCTTCCGATTTTGCAGCGTGTGGAGCTTTCCGCTCAGGATTACTTCGAGATCGTGGAGTATTGTCGGAAGAAAAACATCACATTCTTGTGTTCTGCTTTCGACCCGGACAGCGCAGATTTCCTGGAGCAGCTCGGTGTGCCAGCTTACAAGGTGGCCTCCGCCGACCTGACCAATCTCCCTCTGCTGGATCACCTGTCGAAGAAACGCAAGCCGTTGATCGTTTCGACAGGGATGTCGCGTCTCGAAGAGGTCGAGCTGACGGTCAGATTCCTTAAAGAGAGAGGGGTCGAATTCGCGCTTCTGCACTGCAACAGCACCTATCCAACAGCTTTCGAGGATATCAACCTGCGGTTTATGGAGCAGCTCCGGCAGTTTGGCGTGCCGGTGGGTTATTCCGGACACGAGCGCGGGATCGCGGTGTCAACTGTTGCAGCGGCGCTCGGCGCGTGCATCATCGAGCGACATATCACCCTCGACCGGACAATGGATGGCCCGGACCACGCCGCCAGTCTTGAACCGCATGGATTCAAGAAGATGGTCAGGGACATCCGCCAGGTCGGGCTTGCCCTCGGAACCGGCGAAGAGAAGTACATCTCCCGCGGTGAGATCCTGAACCGGGAGGTGCTGGGAAAGAGCCTGGTTGCAATCCGGCGGATCGAACCCGGTGAAAAGATCACTCCGGAGCTGGTCGGGGTCAAGGGTCCCGCCCTGGGTCTCTCGCCGCAGAGGTACTCAGATCTGGTGGGACGAACCGCGCTGCGGGTGATCGAGACGGACGAACCGTTCACCGATCAGGACCTTGGGGTTGAGATCAAGCTCGATGTCGAGCACACGCTGCCAATGGATTGGGGCTTCACGGTGCGGTTCCGTGATTTCGAAGATGTGCTGGTTTACAAGCCGCGCATGCTCGAATTCCACTTTACAGACCAGGATCTCGATGAGCACTATCCAGGGAAGGATTATGACCTGAAGTTGGTCGCCCACGCTCCGGAGTTCTTCGAACGAACCCTGGTCGACCTGTGCACCCAGGACGAGCGGCAGCGGCGGCAATCCCTGGCGTTGATCCAAAAGACCATCGACCTGACCCGGGAGATGGCTCCCCACTTTTCTGGCACGCCAAAAGTCATCGTGCATCCGGGCGGGATGAGCCTGGACCATCCCATCGAAGACCGGCGAGTCCTTTACGACAACCTGCGGCGTTCCGTCGAAGAATTGGATTATTCCGGCGTCGAGCTGCTCTTAGAAAACCTTCCCCCGCACCCCTGGTATTTCGGCGGCCAGTGGCTGACGAACGCATTCATGGATGTACACGAGATCAAGGAGTTCATCCATCCGTTAAGCCTCGACATCTGCTTCGACACGTCGCATTCCAAGCTGTACTGCAACTGGGCGCATGTGGATTTCTTCGAACAGGTCAGGGTGATCTTGCCCCATATCCGCCACCTGCATCTATCGGACGCCG
>CAYQDF010000216.1:0-2938 GCA_964416175.1 uncultured Anaerolineaceae bacterium
AGATATCTTGGGGAGGAACCGTAATGACGCTCCTCTGATCCCAGGCGTGTTTATTCCATTTCCAATGAGAAAAGATCTATCAGGCTGCCGGACCGCTCAGGCAGACTGATAGATTAAAGGTGTGGATCAACAGGGAATTAAGTCGCTGTGATCAGCCCGGCCCCGGAAGCCCGGTGTATAAACCGACGACGTTGCCTGTTGGATCAGAAAACAGGGCAAACCAGCCGATCTGCGGGATTTCGGTCTTTGGGAGGAGGGTCTTCCCTCCCAAGGACTCGGCCTGCTTGAGCGATGCTTCGATGTCCTCTGTTCCGACGTAGACGATGACGCTCCCTGCGGGAGTGTTGTCGGAGACTGAATTAAAGCCTCCGGCGACCTCTCCTTCACCGGTCTCGAAAGTGGCGTAGTTCAATTCTGGCTGGTGTTCGATCTTCCAGCCGAAGAGGTCTGCATAGAACTTGCCCGCATCCGCGAGGTTGTTCGCCGATAACTCGATGTGGACGATAGGGTGCTTGGACATGGCGTGATCTCCTTTGGGGGTTTAATAGATGATGCGATAATCCAAATATAGCACAAATGTTCTATTCTGTCAAGATGAATTTTCCCAGCACCCGATATTTCAGAGTGTGGCTGCAATTTACTTACCGAGCCAGGCGCGATCGGGTTCGATTCAGGGATTTGCCTGGATTACCCTGAGATCTGGAGATCTGCCAGGAACTCCAGGACCACGCGGTTGAAGGACGTAGGCTGCTCCATGTTTAGCAGGTGGCCGGCATCCGGTATGATCTCAAGCCGTGAGTTCTTGATCGCCGCGTGCATGGCTTCAGCCTCGCCGGTCGGAATGATCTGGTCATCTGCACCGTGGACGATCAGGGTGGGGACCGAGATCTGATCGAGAAAGGGGGTCGAGTCTGGACGCTCTTTCATCCCCATCAAAGCCGCGACGATCCCTTCCGGGGAGGTCCGGTTCATGATTTCCGCCACCTGTTTCACCAGGTCCGGGTTGGAATCGTACGTCTTAGGGGAGAGCATCTTAGGCAGCATGGCGATGGCGGCCGCCTGAGGACCCTCGTCTTTGACCTGGGAAGCGAGGCGGTCGCGGTTCGCTTTGGCCTCGGCAGAATCAGCACCTGCCCGGGTTGACACCAGGATCAAGCCAGCCACCCGGTCGCGGTGGCGCCGGTGGAAGGCCAGGGTGACATAGCCGCCCATCGAGAGGCCGCAGACGACGGCCGGACGATCGATCCCCAAAGCATCCAGGACCAACAGGCAGTCGTCCGCGAGCAGGTCCATCGACGCGATCCCTTCTGTGGGCGGGGTCTCCCCGTGGCCGCGCAGGTCAGGAGCGATGACGTGCACGTGATCAGATAACCCCTCGATTTGTGGGCGCCAAATCTGCCGGTTGAGGGGGAAACCGTGGATCAGGAGCAAAGGGAGACCGCTGCCGTGGTCTTCGAAGATCATGCGGAAATCGGGCATTACGAGTTCCATGGGACTCTCCTGCGCGGGTTTGAATCGCATTGCGTTGATTGTATTTTGATTGTAACTTAATTAAGCCTGATGCAGGCCGGCCACAGACGCGAAGCGGGTGATCCCCGCGATGTGGTCATTGAAGGTCTGGAAACCCGATCCCATCGTGTTGAAGGACAGGTGCGTGGCGCCGTGCGATTCCCAATCGCGGAGCGTCTTCTCCCAGGCGTCCATGTCGCCATCCCCATAGGCGAGCCTCGCTTCAATCCCGAACCCGGACCGATCTCGTCCGGTCTCCGCCAGGACACGATCGATCAAATCTAGAGCTGCATCCGCTGCTTCGGGAGTCCGGTAGTTCGTCATCCAGCCGTCGCCGATTCGCGCCGCTCTCCGCACGGCCTGTTCCGCGTGCCCGCCGAACCAGATCGGGATCGTGCGCTGCACGGGCAGGGGGTTGATCCCCGCGTCCGGGATGATGTGCCAGCGGCCGGAGAAATTCACCAGGGGCTCGGTCCACAGCTTGCGCAAGACCGCGACCTGTTCTTCTATCCGCTTCCCGCGGTTGCGGAAGTTCTCACCTAGAGAGATATATTCGACCTCGTTCCAGCCCAGCCCGACGCCGAGGCGGAGGCGTCCCCCACAGAGGATATCCAGCGTGGCGGCTTGTTTGGCGACCAACACTGTCTGCCGCTGCGGCAGGATGAGGATGTTGGTGCCCAGCTCGATCCGGTTTGTGAACCCAGCCATGTAGCTGAACAGGACGAAAGGCTCCAGGAAGGGAGACTGGTAGGTGTAAGGACCGGTCCATCCTCCAGGCCGATCCGGGTTGGCTCCCAGCACATGATCATACGCCAGGAGGTGGTTATAGCCCAGCCCCTCCGCAGTCTGTGCGTAATCCCGGATAGCTGCCGGGTCGCTGCCAAACTCCGTTTGTGGGTAGACGACGCCAAATTTCATCCTTCAACGCCTCCTCTGTTTTCCCTCCATCTGAGCACATCTTCAGCATGCTCCGATTCGTGTTCGAAGCTGTCGCCCGCGATCCATTCCCAGAGCGGATGCCCATTCAGCCAGGGGAAGAAGCCGGGATCGGATAGCGACTTCTCGGGAAGGTCCTTCACCCGCCGGATGGTTTGTTTGCGCACGCCGTGAAAATCCTGGAGGGCGAGGGCGAGGGATCGCGATCGGCTCTCTTCGAACCAGCGCTGGTTTGTCTCGTCGACCTCGATATTGCTGAAGTGCGCGGTCGTGGGCCTTACGCCCTGCGCTGCCTGCCAGAGCAGCTTGACCAGTTCCGCTTCCCAGCGGGTGAGGTGGACGAGGATGTCTTTCACCGACCATTCGCCGACCACTCCCGGCCGGGTCATTTCCTCTTCGGAAAGATTGCTAATGACCCCCAGGAATCTTTCTCGACTCTCTGCTAATCGGGTAAGAATCTCATTTTTTGTCATACCTGCTCTCTTGTTTCTTT
>CAYQDF010000217.1:0-2888 GCA_964416175.1 uncultured Anaerolineaceae bacterium
TGAAAGATCGTGGAAGGATACCGGACTGAAATTACAGAAAAAAGCTTGCGTTATCTGGGCCAGATGCTATAAAAGATCACTCCGATGATCTTATTCCGTTGGATTGGTCGGAATTTCCAGACCTTCCTTGTTCAAAATATGGCTTTCTTCCAAATTGTAACCAAAATCCATAAGCACAGAAAATAACTGGAATCTATCTCAAAAATAAATGGGAGGGGGCGTTCTTCAGCGACTCCACCGCTGAAAAACATCCCCATAACCCATTTTTGAGATAACCTCCAGGACTAACTCAAATCAGCTAATTGTTGTTTTAATTTTTCAGCCTTTTCTTTGAATTTGGAAAGTTTCTCTCGTTCTTTCTGGACAATTGTTTGTGGTGCTTTTTCATTAAAGGAGCTCGCCAGTAACAGCACCAGCCGGTCGATCTGGGCCTGAGTCTCTTTCAATTCCTTCTCCAGGCGGACGCGCTCCTCCTTCACATCCACCAGACCTGCCAGCGGCAGGTAGATTTCAACTGCGCCGACCACCAGGGCGACGGCGTCTGCGGGCTTCTCTGCCAGGGATTCCTCGATCGCCAGCTGGCCCTGATCGAGGTGGGCGAGCGCAGCGATGACCCTGGCCTGCTGGCGGAGGAGGTCCGTCTGCGCTCCGCCGGCGATCATCGCCGGGATGCGCTGACCGGGTTTCACGTTCTTCTCGGCCCGTGCGTTCCGCAATGCGCGCACGATCTCCATGACCAGGGAGAAATCGGCGATTGCCTTCGTCTCCCAGGCCTCTTCTGGGACCGGCTCCGGCCAGCGGGCGACGATCAAGGCTTCTTCCCAGCCCTGTTCCTGGCCAGGCGCATCCAGGAAGCTGTGAGTGGGGAGGATCGCCGGAGGGAAACTCGCAGCCGCTTTCTTCAAGTGCCCCCAGATTTCTTCAGTCACGAAGGGCGTATACGGGTGGAGCAGTCGCAGGCAGGTATCCAGGACCCGGACCAGGTGCCGCGCTGTGGCGCGCGCGCCTTCGCCTCCGGCAGCGATCTGCAGCTTGGCGATCTCGACGTACCAGTCGGCGAACTCGCTCCAGAAGAAATCGTAGATCAGACTCCCGGCTTCTCCAAACAGGTAGTTCTGGAACAGGCGCTCCACGTCGCGGACGAGCGCTCGCAGGCGGGCGTGGACCCAGGCGTCGGCAAGGGTCAGGGCGGTGGGAGATTCATAACCTTGCTGGACAGCCTCCGCCGATCCATTCGCCCTGGTCTCTAACTCCTGGACGGAGGCGAGCACAAACCTGCCGGCGTTCCAGATCTTGTTCGCGAAATTCCGGTTGGCTTCCACTCGCTTCAGGCTGAGGTTGACATCGTTGCCGGGCGCCGATCCGACCAGCAGGGTAAACCGCAGGGCGTCGGTCCCCATCTCGTCCATCACTTCCAGTGGATCGATGACGTTCCCGTACGTTTTGCTCATCTTCCGTCCCCCCTTGTCGCGGATCATGCCATGCAGGTAGACTGTGTGAAAGGGTGCCTGACCGGTGAACTCCAGGCCCATCATGATCATGCGCGCCACCCAGAAGAAGAGGATGTCATAACCGGTCTCCATCACTGAAGTTGGGTAGAAATAGCGGAAGTCCGGCGTCTGGTCGGGCCAGCCGAGGGTCGAGAACGGCCACAGCCCCGAGGAGAACCACGTGTCGAGCACGTCCGGGTCCTGTTCGATCTCCGCGCTGCCGCACTTCGGGCAGCCTGACGGATCGTCCCGCGCGGCGAAAGTTTCTCCACACGACTGGCAGTACCAGACCGGGATGCGGTGGCCCCACCAAAGCTGGCGCGAGATACACCAGTCGTCGATGTTCTCGAGCCAGTTGTAATAGACCTTGGTAAAGCGCTCAGGGATGATCCGGATGCGCCCATCCTGGACGGCAGCCAGGGCCGGCTCCGCCAGGGGAGCCATGCGGACAAACCACTGGGTGGAGATCATCGGCTCGATGATCTCACCCCCGCGCTGAGAACGCGGGATGTTGAGCATATAGGGCTCCTCTTTGATGACCAGTCCGGCCTGGCGCATGTCCTCCCAGAGCCGCCGGCGTGCTTCGAAACGATCCAGACCGCTGTACGGTCCGCCGCTGGCGTTGACCCGGGCAGATTCGTCGAGTACGGAGATCACCGGCAGCCCGTGCCGCTCGCCAATGGCGTAGTCGTTCGGGTCGTGCCCGGGAGTGATCTTGAGCGCGCCGGTGCCGAATTCCCGGTCGACGTACGCGTCGGCGATGACCGGGATCTCCCTGCCCAGGATGGGGACCAGGACCGTGCGCCCCAGGTGTTTCTGGTACCGCGGGTCTTCGGGGTGTACGGCGACGGCGGTGTCGCCCAGGATCGTCTCCGGGCGGGTGGTGGCGACGGGGATGTATTCAGAGTCTGAGCCGGCGAGCATGTATTTGAAGTAATACAGGGTGCCGGGTTCCTCCGAGTATTCGACCTCGAGATCTGAGACGGCGGTCCTCAGGCCGGGGGACCAGTTGATCAGGCGCGGCCCGCGGTAGATCAGACCCTTCTCGTACAGGCGCACGAAAGCCTCCCGGACGGCGCGGGAGAGGCCTTCGTCGAGGGTGAAACGCTCGCGTTCCCAATCGCAGGACGCTCCTAACCGGCGGATCTGCCGAGTGATGATGCTGCCGTATTTTTCTTTCCATGCCCACATCCGTCGCAAAAAATCCTCGCGCCCGACCAGCTCGCGCGTCAGCCCCTCGGCAGCCAGGGACTTCTCGACCTGGAGTTGGGTGGCGATGCCGGCGTGGTCCGTTCCGGGGACCCAGAGGGCTGGCTCGCCCTTCATCCGGTGGTAGCGGATCATCAGGTCTTCGACCGCGACGAACATGGCATGGCCGAGGTGCAGTTCTCCGGTAAC
>CAYQDF010000218.1:0-2876 GCA_964416175.1 uncultured Anaerolineaceae bacterium
GCCGGACTTGCTGATCCGGAGCGCTACCAGACGGTGTTCGCCCGCCAGCCTGGCTCAGCCGCTGCGCCGACGGCGGGCCTGCGTTTCACCCCGCGTCTGCTCGAAGATATCCGGGAGAAGGGAGTAAAGGTTGTCACGGTCGTGCTGCACGTCGGCCTGGATACCTTCAAACCGGTGGAGGAAGAGGACCCCCTCCGCCATACGATCCACACAGAGTGGTGCCAGTTGAACGAGGCGGTCGCGGAGGCGGTCAACCGGACCAGGCAGGCGGGCGGGAAGATCTTCGCCGTCGGGACGACCGCGGTGAGGACGCTGGAGAGCGCCGCCCGCATCGCCAGACCAGGACAGGTGGTTTCCGAGTTCGAAGGTCCCACCGACCTGTTCATCCTGCCTGGCTTTCAATTCAAGGCGGTGGACTCTATGATCACCAACTTCCACCTGCCCCGCTCGACCCTGATCATGCTCGTGAGCGCCTTCGCCAGCCGGGAAGCGATCCTCGGCGCGTATGAAGTTGCCAAGAATAAAGGATACCGCTTCTACTCCTTTGGCGATGCGATGCTGATCTTGTAACCGGCGATCAGATCACGGAGACCCGGTTGCGCCCGGATTGCTTCGCCTGGTACATGGCAGTATCTGCCCGGTCCAGCAGGATTGCCAGATCGGTGGTGCCGTTGCTCGCGCTGGTTACCCCAAGGCTGATCGTGATCGATATTGGACCGCGTTGGGTTTCGATCGGGACTTCCGAGATGCTGGCCCGCAGTCTTTCTGCGATCAGCGCAGCTTCTTGAACCCCCGCTTCCGGCAGCAGGATGGCAAATTCCTCGCCCCCATACCTGCCGAGCAGGTCACTCTCTCTCAAGCCTGAACGGCAACGTTCTGCCAGAACCTGGAGCACCTGGTCCCCGACGGCGTGGCTGTATTTGTCGTTCACCTGTTTGAAGTGGTCGATATCCAGCAGGATCGCCGACAGCTCCTGGTGTGTCCGGCGGAGGCGGTTCACTTCACGCTGCCCCAGCTCGAACAGGCCGCGCCGGTTGTAGAGCCCGGTGAGTGAATCCGTAATTGCCTGGTGCTGGGCCTCCTCGTACAGGTGCGCGTTTTCGACTGCAATGGCTGCCTGCTGGGCGAACGTCGTCAGCAGGTTTTGATCGTTCACTGTGAATCTCCGTGTGGGATCTTCGTCGACGACGGCGATCACGCCCACCAGACGCTTGCCGATGAGCATCGGGGCTGCAACGACAGCGTGCCAGCTGGCATCGGAAAACTGCGGGGACCGGCCCTCCCAGGTCTGATAATCATCAATGATGACTGGCTTGTGAGTCAGCGCAATCAAGCCCATCACCCCTTCACCGAGAGCCAGGCGGGTGCCGGTGTATGATCTCCCCATCTTGTACGTGACAGCAACCTGGATTTCTTGCCTGGCTTCATCGAACAGGCCCAGGTCGCCGCCGGTGCTGTTCAGGAGCTTCACCGCCCGCTTCAAGATCGACTTGAGCAGCCTGGATAGCTCGAGCTCCGCGGTGATGTCCGAGAAGGTGGCGCGCAGGGCTGTCAGTTCCTCGATCCGCTGCTGCAGTGCGCTGTAAAGCCGGGTGTTCTCGATCGAGATCGCTACCTGGTCGGCGAATGCGCTCGCCAGCTCGATATGCTTTGAGGTGAAATAGTGCCGTTCAGACTTGTCGATCGCCAGCATCCCGATCACCTGGTCGTGGATGATCAGGGGCACGCCAAGCCAGGATTTGATGTGGCTGTGAGGACCGTTCCTGAATGGTGTGTACGCCGCTGGCGCGTCGTTGAGCAGGTAGGGCTTGCGGCTCTGGATCACCACCGTGTTTGGATTATCGCCGGGAACCGGGAACCTGAGCCCGATCACGTCGGAATTATCCGGCCAGCCCCTGCCGCCGATGATCTCAATCGCGCCATTCCTCAACAGTTGAACGGAGGCGCTGTCGTACGGGATCACCCGTTCGAGTTGTTCCAGGATGAGGGAAACAGCTTTTTTCTGATCCAGGCTGGTTGCCACGATCGCGCTCGCCTGGCGGAGCGTCTCTGCTTCTCGCGCCTGCTGCTGGGCCTGCTCGTAGAGTTTGGTGTTTTCCACGACGATAGCGGCCTGGTTCGCGAGCTGGGTCAGCAGCTCGATGTCGTGATCATTGAAATGACCGGCTTTGGCGGCGTGGAGGACGTGGATCACCCCGGTCACCGACCCCTGCCAGACCATCGGGACGCTGGCGACGGATTTGAATGGATTCTCTGGAGAGTAAACTTCCGCTCTACCCTCCCAGGTGCCGTAATCGCGAATGATCAGCGGCCTCCCAGAGACGGCGACTCTGCCGGCAGCGCCCTCGCCATACTTCAACGTGATCCCCGTGAAATCACGGGGGGTATTGAAACTTACAACACAGCGGACAAGTCCGCGATCTGGCTCACACAGGTACATCCCGCCCCCTGTGCCGTCAAGCAGAGCGACGGCTTTCTCTACGATTTTGTTTAACAGCGATTTCAGGTCCCGGTGAGCAGTAAGGTCGAGGGAAACCGCGTTGAGCGCGGCGAGTTCAGCTGCATGGCGGCGGAGGTCCGCCTCGCTCCGTTCGAGACCGGCCAGCCATTCGTTGATCGAAGCTGCCAGGGAATCCAGTTCGTCGGATCCGGGGACAGCCAGGCGAGTTGAATGATCTCCGGTCTCCTTGATCCGGTTTACAGTCCGGCTGAGGTCGGCCAGCTTTCCCAACACCAGCCGTTCCAGGACCAGGACCATCAAGCCCCCGACGATCAGGCCAGCGAAAAGTGTAGAAACAGCAACAAATAAGACCGTCGCCTGCCCTTGCCAGAAGATTTCCCGCGGCTTTTCAACTCTCAGCACGTAGACGGGCTCG
>CAYQDF010000219.1:0-2748 GCA_964416175.1 uncultured Anaerolineaceae bacterium
TGACACTTTTATAGCACTTTGGATTCATGACAGTCCGTATCCTCGCGAGTATGCTTTGAATTGCCTACGAGCGAGGTTTTTTGTTTAATCTACATACCCGTGGAGGTAGAAAGAAAATGACGATTTCTGAAGGAAATCCGAAGCAGCTCACTCGAGCAGAGGACGGCATCCTGGCCGACATTTGGGATGCGCTGCGGACAGAAGAGACCATCAGCTCCTTGGATCTGGGCGGCCTGTCGATCCAAATAGAGTGCGGTGAAGTCTACTTGGATGGGTACATCAAGGAGGAAAACCAACCGCTTGTCGAGGGAATCATCCATTCCGTTGTGGGCGTTGTGGAGGTCCACAACCATCTACGAACAGATGACGGCATCCTGGCCGATATTTGGGATGCGCTGTGGAAAGTAGATACTTTTCGCTCCCTGGATCTGGGCGGCCTGTCGATCGATGTAAAGGATGGAGAAGTTTACCTGTATGGGCACCTGGCCCAAGAAAGCAACTTGCTGCTAATAGAAAGCATTGCCCGTTCCATTGTAGGCGTCGTCGCAGTCCACTGCCACCTGGTTTTGGATCGCGATCTGATCATTCAGGTCGCCCAGGCTCTCGCCAGCGACGAGCGTACCCGCCCCTATCTCCTTCCGGTGGACGCCTTCCACGGGTGGATTCATATTGGTGGGGAAGTGCCCACCGGCGAGCTCCAGCATGTGGTAGAGAAAATCGCAGGAGGCGTGTCCGGGGTGCGCGGCGTGACCATCCTGCCCAGGATAGCCGGCGAGAGTCCAACGATACCGCCCCGCCCCGCCCAACCTCGCATTGGAGCTGTTGTATATGGGAAGGATGGGGAGGTGGGGATCGTCACACAAGTGGTGATCCAACCCGACAACCGGCTGGTAACACATATCGTAGTCCGTTCCAAAGAGCTCACGGATGGCAATCTTGTAGTTCGTGAAACAGTTATCCCACTCGAGGCCAGCGATCTGGTGAAGAACGAAAACATTGTTCTTCAGCGAAATGGGCCATCTCTCAAAGCCTTCCCGGCCTTCGACCCGGATGAATTTCCATTAGCACCGTTCACCTGGAAAGCGCCTTACCCTTACACCGCGGGAGAGGTACGCTGGTCACTCCAGGAAATCCTGGAAGCGGGAAGCCATCCATCCAGGCCCAGAATAAAACCCGGGGCTTAGGTCTCGCGGTCTCCGGATTGGGTTATGGCACAGGCTGGTGCGTTAGCGGTATCAGCGTGATGAACCCATATCAGGAGAGAGTATGAAGCGGATCCTCATTTTGACAGCCGATTATGGCTATGGACATCGCAGCGCGGCGAATGCGATTGCGGAAGCGCTGCACGAAACTCATGGTCAGGAATGCGAAGTGGATATCGTCAACCCCCTGGATGATCCACGCGCCCCGGCATTCTTGCGAGAAAATCAACATGACTACGACAGGATGGTCCGAGAGATGCCTGACCTGTATAAACTGGGATATCAGGTCAGCGAATCCCGACTGGTTGGCGACCTGATCAAACGCACCTTTACCCTGGCGCTATTCAACGTGCTGCGCGATGTGGCTGATCTCGCCTGGGCGGCGGCTTCTTCCTGAGAAGGGGAGAATAGCACTTTTATAGCACTTTGGATTCATGACAGCTCGCCCACTGGATTGTATGATCAGGACAATCACAAATAATCTCAAAAAGGAAATGATGAAATGGAGGATATGACTATGTTAGAAAAAATTGCAAGTAACTGGTGGCTGTACGCAGTGCGCGGAGTGGTTGCCATCCTCTTCGGCATCCTGGCGATTATCTGGCCAAAAGAAACGATACTCGCCCTGGTTCTGCTGTTCGGCGCATACGCGCTGCTGGACGGCGTCTTTTCCGTGTTCGCTGGCATCGCTTCCTATCAATACTTCTCACGCTGGTGGGCGGTGCTGCTGGAAGGCGTGGCGGGGATCCTCATCGGAGTGTTGACCTTTTTCTGGCCCAACATCACCGCACTCGTCTTGCTGTATTTCATTGCCGCCTGGGCGCTCATGACGGGCATTTTCGAGATCGTAGTGGCTATCCAGCTCCGGCGTGAGATTACGGGGGAATGGGCGTTGATCCTCAGCGGCCTGCTCTCGATGGTCCTCGGCGTTCTGCTGTTTGTTTTTCCGGGCGCAGGTGCCGTGAGCCTGGTGTGGCTGATCGGCATTTACGCCATCCTCTTCGGGATCACGCTGATTATCCTCGCCTTCCGCCTGCGCAGCCTGCGGCGTTAGTTCGAGAATGCTGTCGAACCTGGAATATGCGTGAAAGTAATAGGATTTGAGAGGTGAATATGATCGATCTTCCTATAAAAGCAGAAGTGCATTGTTCGGATGGTGCTGCTGGCCGCTCCACATACGTCATCGTCAACCCGATTAGTCGCCAGATGACACACCTGGTGGTAAAAAGCCTCCTCCCGCCGTTTTACGAAGTTCTCGTTCCTGTCGACCAGGTGGAGGAGACCACACCCGACCTGATCAAGTTGAAGTGCACCCAAACTGATCTTAGCACGATGGAACCATTCGAGTATGAGGAATATATTCGCACTGAGATACCTGACTATCTATCCTGGCCTTATGTTGTTCCTATGGGGTTTTACCCGGAAGTGGTAGTCAAATATATTCCTGTGAAACAGCGGAACATCGCGCTGGGAGAAGTCGCCGTGCGCCGCGGGGCGCGGGTTGAGGCAACCGATGGTTACGTCGGATTGGTTGACGAGCTGCTGA
>CAYQDF010000220.1:0-2686 GCA_964416175.1 uncultured Anaerolineaceae bacterium
GCAGCACGACCGTGACAACCTTTACTCCCTTCTCCCGGATATCTTCGAGCAGGCGCGGTGTGAAATGCAGGCCCGCCGTCGGCGCAGCGGCTGAGCCAGGCTGGCGGGCAAACACCGTCTGGTAGCGCTCCGGATCAGCAAGTCCGGTCTTGATGTACGGAGGGAGGGGCAAATGACCCGCAGCTGGCAGATGCGGTTCGATCGGCTCGGAGAACCGCACGCGCCGCAGGGGGCCGTTCAGCTCGGCGACGACCTCAGCGTCGGGGCCTGCTTCCACGGACAAACGGCGGCCGGTTCGGGCACCTTTCCCGCCGACCAAGACCTCCCAGGTGAGCGAGTCCAGCTTTTTCAACAGCAGCAGCTCGAGCGCGCCGCCGCCCGGCGGCTTCACCGCACGGAGGCGAGCGGGCAGCACACGCGTCTCGTTCAAGACCAGCAGATCTCCCCGGCGCAGGTAATCGACCACGTCCCGGAAGATCCGGTGCTGCATTTCGCCGGTCCGCCGATCGAGCACAAGCAGCCGGGAGCTGTCCCGCGGTTCAATCGGAGTCTGGGCAATAAATGCTTCCGGCAGGTCGTAATCGAAGTCGGAGGTGCGCAGAGGTGATCGGCCAGCCATGAAGAATAAACGATCCACAGCGGAGGATGGTTTTCCTTGTTCGCGATCGTGGGAATACCGCTCGATGTCAGCGATTCAGCAGCCTGAAGATGGCGTTCATAATGAGGGTCAGCGCCAAGGAAAGGAGAATGGAGGTCGCGATGGGGATCAGACAGGTCACATTTCCTATCTGGAAGCGGATGTCGCCCGGCAGCCGAAACAGGTTCATGCCGCTCCTGGAAAGCAGGTAGATCCCGCCTCCGACCAGGAACAGGATGATCCCCAGAATCATGATCCAGCGAGCGATTTGCAGCGTCGACATCCTTCCATGCTCCGTCTAGCCCGACCTCTGGGCGAAGATGCGGGCTTCATCACCCTGTACCAGCAGTAAACACGGCCCCATTCCGCTCACGCCGGTCTTGAGTGAACAAGTGAAGCGGAAGAACACATTCCCCGAGGTCGAAGCGTACTCCGTCCTTATAACAGCCTTTGCTGCTCCTCCCTGGGAAACGGGATCTCCAGGTGCTCGTAAGCCTGGCGGGTGGCTGTTCGACCCTGGGATGTCCGCTCCAGGAAACCGAGTTGAAGCAGGTACGGTTCCACAACATCCATGATGGTATCCGCTTCTTCGCTGATCGAGGCGGCGATGGTGTTCAGACCGACCGGTCCACCGTTATATTTTTCAATCACGGTGCGCAGGACCTTGCGGTCCATCTCGTCGAGCCCCAGTTCATCGACGTTCAGCAGGTCGAGCGCCTGTTCGGAGATGGCGCGGGTGATGATGCCGTCCCCGCGCACCTGGGCGTAGTCTCTCACCCGGCGGAGGAGGCGCAGAGCCACGCGCGGCGTACCCCGGCCGCGGCGGGCGATCTCGTCGACGCCTTCTGGCTCTATCTCCACCGCGAAAACCCCCGCAGCCCGCTCGACGATCGCCCGCATGGCAGCCAGGTCGTAGTAATCCAGGCGGTAGACCGCGCCGAAGCGCGCCCGCAGCGGAGCTGTGACCAGCGCCAGCCGGGTAGTCGCCCCGATCACCGTGAAGCGGGGCAGCTTCAGCCGGATCGAGCGCGCCGAGGGGCCTTTCCCGATCACGATATCCAGGGCGTACTCCTCCATCGCCGGGTAAAGCACTTCTTCCACCACGCGTCCCAATCGGTGCACCTCATCTATGAAGAGCACATCCCCCGCGCGCAGGTTGGTCAGGATGGCTGCCAGGTCGCCTGGACGCTCGATGGCTGGTCCGGCGGTGATCTTGATATTGACGCCCATCTCGTTTGCCAGGACGTGCGCCAGGGTGGTCTTGCCCAGTCCGGGCGGGCCGTAGAACAGGACGTGATCGATCGGTTCGCCTCGCTGGCGGGCGGCGGCGATCAGGATCGCCAGGTTCTCCTTGATGCGGTCCTGACCGATCATCTCCGCGAGCAGGCGCGGCCGCAGCGCCTGCTCCAGCCGGTCATCTGGCCGTGAGTCGGGGTCGACGAGGCGGTTGGCTGTGGATTCCATCGCACCGATTATAACCCGGATCGCAGGCAGATCCTTCAGCTGCCAGGCTGCGGTTTCAGAGACGCCTCGCCATCGCTCGGCATGACCATGGAAATCAAAGTTCAAAGGAGATTGCGCTCCAGATGCCAGAACAGCCAGCCGGGTCAAACCCTTCCAATGGTAAAATCTATGCGTTGGACAACATCTTCCCCTCCACCCATCCCCTGGTCGCGCACAAGCTGGCTCTCCTCCGCGACAGAGAGACCGAACCCAAGCAGTTCCGGGAACTGGTGCGTGAGATCGCCGCCCTGCTGACCTACGAGGCCACCCTGGACCTCACCCCCCGTCCGGTCCGGGTCCAGACCCCTCTGGCGGTCGCCGAGGGCATCCAGGTGCAGGAGAAGATCGGGCTGGTGCCCATCCTGCGCGCCGGGCTGGGAATGGTGGAAGGCGTCTGGGCGCTGCTGCCCAACGCCGAGGTCTGGCACATCGGGCTGTACCGCGACGAACGCACCCTCAAACCCGTCGAATATTACAACAAATTGCCGGTGGAACCGACGGTTTCTGTGTGCCTGATCCTGGATCCGATGCTGGCCACCGGGGGCT
>CAYQDF010000221.1:0-2615 GCA_964416175.1 uncultured Anaerolineaceae bacterium
CAATAAAACCAAGCGAAATCAGCGCCAGGACAAAAGGAATACGACTCCACCAACGCCAGGAGTTTAACAAGGTTTTCATCCTCCAGAATCCCCTGCGGATCGTATTGTAGCATAGGTCATTGGTACTAATTTCCCCTTCGCACTCGAACATACAGATCTGTAATTTGATCGGCGAACCTCCCATGCTGCAACCCCTCTTAAGAGCCGCATAAATGTGTTCCGATTCTGGCGGACAAATTCACAGCGACAGGATCGCTAGATCAGGCTTTCGTTCGATGACTGGGCTTATGCAAACTGTGGTCAACGAATATTGGACGGGGAGGAGAGATGATTTCGGGATAAAACAAACCAGCGCGCTGAGCGTAGCGGCTGGCTTCTGCGACTGCTCCATTGCAGGCTCGGGACTGTGACTGCATTCCGCTCAGACATGTCCCGCGGGTACTTAGGGGGTGCCCGCCGCGCAGCCGAAGCGACGGTTATTCCGAACTGACGTGGATGAAAAAATCAGCCAATTGTTATCGAATGAAGATAAATTCAGGGTTCGAACTTCTGTTCATTTTTCCGTTCAACGTTTGAATCGACAAGTCTCCTCAACGAACGATGAAAGAATGGGCGAATGAGCTCCTGTCCCATTCGCCGATTCGTTTATCCCTTCGTTGACGGGGTTAATTGCGGCTTGTGTTATTGAATTTCACTGAGTTCGTTCAAAAGATCGGCCAGTGCATCCCCCGGCGGTCCGGCTGGACTCGCCTTCTTGAGCGCCTCCAGGCCGGAATGCCGCAGTCTTTGGATTTCCATTCTCAGGTAAAGCCCTGCCCCGCTCTGGTCGAGCAGCTCTGCCAAGCGAGTCGAGGCAGCTGGTTGCACCCCCAGGTTTTGAATCGCCGCTGATAACTGTTCCCTTTGCGGCTCGGGAAGTACGTCGAACGCGTAAGCCACCGCCAGGGAACGGCGCAGGTCTGCCGGGCTTTTCCCTTCAATCAAAGCCGGGCGCATATCGACCAGATCGTCGCGCAGCTGGAGGAGGACTCCAATATGATAGCCGTATTCGCCGAACGCCTCAACCCTGGCGCGTTCGCCTGTGCCCAGACGCGCGCCGCTGCGGCAGGCGAGCCGGAAAAAAGCGCCCGATTTCGCCCCGGCGATCTCCATCCAGAGGTCAAGGTCGGGGACCTCGCTCGCCAGATCCCTGTGCTGCCCGCTGGCCATGAGCAGGGTGCTCCGGTGAAAATCGGCGCAGATCTCCCCCGCCGCCGGTCGGGTGCGATCATCCCTGTACAGGTCCTGGAGGAGCAGCGAGGCCGTGAAGACCAGCCCGTTCGCAGCGTTGATCACCTCCCCGGCCTCCAGGCCCTGCAGCCATCCATCGAGGGGGTCCCCATCTTCCACCTTGTCCATGGCGTGCGCGGCAGCCTGCAGGCAGGCCCACGCGGCGGCGACGTCAAGGGTCAGCGATGCGTCTCCGCCGGCAGCCCGGCAGCACAGCCCGGGCAGGGGCAGCCAGCGGCTGAGGGCTGCGCTGTATTCACCTGCATCTGCCAGAGATAAAATCTGGCGCATGGACTCGATGAAATCGTCCCATGCGCCAGAGTCAGCCCAGGCGTTTTCGACCGCCCGGGTGATCGAGCCGATGAGTTCGCTCTTCAATTGCGCGGTCTGGCTTAGCGCCAGGTCCAGCCTTTCCGCTCGACCAGGCTGAGGATCTCGCTCCTCTCGACCTTGCCTCTCAGGGCTGCAACGAGGAAAGCCAGCTCCTCCTTGCTCAACGACCACCCCCGCTCCTCCAACGCGCGCTCCGGATCGCTCCGCATACGGGAAGCGAAGTCCGCGTCGGAGGTTATCTGGTAAACGACCTGTGCGAGTGCCATTTCTTGATTCCTCCAAACGAGTTGTATTGTATTGAATTGCCGGATGCGTTTGTGGCGCAACCACCTGTCAGGCGATCAGGTCGCCCGGCAGGATTTTCATGAGGCAGGTGGGATGGGCGGGGCTTCTTCGATAACACCTCCTTAGGGAGATCCACTTCTAAAAGTCTGCACGACCTTTCAGTTATGCAAGCTGATTATTAATTTATATCAAACAAGCTCAAATGTCAAGATGACAGAAGTCACAAAATCAATTGATGGGGGATTTATACCAAGTTAATAACACCGATATTTCGGATAAGTTACTCCGAATTGTGGGCAAATCAGAATTTTAAGATAAATAAACATGAATTCGGGATAAAACAAACCAGCGCGCTGACCTGAATTATTCGACCAGGCTCTTACCTTTTTCATGTATACTTTACCCCCAGGCGCCAGGACTGGCGCCCAATCAACCATGCCATCGAGCCTCTTATGAACCTGAAAGACATCCATACCATCGACTTAAATTTCCTTGGGATGAAGAACGCGATCGCATCTTATCTCATCCCACACCGGCGAGGCGCCCTCCTCGTGGAGTGCGGTCCCGGAGCGACAGTCCCAGCACTTCAAGCCGGGATCGAAAACCTGGGGTATTCTGTGTCGGATATCACCGACCTGTTCCTCACCCACATTCACCTCGACCACGCCGGGGCTTCCGGCTGGCTGGCGCGGCGAGGAGTCAGGGTGCACGTCCATCCCGTCGGCGCC
>CAYQDF010000222.1:0-2534 GCA_964416175.1 uncultured Anaerolineaceae bacterium
AAAGTCCCGAGTTTGCAAGGGAGCAGTCGCAGAAGCCCGCCACTCCGCTCAGCGCACTGGGTTGTTTTATCCCGAATTCATGGTAAACCAAAAGCTATCCATGCACACCAGCCAAAGGGGCAGGTGCGCGCCTGGAAAAACGTCTAGTTGCCATTGTAGCCGCGAGCCTTGTGCTCGCTGCCGCTCTATGGGGTTGAAACGGTGATATAGCTCTCGCTGACCCAGCCGATCACGTCGATGCCCCCAGGGAGCTCCAGGAGCACCCGCCACCAATAGGCTCCTTTCGCCCACACCCCGTTCAGGCCGTTGTCCTCCCCATAAATGATGCCCGGGGTGTTGGCCGGGACGGTCTGAAGCACAGCGTAGTTCGTTCCCGGGCCGAGGCGCACACTGGCGTCGAGCAATGTCTTGATCGACTGGTTAAGCGAGAAAATTTTGGACACATCTTTTGGCTGCACCACCACCATCATCATCCCGTTCGCCACCAGGCGCTGCAGGATGGTGCCGGACGCGGTCTGGGTGAATTCGTAGTACGCTTCGGTCAGAGGGAAACCATCGCCGGAGATGACAGCCGGTTGAGGCGTTTCTTCGGACCGGGGAACCGGGGCGCCAACGCCGCCAGCCTGGCTCTTTCCGCCGCCTCGGATGGCGAGGGGCAGGTAGATATTCCCCTCGCAGGTGACGATGTTGCAGAAGGTGTTGTTGACCACTTTTCCGTTGACTACCATCGTGGAGGAGCCGCCGCCGTCCTGCGCGACGCCGTATGTCGCGCTCAACGTATCTTTGGCGAACTGCGCCAGCTCCGAGATGGTCATGCCCAGGCTGCGCACCTTATCGCGCCCATCCACGACGATGAAGTAGATGTAGCTGTCGTTGTATGCGATGGCGGTCCGCGGGTCGCGCACGTTCGCCTGGTTGTCGTCCGGGAAACCCTGGATGACCCCGTCCTTCAGGAAGTAGAAAGCGCCGCCGATGCTGGCATATGTATTGTTCCAATCAAAAGTGGGCGAATCCAGGCACTTGTTGATCCTTTGGTGGATCCCGATCTCATCGCCTGCCTGGGCACCCAGCGCTTCGAATTCGGCTTTACTGGTCCCATGCATGGACAAGACTACGTGATCGAAAGGGATCGGCGTCGAACCTTTATTTGGGAATATCTTGACGATCTTCCCCCGGGGGATAAAGTTGACGTTGGAATTGATCAGTGAGGGGCTGGTCATCTGAACCAGGACTTCTATCGAATCGGTCCCCCCTTCGGTCTTCGTCGTCTGGTCGAACTGAGGGGTGTACAGGATGAATTGATTAGCCCCGCGCGGGATGTTGATCCCATCGAATTCCTGCACCGGATCGTCCCCATCGCGAATGTAGACGATATCGTGCTTGGCGTTGGTCACAGATTCGCCGATGAAGAGCGTGCGGTCGAGCTTCCAGGCCAACCCGCTCCCGGACACAGCCCCCGCCTCGCACGGATCGAACAGCTTGGAATACCAGCCTGAATGCACCACCCCCTGGAAGGGGACCCCAGTAAACTGGTTGTAATAGTAGCCGTTGATCGCTACGGCGACCTGGTTGCGGTTGCCCCAGGCTTGGCCCCAATAATTGATCGCCCCGTCGTAGCGCGCCGCCATGCCGCTGACCGTTTCGCCGCCGCCGGAAAGCCTTCCCTGGCCGATGCTGCTCTCGAGCGCGACGCCAGTATTGTTCCGGTCCATGCGAGCGACGAAGACATTGTTCGGGGCCGGTAGATTGAACTCGCGGAATTCGATCCCCGGCGCGACGGACTCCCACGATTCTTCCTCTTGCGTACGGCCAACAGCCACTGACGGGGCAAGAAGGATGGAAAAGACGATAGACACGATAAATGGTCGAAGTGGTTTCAATGCTTCACGGTTCTCCTGGCAATTAAGCGAATAGAACGACAGCTGATCTTTCTGATTCATCGACTCTGATTGAGGTCATCGAGGAAGCGCTTGAGCAGCAAGGCGCTGTTGTGAGCCTCGACCCGCGCGGCGTAGACGAAGGTAACCTGTTCCTTCATCTCGATTAACCTTCGCAACCCATCGAGTTCAGGGTTGCCCCGGAGTTCCACCTGATACCGCTACTGGAACTCTTCCCACTTGGAAGGATCGTGTCCATACCAGGCGCGCAACTCCGAAGTGGGCGATGAAGCTTCTGGAGGTGGGGGTGATTTGGAGCGGCTTCCCGTCCCGCTCTTCCAGGACCAGCGGTTCGCCGGTGAAGCCGCGGTGGGCATCGAGCCGCAATCCGCGCCGATCGCATATATTTTCATCTTGACCGAGGTGTCGAAATTCACAAATTTCCGCTTAAGGTAAAAAATCTTCTACATCGAGGTTCTTGCTGTTAAATTCAACCAGCTTCACCCAATCAATAGCTCCGTTTTCTTTGCAGTAACTTTCGGTAAACAATTTTGTGAAACGATTCATAACGTTGCTTTTTTCTTTCAAGAATGTTTCGTTATGTTCTTTGGCTCGATACCCGATCGGCTCAATAATATCAGTGTAAAGATGATCATT
>CAYQDF010000223.1:0-2532 GCA_964416175.1 uncultured Anaerolineaceae bacterium
TTTGGTTTCATGACAGCCATTCTCCAGGTTGATAAGATAAGGACAAGATGAATACTACCTGGAGCAGACCTACCAAATACATCGTTGGGGTTGGCTTCGTACTGCTGTGGATCTTTATCCTGAATTTGAGCCGCCCGGTGATCCCTTTGCTGGTCGTGGCCGCGCTCATCGCTGTGATCGTTCGGCCTGTTATTGTGTGGCTGCAACTGCGCATCCATTTACCCCGTGGCCTGGCTGTGGGATTAGTTTACCTGGGCATGGTAATTCTTGCCCCGCTGGTTGTAATGCTCATCCTCCCGTCGATCGTTGATGCGCTGGCCTATGTCGGAAAACTGGATTATCAAAGCATCCTCCAGAGCAGCGCAGAATGGGTGCGCTCAACACTTATCACGATCAAGGCCGCCCAGCTCCCCGTGGCCGGACTTGACGCTTACGTCGACAGAGCTGTAGATACGGTGCTCAAAGCGTTCCAGCCGGTTTCACCGACCGTGGCAGTTCCCCTATCATTCGATGCGCTCCTCCAACCACTCAGCTCCGCGCTGAGGTCTGTAATAGAAGCCGGCGCAAATCTGGTTGGGACGGTAATCTCGCAAGCCGTAAAGATCGGCTTTATATTCCTGGCATCCATCTATATCAGCCTGGAGGCACATACCTATCACGGCGCATTCTTGCAATTAGCACCGACCGCCTACCGCCCTGAAATTTCCATCCTGCTTGACCGGGTTGAACGGGTGTGGAACGCCTTTTTCCATGGGGAGCTGATATTGATGCTCGTGATTGGGGTGATGACCACGATTGGCCTGGCTGCCCTTGGCGTGCCCGGCGCGCTTTACCTGGGGATTATCGCCGGCCTGCTCGAAATCATTCCAAACATTGGCCCAATCATTGCCGCTGTTCCAGCGGTGATTGTGGCGTTGATAGAAGGCTCGGGTTCCCTCCCGATCAGCCACCTGACCTTTGCTGTGCTGATCATCCTTTTCTATATCCTGGTGCAGCAGGTGGAGAATAACTTGATTGTCCCACGCGTGCTGGGGACCGCGCTCGAACTGTCGCCTCTGGTCGTAATGACTGGAATCTTGATTGGTGTCTCGGTGGGCGGGATACTAGGCGCGCTGCTGGCGACGCCGGTCATCGCTACCGGCCGCGAAGTCCTGCACTATATCGACCACAAGATGCAGGAACAGGAGCCCATCCAGGCCGAGGATGCAGCTCCGGAGTCAGGCACTCCCCCTTCCGGGAATCGGTCCTCCTCCTTGCTTGATAAGTTAAAGAGGCTGATCCGATCTCGATCTACCAAGTCTCACCAGGATAGTAGAGAAAAATGACACTTTTATAGCCCTGTGGTCCTGGCAGTCCACCCCTTCGCGGGTACCCTTTATCTAGTAAAGATAATAAACAGGAAACGATGAACCTTTTCACATTGGCGGCAACGAAGGTCGCTCGCCGCAAGCTGTGAGTGAGCTTCCATACCATTGCCCAGAAGATACGGCCGCCATCCAGCGGAATGCCGAGGATTTCAGAACGCCTACAATCCAATATAGGGCGACAGGCAATCCCTGAATTCAGCAGGATAGTAGCTGACGGCCAACGTCCAGGTGCCCGAAACAAAAATCAGAAACCAGGAGGCGTCCAGTCTGCTGGGAATTCCGAGAACGCCCCATGCAAATACTATGTTTATTTATTGAAATTCATACCTACCAGGTCATCGCTCTTTGCGTGCGTTCAAGGGGCAGCAGCTTGACCATCACCATTCCGGCAACAAATCCGCCAATATGGGCCCAAACGGCTACACCGCCTACGTCTGCTCCACCCAGGGCCAGAACGCCATTAAAGAACTGCAGTACAAACCACAAGCCCAGGACAATCGCTGCCGGAACTACAGTCAGCCGTGAGAAAAATCCTAAGGGAATAAACGTTGCGATCCGGCTGGCCGGGAAAAGCAGCAGATAAGCGCCGAGCACCGCCGCAATCGCACCGCTGGCCCCCACTGTTGGCAGCTCTGAACCCCAGGTGGTGACCAGGTGGGTAAGGGATGCTACTACGCCGCCCACCAGATAAAACATCAGGTACCGGAAGTGCCCCAGGCGATCTTCTACGTTGTCGCCAAAGATCCATAAATAAATCATGTTTCCGCCGATGTGCGCCAGCCCGGCATGCATAAACATACTGGTAAAAATGGTGAAAATATCCTCCAGGCTTACCCCGTCGGCAAAGTGCGCCGGGACCATGGCGTACCGGGCAACCACTGTCTCCAGGGCCGACTCGGGCATCGAAAACATCCACAGAAAGACCAGGATATTCGCGGCGATGAGCAGGTAATTGACCACTGGAGTTTCCCGGGTAGGAATTCCGTCTCGAATAGGGATCATTGTTATTCTCCTCTTTTGTATGATCGTCTTGCGTGGAAGGAGCGGCACACTGTGGAAAGCTTTTTTACGTCCGAGCGTCGCACCTAACCAGCTTTTTGGCTTTTACAGTTCTAGCAGAGCTTGCTTGACCATTGCGCCATCCACGGTTTCGGTTTCCAACAGT
>CAYQDF010000224.1:0-2518 GCA_964416175.1 uncultured Anaerolineaceae bacterium
CAGATCCCGAGTGATGCGATGTCAGCCGGGCATGGAGTCGTACGTTCTGCAGATTTTAGCGACACGGCGCACATCCTGTCCGCCAGTCCGGCGCTTTTGCAGGGCAAGATCATTCGCGGCGGCATGGGGACGGGCATGCCGATGTGGGGCGTTATTTTCACGGAGGATCAGACCTGGGCGTTGGTCAGTTACCTCTACACTTTTTCATTCGAGGAGGTACCCTGAGTGAGTAAAAATTACAAGAAGGGGCGCAGGCCGCAAAAGAAGGCAATCAGCCCGTTATTTTTGATAATGGGCGGTGGCCTGCTGTTGGTTGCGGCGGCCCTGTTCGTCGCGTTAAGCAATCGCGATGGCCGCGGCACAGCCGCCATAGCAGTTGACCAACAAGTAATCGACTATGGCGATGTCAAGTTCAACACGGAAAAATCCTTTGGGATCAAGGTCACCAACACCGGCAATGGCACGCTCCGCTTCACGGAAGAACCATACATCGAAGTGCGCGAGGGTTGTTGACCGCCCAGGCTGACCATCGGTTCGATGGTACTCAAACCCGGTGAAAGCACGATGATCCTTTCATCCGTGTTCATGATGCACGAAGGCATGGGCGGCCCGCACGATTTTGCGGTCCACCTGAAGACCAATGATCCTGCGCAACCCGATGCAATCGTCTCGGTCCTATCGAATTGGGTGCCGTAAGAAGGTTTTTCTTCGATACTTTCGACCTCGAAACTGCTGCGGCTTTCATTCGCGCCAACCGCTATAAAGCGCCCGAGCCATATGCTCCGTAAAGAAATATGACCAACCTATCAACCCTCTCTCACAAACCGGCTTCGCTGACCGCAAGGTTGGTAAAGAACTGGTTTTTCGTTTTTCTTGCCATCTATGGCCTGTGGGTGTGGCTTCCGTTCGTTGCGCCCCTCTTTAAGCATATCGGTTGGGATGGACCGGCGGATGCGATATACTTCATATACTCTTTTTTCTGCCACCAGTTGCCGGAGCGTTCGTACTTCTTGTTCGGACCCCAGGTGAACTATTCGCTGGCAGAGATCCAGGCCGCCTGGGTCGACACAGTCAATCCAATGTTATTGCGCCAGTTCAACGGCTCGCCAGCGATGGGCTGGAAGGTGGCCTGGTCTGACCGGATGATCTCGTTCTACGGCGGGGTCTGGCTCTTCGGGCTGCTGTGGTGGCCGTTTCGCCGCAGGCTGAAAAACCTTCCCTGGTGGGGACTGGCCCTGTTCCTGCTCCCGATGGCCGTGGACGGCGCTTCGCACTTCCTGAGCGATCTGTCCGGCATTGGACTGGGATTCCGCGCCAGCAACCTGTGGCTAGCAGAATTGACCCGGTCCGCCTTTTCAGCGGACTTCTATGCCGGGGATGCGCTGGGCTCGTTCAACGCCTGGATGCGTATCCTGACCGGACTGCTGGCCGGGCTGGGGCTGGTCTGGTTTGCATTTCCGTATTTGGATGAGGCATTATAGGATCAGATAAGCAGTCACGTTGAAAACGTGACCTACGATTAATCCAGGTAGAATAGTGATATGCAAAAAATCCGCGCATTGATCGCCGATGACCACATGATCGTCCGGGCCGGCATCCGCCAGTTCCTGGAATCGGCTCCGGATATCGAAGTCGTGGCAGAGGCCGAAGATGGGATGCAGGCGATGGCGCTGATCCAGGCCGAACACCCGGACGTGGCGGTGCTGGATATTCAGATGCCAAAAGCAACCGGGATCGAAGTCACTCGCTGGGTCAGAGAGACCCTTAAGGGTGTCGGCGTGCTGATCCTGACCGCCTACAACGACGATCCCTACGTGATGGCCGTGCTGCAGGCCGGGGCAAACGGGTTCGTGCTCAAGACCGCCTCTCCGGATGAGATCGTTCAAGCCGTCAGGGATGTCCATTCAGGCAAGTCTGTGCTCGACCCGTCGGTGACCGGGGCGTTGATGGCGCAGCTCTTTCACAAGTCCGAGACGCCGCCAGTGGAGCAGCCGACGGAGCGGGAGATGGAAGTGTTGCGCCTGGTGGCGAAGGGCTTCACCAATAAAGCGATCGGAGTGCAGTTGGGCATCAGTGACCGCACCGTGCAGGGGCACCTGGCGCATATCTTCGACAAGCTGCAGGCCGGCAGCCGCACCGAGGCGGTCATGCGAGCGGTTTCGCTGGGTTGGATCCCCCAAGATACCGGCACGCTTCCGGAAGGTTAATCTGAATGCCGCAGGGCAAATTACCAGGAATAAACATCCAATCCCTCTGGCACGGTTCCACGTTACAACTTCTAGGCGTGATTATCCTGCCGCTGGCGCTGCTGGTGCTGGTCTTTGCGCTGGGCAGCACCTGGCTGCACCAGCACGCCATGCGAGACATAGTCGGCGAGCGGGACGAACTGGCCGTGCGGGCGGCAGCCGGAGCGTTGAGCATGGAAGCCCAGCACCACATCGATGCCATCCGGGGCCTGGCGCTGCGAGCTAATGACAGCGACGATATCGATAAGCAAACCCTTGCCTCTTACGAGTTC
>CAYQDF010000225.1:0-2460 GCA_964416175.1 uncultured Anaerolineaceae bacterium
GCACTCGTCTCCAAAACGAGCGGTTGTGGGTTCAAGTCCTGCCTGGCCTGCCTGAGCAATGGGCAACGCCGTCCCTCGAGGCGGCGTTTTGCCCGTAAACTGGAAGCTCACCGCATCGCGGTGGAAAAGATGCTGGAAGGAGTGCCGTGTGGCAAAAGCAGACAAGAAGATCGCCAAGGTCTCTCGCAAACCGGAGAACAGGGTCCAGCGCTATTTTCGAGAGACGACCGGTGAGTTGAAGAAAGTGTCCTGGCCTACCCGCCAGGAAGCAACCAGTCTGACCGTTGTGGTCCTGGTCGTAATTTTGATCATGAGCTCTTTCCTGGGCATCCTGGATTTTATCTATTCTCGCTTCTTCGTTCTGATCTTAGGATCCTGAGCCCGGCATGCGCTTGTGCAAATGATGAACAGGGTATCCTGGACTGGTAAAGTGTAGGAATGGTCGTGATGAGTTATTCTGAACAGGAAGAGGAATATCTGGAGTCGGAAGAGGCAGCTCCCGAGGAGGCTGTCGAGCCTGCAGAGGCAGCCGAGGCTGAAGCACCGGCTGCAGAACTGCCGGCGACCGACGAGCCGATTGTGCCGATTCTGGATTCCCTCGAAGAGTTCCAGGTCGCCGAAGAAGGGATCGAGCAGGAAGGCGATGGACGCGCCTGGTACGTGGTGCACTGCTATTCCGGGTACGAGAACAAGGTGCGGCACAACCTGGAGCAGCGCATCGAATCCATGGGCATGAAGGAAAAGATCTTCGACATCGTCGTTCCGACCGAGGAGGAGATCGAAGTCAAAGAGGGAAAGCGGCGGACCGTCGAGCGGCGTGTGTTTCCCGGGTACATTCTGGTTAACATGATCCTCTCTGAAGAGTCCTGGTATGTTGTGCGCAACACCCCGGGCGTGACGGGTTTCGTCGGCATGGGAAACACGCCCACCCCTCTCCGCCCGGAAGAGGTGTCGCAGATCATCCGCCGCATGGAGGCGGAAGCGCCGCGCATTAAAGTGACTTTCAAGCCCGGGGAACGCGTGCGCATCGTCGACGGCCCGTTCAACGACTTTCGCGGGACGGTCTCGGAGATTGATATGGAGCGCGCCAAAGTGCGCGTCATGGTCAATTTCTTTGGACGGGAAACTCCAGTCGAACTGGATTTTCTGCAGGTAGAAAAAACATAATCGGAAAGTGTACGTAAGTGGGAGGGTGTCCCATAATCACCCGATAACACCACTAAGGAGATATTACTGTGGCAAAGAAACTGAAAGCAAAAGTCCGTTTGCAGATCGAAGCCGGGAAAGCCAATCCGGCTCCGCCGATCGGTCCCGCGCTCGCCGGGCATGGGATCAACCTGATGGCTTTCTGCAAGGAGTACAATGCACGAACAGCGAACCGTCCGGGAGAGATCATCCCCGCCGAGATCAGCGTGTACACCGATGGTTCGTTCACATTCATCCTGAAGACCCCGCCCACCGCCGTCCTGTTGAAGAAGGCAGCCGGAGTAGATAAGGGTTCGGCAAACCCACCCCGTGAAAAGGTCGGTAAATTAACGCGCGGCCAGCTGCGAGAGATCGCCGAACTCAAAATGAGGGACACGAATGCGGTAGATATCGAAGGCGCGATGCGCCAGATTGAGGGTACGGCCCGCAATATGGGCCTGGAGATCGTGGATTAGTACTGTGGGAGGGCGGAGCTCCGCAGTGGGCCGCCCATTTGCACCACGGAGGAGATATCATGGCAAAGCATGGAAAGAAATATCTGGCTGCGGCTGGTAAAGTAGATTCCAATCGCAATTACGAACCTGAAGAAGCAATCAGTCTCGCTCGGGAAACCTCAACGACCAAATTCGACGCCACCGTGGAGGTGCATATCCGACTGGGAGTGGACCCGCGCCAGGCCGATCAGCAGGTGCGGGACGTGGTGGTTTTACCGCATGGCCTGGGGAAGAGCGTCCGGGTGCTGGTGTTTGCCCAGGGCGAGGGTGCATCCCTGGCGCGGGCGGCGGGCGCGGATATCGTCGCCGACGACGACGAGACTTTACAACGTATCCAGGGCGGCTGGACGGATTTTGATGTCGCCATTGCCACCCCGGACATGATGGGTAAAGTCGGCCGTTTGGGTCGTGTTTTGGGGCCACGCGGCCTGATGCCAAATCCCAAGGCCGGCACCGTCGTGCCGGAGGAAGACCTCGAACGCGTCGTGAAGGAAGCGAAGGCCGGGCGGGTTGAATTCCGGACGGATAAAACCGCCAACTTGCATGTACCGATTGGGAAGGTCTCTTTCACCGAAGACAAGCTCTATGATAACCTGGCTGCCTTGATGGAGGCGATCAAGAAAGCCCGGCCGGCCAGCGCCAAGGGTACATTCATCAAGCGCGTCACTTTGACCACGACCATGGGGCCCGGCATTAAGATCGATCCCCTCCGGGCGCAGGCTTTGGAGGTCCGGGAATAAAGATATAATAATATGAATTC
>CAYQDF010000226.1:0-653 GCA_964416175.1 uncultured Anaerolineaceae bacterium
CTTTGCCATAGTAATATCCTTTCGAGAGTGGATGGGATCAAAAAGCGTTAGTTCAGTAATTGTTTGGCTTTCCTGGCAATGGATTCGGCGGTTAAACCGAATTGTTCGTATATTACCTGGTAAGGTGCGGACGCCCCATAGCGGTCCACCCCAATCGCCAGACCGGGATCGCTGTGTAAATAATGGTCCCAGATCCAGGTCCTTCCTGCTTCGATTGACAGACGGGGCACCCCTTTTAATAGTACGCTATTTCGGTATTCTTCAGGTTGTGCGTCGAACAACTCCCAGCTGGGCATAGATACGATACGCGCGCCGATCCCCTCCTCCTGCAACCGGTCAGCTGCTGCCAACGCGATATGCACCTCTGAGCCAGTTGCCAGCAAAATCACCCGGGGGTCTTCGTCAGCTGAGTCACGCAGGATATAACCTCCGCGAAACAGAAGGCTTTTGCCTGTGGTGATTTGAGGTACATTCTGGCGAGTCAGCACCAGAGCAGTCGGTCCTGTTTTTCGATCAATGGCTACCTTCCACGCTTGAGATGTCTCATTTCCATCAGCCGGTCGGATGACTACCAGGTTTGGGATCGCACGTAATGCAGCCAGGTGTTCCACGGGCTGGTGCGTGGGGCCATCCTCCCCAAGGCCTATGGAGTC
>CAYQDF010000226.1:663-2182 GCA_964416175.1 uncultured Anaerolineaceae bacterium
CGATACTGTCGTGGGTGAATACGTAAATTACCGGTAATCCCATCATCCCCGCCAGCCGGATCGTCGGGCGCATGTAGTCAGAAAAGATCAGAAATGTCCCCCCATAAGGACGTAATCCGTGGAGGGCCAACCCGTTCATGATGCCCCCCATGCCGTGCTCCCTGACTCCGAAGTAAATATAAGTCCCGCTAAAGTCTCCAGGAGCGATAGCTTTTGCTCCCTTGGGCAGGGTGTTGTTCGACCCTGTCAGGTCAGCTGAACCGCCGATCAGGTGAGGCAGGTGGGGAGCGATCGCATCCAATACTTTCCCTGAGCTGACACGCGTGGCTTCCGACTTATCTTCTGTAAAGGTTGGCAGGTATTCATCCCAACCCGCAGTCCAATATCCATTTGCGAATCGGTCCCACTCCGTGGCGAGATCTGGGTGCTCGGATCTATAACCAGCGAGCAATTTTTTCCAGTCTGAATGCTTGGAGGCTCGCTGCTTCGTTATCCGCTCGAAATACGACTTCACCTCCGGGGGGATCAGGAATTTTGAATTGGGATCCCACCCGAAGAATTCCTTGGTCCGCTTCAAATCTTCTTCACCCAAAGGAGCGCCGTGAACCTTCGCAGAATCCTGGCGCGGGCTGCCATATCCGATGTGAGTGCGGCAAGTGATTATAGAAGGCCGTTCCAGTTCGCCCTGGGCAGCTCGAACCGCGTGGTCGATTGCCTCCATGTCGTGGCCGTCAACGCTCTGAACATGCCAGCCATAGGCAGCGAACCTGGCTGGTACATTATCACTGTATGCCAGATCGGTCGAGCCATCGATCGTGATGTGGTTGTCATCATAGAAAACGATCAGGCGACTCAATTTCAAATGACCGGCGAGTGAGGCTACTTCATGGGATACCCCTTCCATCAAGTCGCCATCTGAAGCCAGCACATAAGTATAATGATCGATAATGGGATAACCAGGTCGATTGAATTTAGCAGCCAGAATCCTTTCAGCCAGCGCCATTCCAACCGCGTTCCCTAACCCCTGGCCCAACGGACCGGTTGTCGTCTCGACGCCGCGTGCAGGATCGTATTCGGGGTGGCCAGGTGTGTGGCTGCCCCACTGGCGAAATTGCATCAGCTCCTCTAACGGCATGGGGAATCCCGTCAGGTGCAGCAGCGCATAGAGAAGCGCGGATCCATGCCCGGCAGACAGCACGAACCGGTCTCGGTCCGGCCAGGCGGGATCAAATGGATCGTAGTTCATAAAACGAGTCCAGACCACGAAGGCGATGTCGGCTGCTCCTAATGGTAATCCTGGATGCCCTGAATTTGCTTGCTGGACAGCCTCCACAGCAAGCATCCGGATTGTCGTTGCAGCCAGTCGATCTAGTTCGTTATACATAATGCATCCTGAATCCCTAAGCCCGGATACGCTCGCCTTTCGGATCGTAAAGCGGCGAACGTTCGACAACAGCGCTCACCTGATCGCCGAAACACTCGATCTCCAGGGTCGTGCCAGTTTTTGCGTATTTCAGTG
>CAYQDF010000227.1:0-2181 GCA_964416175.1 uncultured Anaerolineaceae bacterium
TTTGCGTTCTCGTCCGGTTGGTGAAAAAGGGAGGGCGGCGTGTTGGAGCAAGGCGGTAGAACATCTGTTCTCAATGGGAGATCGCTGCGGTTCGAGGGGGGCGCCCAAAATCAATGCGCATAGACAAACAACTGGACAACATCGGCGTCTGTGATCGAAGCGATCAAGGCACTGGCGATCGTTCTGGCGACCAGATATCGCGAGCGGCCGCTGGCGCGGAGAGCCGCGCGTCCGCTTTGAATACGATCGTGAAAAGCGCGACGGCTTACGCCTAACCTCCTGGAACAGGGACAGACAGTCCCGTCGCATGGGCATTTCCGTTTGTGCGTCGCGCAGGTGGCAGAGAACCCGCTACTGACCATCCAGCAGGATGACCGACTGGTCTTCCAGCACGGGTTCCGCCGATTTGTCCTGAACCTGTCGTACACGCTTCCAGCCGGCTTCCTCAACCGGCTGGATCCGGCCGGCGGGCTGCCCATTCTGAACCTGGCGAGAAGATGGGCGAGCTCGCAATTCAGATTCCGAGCCGGTCCAGGTGCGCCGCGATCAAATCCACCGTCCGATTCAGCAGACGATGCCCATATTCCGATGTGGCCAAGCGCGGATCCTCGCCCGCGACGCCCTGCGGCCAGGCGGTGGGATCCGCCGGCAGCCTGGTCAGGTCCACCAGATCCGGATCGACCGCCATGAGGAGGGAGGTCTCGTTCCGCCCGGCGTGATCTAACTGGACGGGCCAGATGCCTGGGAAATCCCGCTTTGCCGAAACCAGTTTGAGGCTGAATTGCACCTCCCACGCGTCGATGTTTTCCGCCCAGACGTCTCGGGAAGGCCCGTGCCCGTCGGCCATTATGCAACGGAAGCCGGCCCGTTTGGCCTGAGCCAGGATGGCTTCCAGCAACAGGGTGAAAAGCGGCTTCGAGATCCAGTAGCAGCTCCCGGGAAGCGGGCGGTGCGGGGAAGTCACCTCGTCGTAGTCCATTCCGATCAACGTCTGGCCGTCCGGCGTGGTCTGGATGCGGTCGGGGCCGAGCCAGAGGGGGGGAAAGACGATACCGCCGTACTGGCGGGCTGCCCGCCGGAAAAGCTCCAAGGCCTGCAGGCTGTCTGCGCCTAGGGCGCTGTGGTCACCGTGCCATTCTAGGGTCCCGAGCGGCAGATAGCCGACTGGACGATCGGCTAGGCGCTGGCTGAATTCGCGCGGTTTCAGCAACTCGTAGTCCACGATGGGGTACATATTCACTCTTTCTGCTCCTTGACCGGGGCTTTAAGCTCTGATATACTTTCGGTAGCGTTACCGGTAGCGCTTCCGGTAACGCTACCGGTAACTTGCAAGCAATTATAGCCTGATTTTACCCAGGAGTTCAATTCGTGAAATTAAAGGGTCCGGTCACGATTTTTGATATCGCCGAAGCTGCCGGGGTTTCGGTCTCCACCGTCTCGCGCATTTTGAACGACAAGCCTGACGTCTCGGAGAATACTCGGCAGCGGGTGTTAAGCATTATTCAGGAGTTGAATTATACACCCCATGCCCAGGCCCGCAGGCTGGCAAGCGGGGAAAGCCAGACGGTTGCCCTGCTCGATCCGGTCACTACGAAAGGTGAGCGCATTATTGACCAGCTTCATCTCGATTTCATGATCGGCGGGGCGGATGCGGCCGGCGCCCATGATTATTTCTTCAACGTACAGACGACCGATATCAACCGCCGCACCCTGCTGGACCTCTATCGTCAGGTCCAGGTCGACGGCGTAATTCTGATGGAGATCTTCCAGCAGGACTGGCGGGTCGACCTGTTGCGTGAAAATGGCCTGCCTTTCCTCATGATCGGCCGGTGCGCAGATTGCCGTGACCTGAGCTTCGTCGAGCTGGACATCGAGGCCTCCGTCCAGATCGCATTCCGCCATCTTTTCGAGCTGGGTCACCGCAAGATCGGTCTGATCACATTTGCACAACATTTACGCGAAGCGGGATATGGGCCAGCCGTCTATAGTTGGAGAGGTTACCAGTCCGTGCGATCCGAGTTTGGGTTCGAGGTACACCTGCGGGAGGTTAATCTGACTGTTTCAGGCGTGGGTGCCGCAACCGAGTCGCTGCTTGATGAGGCGCCTGACCTCACCGGGCTGGTGGTGATGACCGACGCCCCGATCTCGGGTGCCCTTTCAGTCCTGAAACTGCGCGAGAAG
>CAYQDF010000228.1:0-2177 GCA_964416175.1 uncultured Anaerolineaceae bacterium
GCTGCCTCCCCTCACCGCTGACTTGATCCTGATCCATCCGCCCGCATATTTCGATTTCCGGGGCTGCCGCCGGGTGTATTTTCCCTTCCCCGGCTCCAGCGGTGACGTGCCGATCACACCCCTATACGAGTACTTCCCCCTCGGCTTCAAGTCTCTCCAGTGCTATCTCGCAGACCAGGGATATGAGGTCAAGATCATCAACCTCGCTTCGCTGCTGGTCCAGTATCCAGAGCTGGACTTCGCGGCCATCGCCGACGCCCTGGACGCCCGGTTGGTAGGGATCGACCTGCACTGGATGGTCCATGTCCAGGGAGCGCTCGCCGTCGCCGAAACCATCAAATGGGTCCGGAAAGACCTGCCGCTGGTATTTGGGGGGATCTCTGCGACCTGCTACTCCCAGGAATTGATCCGTTATCCTTTCGTCGACATGGTGATGCGCGGCTACGACACGCACCTGCCGCTCGAGATGCTGCTGCGGAAGATCAAGGCAGGCAGCAAGCCCACCGATGTCTCGAACCTGCTGTGGAAAGACCGCGGGAGGATCGTCGATAACGGTTACACATTCAAGCCAGATTCCTGCGGGTACCGAATCGACTGGTCACACCAGCCACAACGGAAGAAAAGTCTTGGCCTCCCAATCGCAGAGATCGTGTCGGCAACTTCGGTAGGCTGCCGCTTCGACTGCAAATGGTGCGGCGGATCCAAATCCGCGTTTAAGAGACTCCACGGACGGAGCGCCACCCTCGTATATCGGTCGCTCGACCACTTCAGCCAGGAGATGGCCTCGCTCAGCCAGGTCGGTGAGCCGCTCCAGTATCATGTCTACCCGGTTGGGACCTACAATGAGTCCGAGGAAAGACTGGATCGATACCTCGAGATCCTGGCCGACTCCAGGATCCGGTCCTTGAGCTTCGAGTTGTTCACACTTGGGGGAGAAGAAATCCTGCGCAAGATGGTGCGCGCCAGCCCCCGCACTTCGATCACGCTTTCCCCGGATACACACGATCAGCGCATCGCGAAGAAGATCGGGAAAGGCTGTTATACGAACCAGGAGCTGGAGGCGTGGATTGATAAGGCGCTTGGGATCGGCATCTCCCAGATCGATCTGTGGTATCTCGTCGGCCTGCCCGACCAGGATGAGGATTCCGTAATGAAGACGATCGAATATGCCTGCCGCCTGCTCGAACGGTTCGATAATCACAATGTAAACCCGATGATCTGCCCGATGCTTCCCATCCTTGACCCGGCTTCCACTTTCTTTGAACAACCTGGCAAATACGGCTACCGCATCTTCTGCCGTTCCATCGAAGACCACCGTCGGGCGATGGGGCGGGCCTCCCTGATCAACCGGCTGAATTACGAGACTCGGTGGCTGCGCCGGAAAGACCTGGTCCGCGTTGGCTACCTGGCGATTCGCCAGCTGATGGAAGCCAAGGTAGAGACCGGTTTCCTGCCTGCCTCTCGGTCCAGGTTCTACATAAGCAAGCTGGACGACGCGATGGCATTCATGGAGGTCGTTCACGAGGTCGACTTGATCCGAGACCCGCTCGCCAGAGAAACCGAATTCGACAAGATCGGGGATGAGATCCAG
Organism: uncultured Anaerolineaceae bacterium; assembly: GCA_964416175.1. Taxonomy (GTDB): domain Bacteria; phylum Chloroflexota; class Anaerolineae; order Anaerolineales; family UBA4823; genus CAYQDF01. The sequence goes on from CAYQDF010000228.1 coordinate 1,592, forward strand.
AAAAGGAACGACGAGTTGTTGTACTCCGGGGTCTTGAACCAGGCTTTCCCCTTCGCGCGGGAGATCGGCGGGCGTTGGATCGACGAGATCGGGTGGGACCGCGAGGCGCTTGAAGCCGTTGTATCTTCCCCGGCCTGATCTTATGGACAGATTAGAATACTGACCTGCCTTCAAGCGATCAGGATTTCCTGCAACGCGCCAACCGCATCGATCTCGATGTCGCAGATCTCCAGGATCTTTTCCGCCAGCCTGGCGCGCATCTTGGCAACGCCGGCCTCGTCGAGCGGGAAGTCCTCCCCCACATCGGTCCTGATCCGCTTGAGCCGGTTATCGATCTCTTCCATTTCCTGGAGTGCTGCACCTCCGCTCTCGAGAAAAGTATGGTGCCGCCTCTCCATCAGATCTCGGGCTTCCCTGAATTGCGAGACATCGTCAGGCAGTAAAGCTTTCGCCAGCGCCTCCCATGCCATCGCACTGGCGCGGAATTTCAGAGAGACCTCTTTCAATTCAGGCCGATCCAGTATCAGGCTGGCCTCGTCCAGGAAATCTGCGAAAGCCTCCCGATCTGCGGCGCCTCCCTTTCCGA
>CAYQDF010000229.1:0-2025 GCA_964416175.1 uncultured Anaerolineaceae bacterium
CAACTGCTGGGCCCGCTGGTACTGCTCGCTGGTAATCCGGAGGACTTCTTCATCGATAATCTTCAATGTCTCCGGGCTGGCTGAGGCGGTTGTTTCGCCAGACAGGAACTGATACTGCTGCGTGGCGTAGCGCACCAATCCCAGTTTGTCGCTCATGCCAAATTCCGTCACCATGCGGCGGGCCATTTCGCTCGCCCTCTGGATATCGTCGCTCGCGCCGGTGCTGATCGTCCCGCACATCACCTGTTCGGCAGCCCGCCCGCCGAGCATGACCGCCAGGCGGTCTTCCAGTTCCTCACGCGTCAGCAGGTAGCGGTCCTCGGTGGGCATCTGCATGGTGAAGCCCAGGGCGCCGCGGCCGTGCGGCACGATGCTTACTTTGGCGACCGGGTCGGCGTAGGGCACCAGCTCTGCCACCAGGGCATGGCCGCCTTCGTGATAAGCCACAGTGGTGCGCTCCTGCTCGTTCATGATGCGTGACTTCTTTTCCAGCCCGGCTACCACCCGCTCGATGGCGGCCTCGAAATCCTGAATGGTCACCGCGTTGGCGCTGCGGCGGGCTGCCAGCAATGCAGCCTCGTTCATCACATTCTCCAGGTCCGCTCCACTGAAGCCGGGCGTCATGCGAGCCGCCCGGTCCAGATCGAAATCGGGGGAGAGCTTGACTTTCTGGCTGTGGATGTTCAAGATCTGTAAGCGCCCGGCCAGGTCAGGAGCAGAGACGGTGATCTGGCGGTCGAACCGGCCGGCGCGCAGCAACGCCGGGTCGAGTATTTCGGGGCGGTTGGTGGCCGCCATGATGATGACCGGCTTATCCTTCTCAGCGTTAAACCCGTCGATCTCGCTCAAGAGCTGGTTGAGGGTCTGCTCACGCTCGTCGTTGCCGCCCATGCGCACGGCACCGCCACGCGATTGGCCAATGGCATCGATTTCGTCGATGAAGACGATCGCCGGGGCAACCTGGCGAGCCTGTTCGAACAGGTCGCGCACCCGCGCGGCGCCCACCCCCACGAACATCTCCACGAACTCGGAGCCGCTGGTTTCGAAGAAGGGCACGCCTGCCTCGCCGGCGGTCGCCTTCGCCAGCAGCGTTTTACCGGTGCCAGGAGGCCCGACCAGGAGCACCCCTTTCGGAATGCGCCCGCCCAGGCGGGCAAACTTCTCAGGGGCTTTAAGAAACTGGATGATCTCCTGTAGCTCGGTAATGGCTTCATCCGCGCCACCTACATCTTTGTAAGTGATACCGATCGCTTCCGACTTGACTTCGGTGGCTTTGCTCTTGCCCACCCCAAACATTCCTCCGATGCCCATACCTCCTTTGGCCATCTGCTTGGTGCCTGTATACCAGATGCCGGCAATCAACGCCAGCGGGAGACCGTAAGCCAGCAGGAAATTCCCCAACGGGCTGGGCGGCTCGCTTACCTTGTATGTGACGCCTGCTTCATCCAGGGCTGGGATTAACGTCGGGTCTCCATCCGGGACGGCGTTGGTGGTAAAGGGGATCGTAGGATTTTTCGTATCCGTAGCATCCGGGTTCTTCATCGTCCCCACGATCCGCTCTTGCCCCAGGGTCGCGTCGACGATTTCCCCCGTCGCGATCTTGGATTTAAACTCGCTGTAGGGGATTTGCGTTTCCTGGATCAACAAGGGCGTCAGGATGAACTGCTGAAACAGCCACATCCCGATTAAACTGACGATCATGAAGCTAATCCAAGATTGCATCTGTTTCTGCAACAATTCCGGCTTTTGCCGGTCATCTTTGTTCTCTTTGTTATCTCCGGTTGGTCTTTTTGTATTGGCCATTTTTCACCTCCTTAAAAGGTTCGAGTAAATAGATTAATGATAGAAGCCATCGGTTACAGGCGAGTCGATTCCGATCCATAAAAAATCGTTGGCGATGATCCAAGCATACCAACGAGGAGAGGGGCTGTCATGAATCTAAAGTGCTATAAAAGTGTCATTCTTACTCTAACTTCCCTCCTGCTTCTCATTGAACGGTTAAAAATATTGCAGCAAGCGGTAAAT
>CAYQDF010000230.1:0-2025 GCA_964416175.1 uncultured Anaerolineaceae bacterium
CGTGCGTTGTTCCAGGCGTTGGGCTTCGAGATGTTTTCCTTCCTGCTTGAATAGTTCCAGCCGCTCTTCGAGTTCTGCCTCGATGTCGTGGATGGCAGCTTTGAGCTTATCGCCTTCGGTCAGGTAGTGCTTGGCGGGGTAGATCGAGACTTCGCCCGGCTCGTCCAGGATTTCCCCGGTGAGCGGGACGAAGCGCATGATACGCTCGACTTCGTCCCCGAAGAAGGTGATGCGGTAGCCGCGCTTGTCCTCGTAAGCGGGGATGATTTCCAGGGTGTCGCCCCTCACTCGAAAGGTGCCAGACCTGAGTTCCAGGTCGTTGCGCGAATACTGGGATTCGACCAACTGCCGGATGAGCGCGTTGCGACGGTACAGCTCGCCCCTGCGCAGGGTGACCGTCCCTCGCCCGAACTCCTCGGGGCTGCCCAGGCCGTAGATGCAGGAGACCGAGGCCACGATGATGACGTCCTTGCGCGAGAGCAGCGCGGTGGTCGAAGCCAGGCGCAGGCGCTCGATCTCCTCGTTGATTTCGGTCTCCTTCTCGATGTACAGGTCATGGCGTGGGACATAGGCTTCCGGCTGGTAGTAGTCATAGTAGGAAACAAAATAAGAAACGGCGTTGTGGGGGAAGAAATCCTTGAACTCGGCATATAACTGCGCGGCCAGGGTCTTGTTGTGCGCCATGATCAGCGCCGGTTTCTGTAATTGCTGGATGACACTCGCTATGGAAAATGTTTTTCCGGTACCCGTGGCCCCAAGCAACACTTGGTGGCGCATGCCGTTTTGCACACCTTGGACAAGTTGGGCGATCGCTTCCGGCTGGTCGCCGGTCGGCTGGAAGGGAGCGTTAAGTTTGAATTCCATAATTTATTAGAGGAATAGGTTTATTCTGAACAAGTGTTCCAATTTTACCATGTTTATCTGTGAGTTCACTGAAAAAACTCACCACAGAGATCACGGACACCGCCCCGAAAAGCGCAGCGGTGCGGGGGAGCACGGAGTTCTTCCCTGTTAATTCTCAGTGTACTCAGTGTGCTCAGTGTGCTCCGTGGTGAAGCAACCTTTTTGCAGCACAGTCATCTGTGACTCTATCCCGCCGGAAACGGGAGCGCCTCAATAGGTAATCTCCCGGCTGAGCACCATCAGGGTCAGCAAGGAGCTGCGCCCAACCAGCAACAACTTGTTCGGATCGATGATCTCCGGGGCATCCTGGGGAGTATGGGTCAGATCATCCGAGCCGTCGATGCTGACCGAAAGCGTCAGGGCGGAGCGTTCCCCGAAGCCCGGGCCTGATTCACGACCGTAATGCGGGCTGCGTCCGCGCGTCGTCGTCGCAACGTCATACTTCCCGGCGGCTTCCTGGAACAACTGTACCAGCCGGTAACTGCTCAGTTCGCCCAGCGCGATCGCATCGCTGCTCCCATAGCCTACACCGGACAACTCGAAAACAACTTCGACCGTGAGCTGGTTTGCTCCTGGACGAGCATTCATTACATTGACGACGCTCAGGCCTTCGCTCCGTTCGCCGCCAGCCCAGGCCACGAACAGCATAGACTTTTCGGGTTTATATGGGCTTTGCGCCAATAGGCGTCCCAGCTCGAGCATCACGGCCACGCCGCTGGCATTGTCGTTTGCGCCCGGGTAGAACCGGCCATCTGGGCCGATTCCCAGCCCGTCGTAATAGGCGCTGACGATGATCATCTGGTTTTGCAACCCCGAGAGATAGCCCTCCCCAGGGATGCCGCCGATCACGTTGATATAGTTTTCATTGGAAATATCTTCGTGAAATTGCGCTTCGATCGCGATCCTGACGGTCGCACCGGGATCGGTGAACGAGCTCTGGTTGACATCCAGAGTGCTCGCAGATTGCTCCAGCGCGGAGAAACTGCTGCCGGCTGTGCCCAAAAGTTTTTCGCCCAGTTCGGGAGAGATGATCATCGTAGGCACCGGGGTGGTTCGCTGCGTGATCGCAGGCTCGGAGGAATACAGATCTTTGCGGTCAATCGAATAACGCTCATTAGCAAC
>CAYQDF010000231.1:0-2003 GCA_964416175.1 uncultured Anaerolineaceae bacterium
CTTCGCCGGTCATCGCATCGAGAAGCCCGGCGGCATCGCCCAGCAACAGGCAATGGTGGCATCCTGGATGGCGTACAGGTCGCGGCCGCGCAGCCCATAGCGCGGTTCGCTGCGCGCCGGATGAGCACAGAACACCAGGACGATCGGGGCGGCAGCGATGAAATCCTGGCCGTACGCAGCACGGGCAAGCGCCTTGCGCGTATCTTCTCCAGCAACCGCATATATTTCGTACGCCTGGAGGTTGCCGGCGGAGGGAGCCAGGCGGGCGGCTTCCAGGATCTTTGCCAGCTTATCCTCCTCCACCGGTAATGGACGAAACACCCTCACCGAACGACGTTTCTGGATGAGCTCATAGAAGTGCATCATTTCTTCTCCGATAAGATCTTGTGAACTATTGTACTATATGGTCGCAAATACTTCAGGCGGAGCAGCGTCCTTTAGCGGTCTGATCGTAACGAGCAGGATGTAGTCGGGTTAAGTAATATGCACAGCAGTCACGCAATCCAGGGAATTCGACCGCCCTCGCATGGAGTGCACAAAAAAGCGATCGATCCGGTTGATAGCTGTATAAAGCATTGAAGCCCAGGACTGAGACAGGAGGTGATCAGACAGAATCTGGGGAGCTAATCATAGTATGACAATGTCAGATTAAGCAAAACCGTTCCCTTCGACTACGCAGCGGATGCATTCTGAGCGGACCACCGTCAATGTCCCGAGTTTGCGAGGGAGCAGTCGACGAACGCATCCGCTGCTCCGCTCAGGGTGCTTCGCTCATGGAAAACCAAATGTGACATTGTCGAAATAGGCACATACTCGATTAATAATTGATGAAAGGAGAACCTGATGTCTTTCTGGAATGTGGTCGCCTGGATCGTAGTTGGAGGGATAGCTGGCTGGTTCGCCAGCATGATCATGGGCAAGAATGCGCAGATGGGCGCCCTGGCGAATGTCATTGTCGGCGTCATCGGCGGCCTGGTCGGTGGTTTCATCATGAACTTCTTTGGCAGAGCAGGCGTGACAGGATTGAACCTGTACAGCGTGCTGGTCGCAGTCATCGGCGCCGTCGTACTGCTTTTCATTGTGGGACTCGTCCGCCGTTGATCTCACCCGCCTGAAAAGAAAAAGATAACCCCGGCAGAAACAGCCGGGGTTATTCAATTCGTCAGGCAGGTCTTGCGGCCGGGTGAGAAATCAGGTATAATTTCTGAATATTAGAACACTTGTTCCTGGACTCGGAACCCTTGGGAGAATACCCTGGGTAGGCAGGATATGTCCATGTTAAATCTGGACCGGATCAAAACGAACCTGTTGGTGAAAAAAACCAACCTGATGGCATGGCTGGCGTCGGCTGACGAGGTGGAAGTGCGGACCCATGCCGGGGAGGCGGGCCTGTCCGCGATCGATCAGCATGTCGCGCATCTTGACGCGGCCATCCAAAAAGCGGAGGAGGGGACGCTCGGCATGTGCACAGTCTGCCACGGTGTGGTGGACACCCCGCTATTGGAAATGGATTACACGGCGTGCATTTGCCTTTCGCACCTGCCCGAATCTGAAATGCGGCAGCTCGAACGGGAGCTGGAGCTGGCTTCGATCGTCCAGCGCTCCTTCTTCCCCCAGACCCTGCCGAGCATCCCGGGCCTCGAGATGGCAGCCTACAGCCAGCCGGCGCAGATCGTGGGTGGAGATTATTTCGATGTCCTGCACTTTGCCGACGGCGCCCACGGCCTGGTCATCGCGGACGTCGCCGGGCACGGCGTCTCGTCCGGGCTGCACATGGCAAGCGTGCAAACCGCTCTGCGCACCCTGGTCCCCCTCTGCGAGACCCCGGTCGAGGTCCTTGGACGGATCAACCGCCTCTACAGCCACAATATAAATTTCACTTCATTTGTCACTCTTTTCATGGGGAAATTCGAGACCGGCGGATATTTTACCTACAGCAACGCCGGGCACAACCCCCCGCTGCTCTTCCGCCGAAACCGGGACGGCGGGGAGCACCACTGGCT
>CAYQDF010000232.1:0-2003 GCA_964416175.1 uncultured Anaerolineaceae bacterium
ATTGCGCGCGCCGATCTTGGCGAAGGTATGATAGCGCTTGTCCATCTCGCGCGTCATCCATTGCAGCGCGCCGACCACCCGGTCCACTTCGACGATCACCGGCGCCAGCAGATGCGGGATGCCGTTGTAACTGGTCAGCTCCACGCGCTTGGGATCCACCAGCACCAGGCGCAGATCGTCCGGGGTATTGTGTAGCAGAAAACTGGTCAGGATCGAATTGACGCAGACCGATTTACCAGAACCGGTCGTGCCTGCGATCAGCAGGTGTGGCATGGAATCCAGCGCCGCAATCTGCGGTAAGCCGGCCACGTCACGGCCCAACGCAAAGCTCAGGGGAGATTTTTTGCGCTGGTAGATCTCGCTCTCAAGGATCTCGCGCAGCGCCACCAGGGTCATTTCCTCGTTAGGCACCTCGATGCCGACGAAACCGCGCCCCGGCACCGGCGCCTGGATGCGGATGCGCGGCGCAGACAGGGCCAGCGCCAGGTCGTCGGCCAGCGAGGAAATCTTGTTGACGCGCACGCGCGTGCGCCCGCTTCGGGTCTCGACAAAAAGCGGCTCCACCCCGAACTGCGTGACCGTTGGCCCGCGGCTGATCTCGATCACCTGCGCCGGCGCGCCAAAGGAGGACAACGTATCCTCGATCAAGCGGGCCCGCTGCTGAACGTATTCCTCATTGACCTGCGGGGCGCTGCCCTCATCCAAAATATCCCTGACTGCGGGCAAGCTCCATTCGACTGCAGGTCCCCCACTGCTGGTGGTCACCGGCATGCCGACTTGGTGGCCCTCTGTTTGCTGAGGCGCGCTCACTCTAACAGGCGGGCGTTGCATCAGCGTATACCCGTTCGCCTGTACATCGATGCCATTCAGCTTCGGCGCGGGTCGCTTTACCAGGCGTACGAAGGCCGCCTGCATCCGGCTTGCCACCGGACCTACCCATTTGAACAAATCCCCGATCGAAACATCCAGGGTCAATGCCAGGCCGATCAGCAGCCAGGCGATCATCGCAAGCACGGCGCCCCACGATCCCAGGCTATACCAGAGTACCTGTACCAATACGCTGCCGACATAGCCACCCCCGACGCCATCCAACGCCGCCTGCTCGGCCAGGTTCGGCGGGGCGACCGCTGCGTGCAAGGCCGCCAACAACCAGAAAAACAAGAACAGGATGCCCGTAACGCGTTCCACGGAAATGGTGGGCAGGGTCTCCAGATTGCGCAGCACCAGCCACACGCCGATCGCCATCAGGCCGGCAGGCAGGATGTACATCCCCCAGCCAAAGATCTGGCCGAGGTAGCGGATCAAGCCCCCGGTCAGCAGGCTGCGTTCCGCGGAGACCAGGCTTAACAGGGTGATCAAGCCCACCAGGGCCAGGACGACCCCAATGATATCCAGCCTGCGGTCGATGGACAGCGTCTGCCATAGCGTCGGGAGGCGCACAGGCAGCGCAGGCGGCTGTTTCTTTTTAGATCTCTGCCTGGGCTTCTGCGCAGCAGGTTTGGAAGCGCCCTTTTTAGGAGCTGCCTGCTTTGCTTTGGAGCTGCTCTTGCGGCGGGATTTGGGTTTACGGACGGGCATGGTTTTTCAATTCAAATAGTAAAAACCGCAATATCTGTTCAGAACTATACAGAAAGTAGGGCAAAAAGATTATAGCACAAATGGTCTGGTTTTCTTTAAGGTACAATTGCTCCATTCTCTCGAGGGATAACCAGTGTTCGAAATTCTTTTTCTAGGAACGTCGGCTTCTGCCCCTTCTGTCAAGCGTGGTCTTTCAGCTGCGATCGTCAGCCATGATGAATACCGCTTCCTTGTGGATTGCGGAGAGGGCACCCAGCGACAGATCCTGCAATCGGGCGCCGGCTTCAAGCGCCTGAACCGCATCCTGCTGACACACGGCCACCTGGACCATATCCTGGGGCTGGGTGGGCTGATGTCCACTTTTTTGCGCTGGGAAGCGATCGACGAGCTGGAAATCTTCGGCGGGCGTTCCGCGCTCGACCGGG
>CAYQDF010000233.1:0-1973 GCA_964416175.1 uncultured Anaerolineaceae bacterium
CAAAACGACCGTCGTGCGCGCCATCGCCATGCGGGCGGGCGAGCGCAGCCGCGTCCATTCGGCGTAGCCGTCGGGCAGCTGGTAGCCCTCGTTGGGCGCTCGGGAGCCGGGAAGACAACAGTGACTTACCTGCTGCCGCGCCTTTATGACCCGGTAGAGGGGAGGATCCTGTTAGACGGTCGGGATTTGAGAGACTTCACGCTGGAATCCCTCACCCGCCAGATTGGGGTCGTGACTCAGGAAACATATCTTTTTCACGACACCATCCGGGCAAACCTGCAATACGCACGCCAGTCGGCGACCCAACGCGAAATTGAGCGTGCCTGTCAGGCAGCTCACATCCATGATTTCATTTCAGGACTGCCAGAAGGGTATGATACCGTTGTAGGAGAGAGAGGATATCGCCTGAGCGGAGGAGAAAAACAGCGCCTGGCGATCGCGCGTGTGATCCTGAAGGATCCGCGCATCCTGATCCTTGACGAAGCGACGTCTCACCTGGATTCGCAAAATGAAGAGCTGGTTCAGGCTGCGCTTGCGCCTCTGTTCGCAGATCGAACCAGCCTGGTCATCGCTCACCGGCTCTCGACGATCCTGGCTGCAGACCAGATCCTTGTCCTGGATGAGGGAAGGCTGGTAGAAAAAGGTACGCACGAGGAGCTCCTCTCCAGGAACGGGTTGTATGCCCGGCTGTACGAGACTCAATTCCGAAAAGAGCCTGTTCCTGCCGCGTCACATACCCGCAACCAGGACTGACAATACCCGCGTCAGGTCAATTCTCAAGAACGATCACCTGGTAATACTCATCTTCATAGACTTCCGTCCAACCAGGACAGTCCGCTGGTTCGACGCCTTGTTCCACGATGACGCCAGTAACCCCCTCCTGTGAGGTCAGCTGCCCAAGAGAAGCGCAGGAGCGAATTCCGCTCCGGTAAAAGTCCTCAGCGACCTGAATCCTACGATACCATTCCAGGACGTCTCCAGGGGCGTATGGGATCGATTTGAAATCCACGTAAGCAGGCATCCCGGTCGCCAGGCGGAAGTCCTGCATTTTTATGGGTATTAAATAGACGTGGGAGTCCGCCTTGGATTCAGAAATATATTCGAAAACATCCCGCTCCGAGGAAAGCAGCTGTTGTCCTATTTCCAAGGTAAAACGGATACCACCGAGGGTGCTTAAAATCACTGTTCCTGCAACGCTCAAAATAACGATCACCCGTGCATGTGCTCCCAACCAGTTGCCGTATCTATGATCGAGGTGGGCAAGCAACATTCCAAGGAGTATCGCTGTCGAGAGCGGGACCAGGACCACTGAGAGCCTCCAGGGGAAAAGCAGCGCCAGCATCGCGTTCCCAGACACCCATTGTATGATCGAGAGCACCATGCTCGGAAGCAATACAAGCAATATTATCCGGCCTAACCTGTAGAACCGGACCATTATCAACGCAACCGAGATCATAAGTAGTTGGAAAAGGGAAGTGAGATCGAACCATTCAGACACAAGGGCGTGGTGGGGAATCCGGTAAGTCACAAGCAGCTCCTGTGATCTCCCTGCCGCTGCCTGATCTGAGTGGAACGAGATCACCACATAAGCCATGATCGGAGCGACGCTGACCAGGGCAAACAAACCAGACTTCATCGAATTGAGCAGGTTCTTCTCTTCGAGAACTTTCGTGACGATATATGCTGCAACAAGGACAGCTGCGCTGAGCAGGTAGGTCGGATGGATGGTTGCAGCAGCGGCAGCTGCCAGGATCGCCTGGTAAAGCCTCCCTTTAAGAAACAGGTATATCGACAGGATTAACAGCACACCGAAGGTGCTGGGTTGAAATACCTGGCCCAGAACTCGTTGGTTGGCGAGGCCTCCTTCCAGGATGAAAGTCCACTCTGGACCGGCTATCAGGGTGATTAAGTACCGGAAAGCTGCAGAATGGATTATGACGAATCCAGTGAAAAACACCAGCTTCGATCCTGGG
>CAYQDF010000234.1:0-1776 GCA_964416175.1 uncultured Anaerolineaceae bacterium
CATTTTCGTCGCAGCCGACGTCTCATTGATCGCACCCAACCGAATCGCAGCCGGCAGAGCAACTACGAACAAAATCGACCCAAAAAACCACCAATCGATGAAAGTCCTTCCTTTCTTATGAGCAATGTATGCAGGGATTATGCCGAGGATTGCCAGTGCAATCAACCCGATAAGCAGATATAGTCCAACTTTTACTTCATCGAAAGATGTGAAGAAGAAACCCAGGCTCGCGATCTGTTGGAAGCGTCCAAGGAAAAGGAGCAATCCCACTAGGATCATCAACACTCCCATAACGATTTCCACGGTATGCGTGAATCGCCCATACCGCTTTAACACCCTGGTTACCAGGCTGATCTGGGTGGCGGCAATTAAAAATGGAATGGCCAACCCCGCTGAATAAGCCACCAACAGCCATCCTCCCTGCGCGATGGACCCTGTGCTCAGTGAAATTGTTAATATTGTGCCCAGAATTGGACCAACGCAAGGGGACCAGCCGGCAGAGAAGAAAACGCCCAACAGAGCAGATGATAAGTAGCCCAATTTACGATCTGGGGCAACCTGCCGCCGCGTATCATATTGCAGGAAAGGGATCCGGATCAATCCGGTCAAATGTAGTCCGAAGAGTATGACGACCAAACCGCCAAATTTCGTGAGATAGGGGCGTAAATCGAACAGAAGGCTGCCAAGCGCCGAAGCCCCAAGGCCTAACAGAATGAAAACCCCGCTGAATCCGAGCACGAATGCCAGGCCATGCGACAGGGTGATCAACCTGTTGTCGCTCCGGCTGCTGATGGATGTTCCACTCAAGTAACCAATGTATGCCGGTACCAGAGCAAACACGCAGGGGGAGAGAAATGATGCCAGTCCACCCAGGAAAGCGATCCCCAAACCAACGCTAGTCGAATCCATGTCCTTTATGATCCTCTGATAAGTACTAGAAGCTATCTTACAAATAAAAAGGAGGGTTGTGTTTTGCAGCAGCGTCGCCGCTGCAAAACACCACGACTACCCATATTTGAGATAACCTCAAATAATAGAGGTCTCAATCTTCAGTCACCATAATTCTCGTGCTCTGATCGCCAGTCAATGTGACGGTATTATCGCCAGTGTTGAAGTTCACTGTAGGCAGAGTCCAGCGAAATATCCATTTTGCATCATCGGGTCTGGCATTTACACAGCCGTGGGACATCGGTTCCCCGAAGTTATTGTGCCAGTACGTCGAGTGAATCGCAACCCCGTCTCCGTGAAAGAGCGCGGTCCACCCACTCCCGGGTAAATCCCATCCCTCCGCGTTCGTCCCACCAGACATGTGCAGGGAGAAGAGCTTCCTCCAAATCGCAAATCCTGGACTGCCAATAGCGGAGAGCGGTGTCGATCCGGAGGAGACACCTGAAGAAATCCTGCAGTAGTACACTTCGCTGTTACCCTCATAGCAGGAAAGCGTCTGTTCTTCCCAGCGGACCCTGACTACGATGCGCTTCTCGTGTGCTTCAGGATTGATCGGAGCCAGCTCCTCCCCGGTCAGTGGCCGGAAAGCCTCGCCGACCGCCCAGAGGATATCCCCCGGGTTTCCATATCTCTCATTCACTCGATACCAGACCTGGCCAGATTCATCTCTTCGAATCTGATCAACCCACAGAATCTGGGTATCATAAAGCCGAAGCGGGATCCCATTCTCCAATCTGTATTGGAAAAAATTGGACCGGGGAGGAGGATTATCCATGATCACATCCACCCAGGGGACCGTCACTTCGACCCACATCCCGTTCTCACCGC
>CAYQDF010000235.1:0-1758 GCA_964416175.1 uncultured Anaerolineaceae bacterium
CCCTGCGGACGATACAACCATCTTCGCCTGCCGGATCCTTACCGTCCCCTGAGCGATTCCTAAGCGTGCCCTGAGCCTGCCCTGAGCCTGTCGAAGGGCCTGTCGAAGGGCTGTCGAAAGGCGTGCCTTGAGCTTGTCGAAAGGCGTGCCTTGAGCTTGTCGAAAGGCACACCAGTCTATCTCCCGCTGGCTTCGACAGGCTCAGCCAGCGATGAGCCTGTCGAATGGCGACGACTGGTTCGACAGGCTCACCAGTCGGTTCAGGCAGCAACGAGATTTATTCGTCGACTTCCTCTCCCGCCCAGGCGCTGAAGTCCCAGTCCGAAAGCAGGCGGCGCAGCTCCTCTTTGCTGTTCAGGTTGAACTTGGCGAGCACGTTGCGGATGTGGGTCTTGACCGTCTCTGGGGAGAGCACCAGGCGCCTGGCGATCTCCGCATTCGTCAGGTTCAGGCAGGTCAGCGCGGTGACCTGCTGCTCGCGCGGCGTGAGCTCGCCCCAGCGGCGCAGATTGATTTCCGCGGCCCGGCGGCGGGCGATGGCGATCGCCAGCAAGTCGGCGGCGACCTCGTCCATCGGCCGCCGGTCGATCTCGGCAAAATCGCGCAGCGCGCTGCCGATCTCGCTGTTCAACCGCATGATGCGGCTGGCAAAGATCAGCGAGCGCAGGGCGCGGCGGACCTGCGTCCACAGCATCGGTTGCGCGTTCATCCCTCCGGCTGGCCTCCCCGATCTAAATAACGTCAGTTCGGGATAAACCCCTTCGACTTCGTGGTGGGCATCCCCGCAGTACCTGCGGGACATGTCTGAGCGGAACGCAGAACAGTCGAAGATGCCCACCACTCCGCTCAGGGTGCCTGTCGACCTCATCCCGTATTCACGTTAAATAAGAACGTTTGTTCTATCTGTCCGAAATTGTACTGCGGCTGCCGCTCCCTGTCAATCCCCGCCGTCGAAGCGGAGTCAGGCAGCGGGTTCCCGGCTGTCCAGCCACCGCCCCAACCCGGGAACAAAACGCAGCGCAAAACCGTCTGATTTTGTTAGGTGTATAATACGCGCAGGCGATAGGAATTCAGTCCTAAAGGAGAGTTATCCATGCACAAAAAAATCATCCTGGGTCTGGCCGTCCTGCTGACCCTCAGCCTGGTGTTCGTGGTCCAGGCCGCTTTCCAGGAGTCATACTTTATGCCCCTGGTGTACCGGAAGCTGCCCACCGCCACACTGACCCCCACTCCAACCAAGACCCCCACCCCCACCAACACGCCCGGTACCCCCGGGCGGTCCCTTAAAACGACCGGCGTCTGCATCACCAATATCGACTATGCTCCCAAGACCGGCGGCCCGCTTAACGAATCGATCACCATCCGCAACCTCTCATCCTCCGCCGTCAATATGGACAACTGGCGTATCCTGAACGACAAATCCGAGAAGTTCGACATCGTAAAATTCACTCTCAATGGTCTCTCCAACGTCAAGATCTGGACCAAGGAGGGCGACGACGATTCCGACGAGCTCTACATGGACCGCACCGAGGAGTTCTGGAAGAACAACGTCGACTGCGCCTATCTGAAAGACGATTCTGACCCGCGCAAGACGATCGACTCCATCTGCTACGACTCCAGCACCGGGCTGTTCTTCGCCCCGGCTCTCGAGGAGACCCCGTAATTTCCAGGACCTCAACCCAGCATCCCCCTGAACAATCCAGCCATCCTCCCGGGCGGCTGGATTTCTTTATACAGGGGGTATAATGAGGCCGCGGC
>CAYQDF010000236.1:0-1549 GCA_964416175.1 uncultured Anaerolineaceae bacterium
AGAGCACCGGAAAACGGTCCAGGGCCTGCTTCAGCGGCTCTGGGACACGGGCGATCGGCGATCTTTGTGAAAATCGACCCTGAAGTCAAAATTGGGCAGGGAATCCCAGGCAGTCCAGGCGATCTTCAAGACCCTGCCGGGAAGGAGGTGGAGCAAGCTTTGAGAGCAGGTAAATGGGTCTTTTCATCTGAGCAGATCCAGTTCAGGAACACTGTGGTGATCGACCTGCGGCGAGAACTTGGAGACCTTCTGGCAGGGATGAAACAGAAGACACGCTACAACATCCGCCTGGCGGAAAGGCGCGGCGTCACGGTGCGGATGGGTACCGAAGCGGATTTCAACACGTTGTTCCAGGTATACGCGGAGACAGCCCGGCGTGACGGCTTCGCGATTCGCGAACAGGCGTATTATCAAAGGGTGTGGAGTACATTTTGTCACTCCGGCATGGCTGCTCCGCTCATCGCCGAAGTGGACGGCAACCTGGTCGCCGGATTGTTCCTGTTCCACTTTGCGGGCCGGGCCTGGTTCCTCTATGGGATGTCTCGCGCCAGGTACCGGGATCGGATGCCGAACTACCTGTTGCAGTGGGAGGCAATCCGCAGGGCAAAGGAACTGGGTTGTGTGGCTTATGATCTGTGGGGCGCACCAGACAGATTCAATGAGAAGGACAGGTTGTGGGGAGTTTACCGGTTCAAAGAGGGTTTCGGGGGAGAGGTCGTGCGGTACACTGGCGCCTGGGATCGGCCGCTGCGGCCCCTCATCTACCGGATCTACACGATCATGATGCCAAAATTGACGGCTATAATGAGATGGCGAGCAGGCTCGCAATTCCAGCCAGCACTGGGCGCGTGAAGCGGGCAGGCAGCGGCTGTTGTGATCGGGCCGGTCCGGAGCCGGCGAGATTTTATTGCCCAGTTCTCAATTTCCTGCTGCTGATCCGGAGGAGATTATGATCCCCAGAACACGATTTGCACAGCTGCCCACCCCAATCGAACCACTTCCCCGGCTGGGGGCCGTCCTGGGAGGCCCCGAACTGTTCATTAAACGGGATGACCTGACGGGACTGGCATTTGGCGGCAACAAGACCCGCAAGCTGGAGTTTCTCCTGGCGGACGCCGAGAAGAACCAGGCGCGCACGCTGATCACTGCAGGAGCGGTCCAGTCCAACCATTGCCGCCAGACCGCGGCCGCGGCCGCGCGCTTCGGTTACGATTGTATCCTGGTGCTCGCCGGAGACGAACCGGCGGCTTTTTCAGGTAATCTGCTGCTCGATCAATTGTTTGGGGCTGAGCTGGTCTGGACTGAGAAGAACCGCCGCGACCAGGTCCTGCGAGAAACATTCGAGATTGCAGAAAAAGCCGGGAAGCAACCTTACCTCATCCCTTACGGCGGGTCCAACCCGACCGGCGCTGTCGCTTATGCCTTCGCCCTGCAGGAGATGGTCAACCAACGGATCCAGGCAGACTGGATCGTGTTCCCCTCTTCATCTGGCGGGACCCAGGCAGGGCTCCTGGTCGGCGCGAGGCTGTTCGGTTATACGGGGAAAATC
>CAYQDF010000237.1:0-1500 GCA_964416175.1 uncultured Anaerolineaceae bacterium
CGCCTGGACCTGGGTCTCCACCGGGCTGGTCGGGCTGACCCTGCTGGTGGCGGCGCTCGGCATGACGCCGCATACGGGCGGTCTGACCCTGTCCCTGACCGGCAAGTTCTTCGGTGTGTTGCTCTCCGTAATCCTGCTTGGTTGGATGTTGAAAGCGCAATTGAGCGAAGATGAAACCCGTGACTTCCTGTGGGAGTCGTGGAAATTTGTCAAGCAGATCTTCCCGCTGCTGGTGGTTGGCGTCTTTGTGGTGGGCGTCATCCGCGAGCTGATCCAACCGGAATGGATCGAAGCTATTGCAGGCAGCAATACAATCGCAGGTAATTTTGTCGGCGTTATTTTTGGCGTGTTCATGTACTTCCCCACCCTGGTGGAGGTGCCCATCGCCCAGATGTTCCTCGACCTGGGCATGCACCGCGGCCCGCTGCTGGCCTACCTGATGGCCGATCCCGAGCTCAGCCTGCAGAGCATCCTGATCGTCTCGACCATCATCGGCCGGCTTAAAGCCTGGACGTACGTGCTGTGGGTGGCGCTGTTCAGCACCCTGGCCGGATTGATCTACGGCACCTGGGTGAATGGAGCCAGCGTCGCCCTGATCACGCTCTACCTGCTCATTGCGCTGGCAGCCCTGGCACTGGTGTTATGGCTGGTGAGCAGGCGGAATGCGGCGAAGGTTGCCGCTCTCCCGAGGGCGGCGACAGATTGAGGTCCTAATCGCCCTGAACTGAGGGCTCGATCATCCTATGTACAATGGAGGTTCCAATGCTGAACATCAAAATCCTCGGCTCAGGATGCCCGAACTGCAAGAAAGTCGAGGCCATCGTCCGGCAGGCTGTCGCGCAGATGGGCATGCAGGCCGAAATCAACAAAATCACCGATTACGGTGAGATCATGAAATACCCGATCCTGTCCACACCTGGGCTGGTCGTCAATGAAAAACTGGTCTGCGCCGGGCGTATCCCCAGCCAGGCCGAGGTGACCACCTGGCTGGTCAACGCGGAATTGGAGGCTACCTAAACATGGCTGCGACAAGATCCTCTGTCCTCCCGCAAACCGCCCTGCCGGTCGCCCGGCAGCTGTCCACCCTGGACCGCTACCTGACGCTGTGGATCTTCCTGGCGATGGCAGCTGGCGTGGGGATCGGGTTCTTGCTGCCGGAGGTTGTCTCTAGCCTCAATGAGCGGGTCTCCGTCGGCACGACGAACATCCCCATCGCCATCGGGTTGATCCTGATGATGTACCCGCCGCTGGCCAAGGTGCGCTACGAGGAGCTGGGCGACGTCTTCCGCAACTGGAAGGTGCTGGGGCTGTCGCTGGTGCAGAACTGGGTCATCGGACCGGTATTGATGTTTGCGCTGGCGCTGATCTTCCTGCGCGGCTATCCCGATTACATGAGCGGGCTGATCCTGATCGGCCTGGCGCGCTGCATCGCCATGGTCATCGTGTGGAACGAGCTGGCGCACGGCGACAGCGAGTATGCGGCCGGGCTGGTGGCGTTCA